>JBPEXY010000057.1:0-5399 GCA_052031065.1 Immundisolibacteraceae bacterium | reverse complement strand
CGCGGGTGGTGTCACCTGCAGTAGCGCGGATACGCATCCCGGTAACGCCGCTGTCGTCGCCCAGCACCTCTTCCAGGGTGTGGTTCCAGACAATCTCTACATTGCCGCTGCGGCTGCGCTCAATTAACCGGTCGGAAAGGATTTTCTCCGAGCGAAACTTGTCGCGGCGGTGGACGACGGTCACCTTGTCAGCAATGTTGGCCAGATAAAGTGCCTCTTCCACCGCGGTGTTGCCACCGCCAATGACCGCCACTTCCTGGCCTTTATAAAAGAAGCCGTCGCAGGTGGCGCAGGCGGAAACACCACGACCCATAAATGCCTGTTCCGACTCCAGCCCCAGGTACTGGGCGCTGGCACCGGTCGCAATAATCAGCGCGTCACAACTGTAGTGGCCGGAGTCGCCCTCCAGAAGGAACGGGCGCTGCTTTAAATGGGCGGTGTGGATATGGTCAAACACCATTTCGGTGCCAAAACGTTCTGCGTGCTGGCGCATCCGCTCCATCAATTCCGGTCCGAGCACTCCCTCATGGTCGCCTGGCCAGTTGTCAACATCGGTCGTCGTCATCAACTGGCCACCCTGTTCGATGCCGGTAATCAACACTGGCTCCAGATTGGCGCGCGCAGCATAAACTGCAGCGCTGTATCCAGCGGGGCCGGAACCGAGAATGAGAAGTCGACAGTGGCGCACTTCAGCCATGGCTGATAATCCTGAAGTTGGATGGGTTGAAAAAGGATGGCAAGACTGGCGGTTGGCTCGTCGTGCCGGGCTGGAAGGAGGAGCGGCGCCCGGCGGCACCATCAGTAGGATATGTTACCTAATCGGTACGATTTGATGTAGAACTCCTGCCGGTTTGAAGGCGCCTTTTTTGGTGCAATGGCCAATCTGCAGCGGCAGGGTGGTTCAGCTACAATTCGTCGCGAGCAGTCACAGACCCGTTACGTTACCCCTGATCGAATGACAGCACCGATTGATAGATAAACTGTGGGACAGGTCTTTAACGCAAGGTAGCATCGGCTAACACGCCGATAGTTCATGACTGGTCAAACTCCCTCACAACTGATGGCCGAACAGATACCGGATCGCAAACTGATTTAATGTCCCAGGCGTCCAAAACGATTCTTGAAGAGCATGATGGCTATCGCATCGCCCGTGGGCTGCGCGAGGGCGCATTGCTGCTCTGTGTGGCGGCAGCGCTTTTCATTGCGCTGGCGATGGCCAGTTTCGACCCCTGTGACCCGTCCTGGTCCCACAGCGGCTGTGGTGAAGAGACCACCAACCTCGGTGGTCCTGCCGGAGCCTGGGTTGCCGACCTGACCTTCTATCTCATCGGCGCGTTTGCGCTGGTCATACCGGTGCTGCTCGCCTGGTTCGGCTACTGGCTCTATAGCGCTTCGCGCGGCAGCGGTATTGTCTTCAACCATCGGCGCTTCATCTTCCAGTCGGTCGGGCTGTTGCTGCTGTGGATTGGTGGGTGCGGCCTGGCGACGCTCCATTTCGCCGTCGCGCTCACTCTGCCGGAAGGGCCGGGTGGTGTGCTCGGGCTGGAGATGGGCGCGTTCTGGGTTGATCGCTTTGGCATGGTCGGTGGCACCCTGTTTCTGCTGGTGCTGCTACTTACTGGCGTTACCTGGCTTACCGGGCTCTCGTGGCTGCGCGTTACCGAGGTTGTCGGCGCTCGAACCCTGTTTGGCATTGGCTGGCTGGTCAGCAAGCTGCGCCAGCGTGCGGATCAGACCGAAGGCAACCGTGCCCGCGATGAGCGACAAAAAAGAGCCACTGCCCGCGAACTGAAAATCGAAAACCGCGAGCCGGTCCGAATCGAACCGGTGATCAAGACACCACCGCCCAGTGATCGGGTACAGAGCGAAAAACAGATAGAGATGTTCACCAAAGTAGAGGGTGAATTCAGTTTGCCGGCTCTCGACCTGCTCGATGATGTCGAAGCGAGTGAGTTTCAGTACTCGGAGGCGGCACTGAAAGCCCTTTCGGATCGGGTGGAGATAAAACTCGAAGAGTTTGGCATTGAGGTTTCGGTCGTCGCAGTGATTCCGGGTCCGGTGGTAACCCGATTTGAGCTGGAACCGGCGCCCGGCCTGAAAGCGAGCAAAATCACCAACCTTTCCACCGACCTGGCGCGGGCACTGTCGGTCAGCAGCGTGCGCGTTATCGAAGTGCTGCCGGGAAAATCGACTGTCGGCATCGAAATTCCCAACGAACGCCGCGAGATGGTTCGGTTGAGCGAAGTGCTGCGCTCAAAAGTGTTTGACCAGTCCGATTCAGTACTGACACTGGCGCTGGGCAAGGATATCCAGGGGTCGGTGTCGGTGGCCGATATTGGCAAAATGCCTCACCTGCTGGTTTCCGGCACCACCGGTTCGGGTAAGTCGGTCGCGATCAACGCCATGATTCTGAGCCTGCTCTACAAGGCAACCCCTGAGCAGGTTCGACTGATCATGATCGACCCGAAAATGCTCGAACTGTCAGTTTACGACGGCATTCCCCACCTGCTGACACCAGTAGTAACCGACATGAACGAGGCGTTCAGCGCTTTGCAGTGGGCCGTCTACGAAATGGACCGCCGCTACCGGCTGATGTCGGCGCTTGGTGTGCGCAATATTGCCGGCTACAACCGCAAGGTGAAGGAGGCTGCTGCCAAAGGCGAGCCGATCCCCGACCCGTTTCCGCCACCGCCGCCCGCGCCGCTGTTTGCCGACGACGAGCCGGTCGAACCGGAGGTGGTCTACTGTCAGGAACTGCCATTCATCGTTATTGTGGTCGATGAACTGGCCGACATGATGATGCTGGTGGGTAAAAAAGTGGAGCAGCTGATCGCGCGTCTGGCGCAGAAAGCGCGTGCCGCCGGTATTCACCTGATCTTGGCTACGCAACGGCCGTCGGTGGATGTGATTACCGGGTTGATCAAGGCCAATATTCCGACCCGCATCGCCTTTCAGGTCTCTTCGAAAATCGACTCCCGCACCATTCTTGACCAGATGGGGGCTGAAGCACTGCTTGGTCATGGTGACATGCTCTACCTGGCTCCCGGTACCAGCTTTCTTGAACGTGTCCACGGCGCCTTCGTCTCCGACGAGGAGGTGCACAAGGTGGTCTCTGCACTGAAGACCCAGGGTGAGCCGGAATATATCGAATCGATCACCAGCGGTGGACCGGAGCAGGGCAGCGGCTTCGAACCGATGGACGGCAGCGAGGAAGGCGCACCCGAAGATGAGCTTTACGACAAGGCGGTCTATATCGTTACCACCAGCGGCAAGGCCTCGATTTCCGGCGTGCAGCGTCAGCTGCGTATTGGCTATAACCGCGCCGCGCGGCTGGTCGAGGAGATGGAGCGCCAGGGGGTGGTCGGTCCGCTACGCAGCAACGGCTCGCGGGAAATTCTTGCTGAACCACCACCGGAAATCTGACTCCAACCACTGATGAAAAAACTGTTTAACCTGCCCTTACAGGTTCTTTGCCTCGTCACCTGTCTGAGCTTTAATCCGGCTGCGGTACAAAGCGAGGAGGCTGCCGGCGGCTTCGAACGGCTCAGCCGTTTTCAGCAACAGGTGACCACCCTGCACGGCAGCTTCACGCAGACCATCATTGGTGACCCCGGGCTGGCGGATGCTGAGTTTCGCAGTGGCCAGTTCTGGGTGCAGCGCCCTGATCGCATCCGCTGGCACTACCGGCAGCCCTATGAACAGCTGATCGTCGCCGACGGCGAAACCGTCTGGCTGTTCGATCCCGATCTCGATCAGGTAATCGTGCGTGCGCTCGATGAGCAGGGGGATGATGTCGCCAGTCTGCTGCTCGGCAGCGGCCGCGATGTAAGTGAACGGTTTACGGTTACCCGTATCGACGATGACCAGTACCAGTTACTGCCGCTGGCGCAGAACTCATCGGTGAGCAAGGTGCGGCTGCAGTTTGATCAGCAGACCCTGGTGCTGTTGGAGGTGGAGGACGCACTGGGGGTGACCTCCCGCTTTGAGTTTGCCACCCAGCAGGTCAACAGCGAACTGGATGCAGCGCTGTTCCAGTTTCAACCGCCGGATGGCGTCGATGTGGTGTATCAGTAAACGCGCAATCGCGTTGTGCCCCCTGGGGCGACCACTGCAGGGGGCCGGGTGAGTAGCGACCGGAGCCAGGACTTGAACCAGAACCAGAACAGCCTGTTCGACACGCTGCCCGCCGACCCAGCAGTTGACCCGCCAGCTGACCCGGCAGCTGAATCGATACCAGGCAATGCTTCGACGACAGATGCAAAGCAGAGTGAAGCAGATTTAGCCGGTCGTCCGCTGGCCGACCGCATGCGCCCACAAACCCTCGAAGAGTTTGCCGGCCAGCAGCACCTGCTGGGGCCAGAGGGTCCGCTGCGCCGTATGATCGAGCAGGACGCGCTTCATTCACTGGTGTTCTGGGGACCGCCCGGTACCGGTAAAACCACGCTGGCAAAGATCATTGCCAACGCCAGTCAGGCAGAGTTTGTCAGCCTCTCCGCCGTGCTTGCCGGGGTTAAGGAGATCCGCGCTGCGGTGCAGACTGCGCGGGAGCGCCGACGGCTGCTCAACCGCGCCACACTGCTGTTTGTGGACGAGGTGCACCGTTTCAACAAAGCCCAGCAGGATGCTTTCCTGCCCCACGTTGAGGATGGCACCGTGGTCTTCGTCGGTGCCACCACCGAGAACCCCTCGTTCGAACTCAACAATGCACTGCTCTCGCGCAGCCGGGTCTATGTGCTGCGGGCACTGGCGGTGGAGGATCTGGTAGCGCTGATCGACCGGGCGCTGACCACGCCGCAACGCGGACTCGCCGGCACCACGGTAATGGTCGCGGACCAACAGAAGCGGCGCATCGCCGCGATGGCCGATGGTGATGCCCGCCGTACCCTGAATCTGCTGGAACTGGCGGTGGAGATGGCCGCAGCCGGCGGTGGCAAAGTGACCGACGAGTTGCTGGCGGAACTGGCCGGTGGATCGCTGCGCCGGTTTGATAACCAGGGCGAAGCCTTTTACGACCAGATTTCCGCGCTGCATAAAGCCGTGCGTGGTTCTTCCCCCGATGCCGCGCTCTACTGGTTTGCGCGAATGGTCGATGGGGGCTGCGATCCGCTCTACATTGGCCGGCGCATGATCCGCATGGCTAGCGAGGATATTGGCAACGCTGACCCTCGCGCGCTGCAACTGGTGCTCAACGCGGTTGAGGCCTATGAGCGGCTCGGTTCTCCAGAAGGCGAACTGGCGCTGGGGCAGGCGGTGATCTACCTGGCCTGCGCGGCCAAGAGCAATGCCACCTACAGTGCCTTTGGCGAGGCAACTACACTGGCAAAACAGAGTGGATCGCTGGAACCGCCGCTATCTATTCGCAATGCACCGACCCGACTCATGAAAGAACTCGGCTACGG
>JBPEXY010000056.1:0-2954 GCA_052031065.1 Immundisolibacteraceae bacterium | reverse complement strand
GATGGTAACTGCCCGTTATCGATCAGATCGCCCGGTAACCACTCTCTGACCCTGTGCAAATGGTTATCAAGGACCTGGTCGGTCAGGCGTCTGAGGGTGCGCTGTTGTACCCCTTCAGTGGCAGGGTAAATCGGAGTCAGTTGCTCCGAGAGCGGTGCATCGAGTCCCTCTGTCAGCAAGCGGTACTCGGGATGAACCATTTCTATCGAATTGGCACCGCGTCTCGGTTCGCCAAAGCAGAGAAGTTTCTGGCCGGGTTGGAATTGCTGTCGCTGCTGATTGGTGAAGTGGAAAAAGCGTAGTGTCAGTGTACCGGTGCCGTCGCTGGCTTTGACCAGCAGAGAACGGCGTCGTCGGAACACCACATCGGCCGCCTCCACGGTTGCCTCTACCTGAGCGCTGATTCCTGGTTGCAGAGCGCCGATCGGTGATAGACGCGTACGATCTTCATAGCGGATGGGTAGGTGGAACAGCAGATCCTGTAGGGTTGCAATCTGTAACCGGGCCAGCTTGATTGCCATTTTGTCACTGACCCCTTTGAGGGTAGTGACTGGAGTAAGCTCCAGTTCAGCGGACATTTGCTGTCGCGCCATGATGAATCTTGCTGGCGGTCAGGTCGCAGGATTGTTTAACACCAGTATGGCATCAGCTTCGACATCGACCCCTTTCGGAAGTGCCGCAACCTGCACCGCAGCGCGTGCCGGATAGGGCTGGCTGAGACGTTCTTCCATGACCTGGTTAACCAGCGGGAAGTGGGTCAGGTCAACAAGGAAAACGTTGATCTTGACCGCGTCATCAAGCGAACCGCCAGCAGCTTCGGCGACCGCCTGGAGATTGTCGAAAACCTGGTTGATCTGCGCGGATATATCCCCCCCCACCTGCTCCCCGGTTTCCGGCACAAGGGGAATCTGTCCGGAAAGATAGACGGTGTCTCCGCTACGTATTGCCTGGGAATAAGGGCCAATGGCGGCGGGCGCGTTAGTTGTTGAGACGGCTGTTCGAGACATCATTTATCCTCTTTTTCGGGTGATGCGAATAACTTCATTCAACGACTTGAGCCGGCGCATTAACTGAGCCAGATGAATTCGGTCATTCACTTCAATGGTGAAGTTGGCCACCGAGTTATAGCCGTCATGGTTTTCGATGTTGACGGCGTCGATATTGGCGTCGGCATCAGCGATGGTGCTGGAGATGGTCGCAAGCGCACCCCGGCGGTTTACTGTCACGACTCGAATATCCACCGGGTACTGGCGATCATCGCTCTGATCCCAGTTGACCTCAATCCAGCGTTCGGGGAGGTTGCGGTATTCAAGAATATTCGGGCAGTTATCGGTATGCACGACGATGCCTTTGCCGGCGGTGACAAACCCATGTACCCGGTCCCCAGGTATGGGTCTGCAGCAGCGGGCGTAGGAGACCACTACCCCCTCGCTGCCGTTGATGGCTACCGGTGTCGGGGCTGGTTGTTTGATCCACGGCGCTACCCGCGCAAGGGCCCCGCGCAGGCCATCGCCTCGCGGTTGCGGCTGCAGCTGGTAAAAATTGGCCAATCGCTGCGCAGCTACCAGTGCGATTTGATTACCCAGTCCGATTGCTTCCAGAAGCGTATCAAGAGAATCTACCTGTAGTGCTTGCAATGCTTCCTGGTTTTCGCCGAGCTCCTTTATGTCGATTTCCAGCTTCAGCTTCATCAACTGCTGTCTGAGCAGTCGTTGCCCAAGCTCAACCGCCTGGCGGTGGTTCAGGTTCTTCAGAACATGGCGAATTTCCGCACGAGCCTTGCTGGTGACTACGAAATTAAGCCAGAGCGGGTTGGGGGTCGCCGCCTCAGAGGTAATGATTTCCACCTGCGAGCCCGTGCTTAACCGCGTACTCAGTGGCACCATGCGACCGTTGATGCTCGCGGCTACACAGTGGTTGCCGATATCGGAATGGACCGTATAGGCAAAATCGACCACCGTAGCGTGGGCAGGGAGTTCGAGAATGTCGCCTCTCGGAGTAAAGACATAAACCTCATCAGGGAACAGGTCGACTTTAACGTGTTCCAGGAATTCTTCTGCGTCACCGGTCTGCTGTTGTAGTTCGAGAATACCGGAGAGCCATTCCCGCGCCCGCTGATGAGCACGGGTACCGCGGCTGTCTTCGGCTGATTTGTAGAGCCAGTGGGCGGCGATACCGTCATTTGCCACCAGATCCATCTCTTCGGTACGAATCTGCACCTCCACCGGTACACCGAACTGGCTGATCAGGCTGGTGTGCAGCGACTGATAGCCATTGGACTTGGGTATTGCAATGTAGTCTTTGAATTTGCGCTGAATCGGTTTGAAGGTGTTGTGGACTACGCCGAGGGTACGATAACAGGTATCAACCTGGTCAACGACGAGGCGCAGGGCAAACAGATCAAAAACCTCGTTGAAGCTGACATGGTTCTGCTTCATTTTGCGGTAAAGGCTGTAGAGGTGTTTCTCCCGACCCTGGATGCGATAGATAATCCCTTCCTGGTCAAGTCGTTCTATCAGCGACTGTTCGATAGTGTGCAGCAGGTCTGAACGGTTGCCGCGCGCCTTGCGTACTGCTTCGTTGAGTATCCGATAGCGCATCGGGTAGAGAGCCTTGAAGCCAAGGTCCTCCAGTTCCAGACGGAATTTATGCATCCCCAGCCGGTTGGCTATGGGGGCAAAAATCTCCAGGGTCTCTCGTGCGATTCGGCGTCTTTTTTCCGGCGACAGGTGCTCCAGCGTGCGCATGTTGTGTAGCCGATCAGCCAGTTTGATCAGAATGACCCGCAGGTCGTCTGACATGGCCAATAACATTTTGCGAAATGAAGCCGCCTGGGCTTCCTGGCGGGTGGCAAAATCGACCTGGGTGATTTTGGTCACCCCTTCGACCAGAACGCCAACCTCTTCTCCGAAGTTGTCGATGATGTCCTGGGTGGTGCGGGAGGTATCCTCGAC
>JBPEXY010000055.1:0-3216 GCA_052031065.1 Immundisolibacteraceae bacterium | reverse complement strand
CACGACCCTGCAGCTGACCTATGTGGTTTTTAGCAATCTCGAACACTTCGCGAAACATCGATTCGGTCAATCGTCTGGTGTTCAGGTTGTAGCGACTGCAGTGGTAGGAATCGACCAGCACCCGCTCGCCGGGTAGTTCATGCACGCCGCCATGGCTGAATGGCGCCTCCTTCTGGCGAGTTTTCGTGGCTTTGAGCACCGCATCGTGGGCGATTTTGCCCAAAGCGAGTATGACCCGGGCACTACTCTGCTCTAGTTCCTGCTGCAGGTAGCGGTTGCAGCAGTTGATTTCCGCACCGGTCGGTTTGTTCTGTGGCGGCAGACACTTCACCGCGTTGGTAATGCGTGCACCGTTTAGAACCAGCCCATCGTCCGCCGACTCAGAATTGGGCGCACTGGCAAAACCAAATTCATGCAGGGTCTGGTAAAGCAGCAGACCAGCATAATCACCGGTAAACGGGCGCCCTGTTCGATTGGCCCCGTGCATGCCCGGTGCCAGGCCAACAATGAGTAGATCAGGCCGAACACAGCCAAATGCCGGTACCGGTCGAGCAAAGTAACCAGGTTGGTCCAACTTCACCTGGTCAAGAAACTCGCTAAGCCGGGGACAGAGACGGCAGTCGGGGTCAAAGGATAGAGAAAGGTTTACCGGGGTATCCATCTGTTTCAGATTGAGCGTCAAATGAGGACAGCTATTTTACGTTCGAATGCGAGTGACAAAGCTTCACCGCCTGCCCTTAAAAAATCAAGCTTTAGCAGTTCGCTAGATGGCCTCAATTCCGCGACAGCAACGTCCCCGGATAACCGCTAGGAGACAGCACAATTATAGCGGCAGGCTGCCTCCCTGGGTCATCCCCTGAAATCCAGTTACCGTCTGTTTGTAATCTTTCTGTAACAGAGGCTATTTAGCCTCTGTTGATCACTTTGGTTGCATCTGAAATAGTTAACCCACCAGCTCACCAGCTTCCCCTGGCAGGAGTCACACCATGCGCATTGGCATCAATGGATTTGGTCGAATCGGCAGGCTTGCATTAAAAGCGGCCTGGAATAATCAAGATTTTGAGATCGTACACATCAACGACCCCGGGGCTGATACACCCACCATGGCCCATCTGCTGAACTTTGACTCGACGCTGGGTCGCTGGCAGCAGGAGGCGACGGCGGATGGCGAAAGTATTGCCATCGGTAATCACTCTATCCGTACTACCCATTCGGCGACCATTACCGATAGCGACTGGAGCGATTGCGAACTGGTGCTCGAATGCTCCGGACGAATGCGCTCTACCCAGCTCTTGCAGGGGTACGCCGACCAGGGCATCAGTCAGGTAGTGGTCTCTGCACCGGTCAAGGAAGCGGGGGTCGCAAACGTTGTGCTTGGCGTCAACGACCACCTGTTTGACCTTGCCGATCACCCGATAGTCACCGCCGCATCCTGTACCACCAACTGCCTGGCACCGGTGGTCAAGGTCATTCATGAACACCTGGGCATCGCCCGCGGTTCGTTAACCACCATTCACGCGCTCACCAACACCCAGACCATTATCGACGCCCCTCACAAGGATCTGCGCCGTGCTCGCAGTTGTAGCGACAGCCTGATCCCCACCACCACCGGATCGGCCACCGCCATCATCGAGATTTTCCCGGAGCTTAAGGGTAAACTCGATGGCCACGCAGTTCGGGTTCCGCTGACCAGTCCCTCGCTGACTGACATGGTATTCGATGTCCAGAGACCGACTGAACGCGATGAGGTCAACGAGCTGCTGAAACACGCCGCTGAAGGCTCCCTGGCGGGCATCCTCGGTTATGAAGAGCGGCCACTGGTGTCGGTCGACTATATTGGCGATCCGCGCTCCAGCGTGGTCGACGCGCTCTCTACTCTGGTAGTCGACCAGACCCACGTCAAGATCTTTGCCTGGTATGACAACGAATGGGGCTACGCCAACCGCATCGTCGAGCTAGCCGGTAAAATTATCGCCAGCCATTAAGTTCACTAAAACTCTCCCGCAGGGCGGAATTGACCCTTAACACAGAAAATCTGCGCCAGTACCTGCTGGTCACCGGTAATTACTGGGCTTTCACCCTGACTGATGGTGCACTGCGCATGCTCGTGGTGCTCCATTTTCATCAGCTCGGTTTTACACCACTGCAGATCGCGTTACTGTTCCTCTTTTATGAGTTTTTTGGTGTGGTCACCAATCTGGTCGGTGGCTGGATCGGCGCCCGGCTCGGCCTCAATATGACCATGAACGCAGGCTTGCTGCTGCAGGTCATCGCACTATCGATGCTGCTGGTGCCCGCCGCACTGTTAACGGTTCCCTGGGTCATGAGTGCCCAGGGTCTCTCCGGGATCGCCAAAGATCTGAATAAAATGAGCGCCAAAAGCTCGATCAAGCTGCTGGTTACAGATGGTGCGGAAGGACGACTGTTTCGCTGGGTAGCTCTGCTCACCGGATCCAAGAATGCGCTCAAAGGTTGTGGCTTCTTTCTCGGGGGGCTACTCCTGTCCCTGTTCGGTTTTCGCGCTGCTATTGGGGTGATGGCCGCAGCTTTGCTGCTGGTCTGGTTATCAAGCCTGGTGCTACTTAAGCGGGATCTGGGCAAGGCAAAAAACAAACCTAAATTCAGCGAGATTTTTTCCAAAAGCCGGGCGGTTAACCAGCTTTCTGCCTGCCGGCTGTTTCTGTTTGGCGCACGGGATGTCTGGTTTGTGGTTGCACTGCCAGTGTTTCTCGCAGCCGAACTGGGTTGGAGCCATTCCCAGGTGGGCGGCTTTCTGGCCAGCTGGATCATTGGCTATGGTGTCGTTCAGTCCCTCGCCCCACGTCTGACCGGGGTGCGCTCTGGACGAGTTCCCGACGGCCGCGATGCATTTATCTGGGCACTATTGCTGGCCCTGACCCCGGCGGCTATTGCACTGGCAATGGGTGTTTCCGACAACCTGCAACTGGTGCTACTCAGCGGTCTCGGGCTTTTTGGTGCACTGTTTGCGGTTAATTCGTCCCTGCACAGTTACCTGATTGTCAGTTACGCCAGCGCCGATAGCGTCTCCCTCGATGTCGGCTTCTATTACATGGCTAATGCGATGGGACGACTTATCGGCACGCTACTCTCCGGCTGGCTGTTTCAGGCTTACGGTCTGGTCGTCTGCCTCTGGGTCTCCACCTTAATGATCGCCTCGACTGCCCTGCTCTCTATGGCGTTACCGCGACAGCTACC
>JBPEXY010000054.1:0-30793 GCA_052031065.1 Immundisolibacteraceae bacterium | reverse complement strand
GCCGCGCGCCGCGAGACTGCGGGCGAGCTCGGCGTGGATCGGAGCCAGACCGTCGGCGTCGAGCTCCCACAGCACCGCCACCGCCACCGCCACCGCCACCGCCACCGCCACCGCCACCAGGGTTCACGGTCACATTCGTTGGAGCGCCACCGCCACCGCCACCACCACCGCCACAACCGCTAACCAACACGAGCGTGAACGCGACAAGCAATAGCGACCATGACCAACCTCGTAAGGCTGAACGAGCATTCAAAGAAATTATTGAAAAAGGGTTTACTATCATCTGCCCGCTTCCCTTGAAGTGAGGTGGTTTTCTGAACTGACAATCATAATAACCATGACTGGTAATGTTCCAGTTAGTTCGGTTTATCTCGCTATTTCAACGCGAATTAACTCACACTTCAAGTAATACTTTAAGAAATGACAGCACCAGTATATGCAGAAACAGCCAAATTCTAATGTTCACGGCTGCTGGCCAGGTGTTATCCCGCCCAGTATTGTAGACGACTGAACCCTTCCACATTGCTGAGCCAGGCGCTCGAAATGGCTTGGCTATAGCGCTTCAATTGCAACAACGAGCTACCTGTTCCGTCCCGGCGTAACCGTAGCGCCAGGGTAAGAGCCGCGCTTTGTTCACATGGACATCAAATAGGCGCCACAAATACCCTATAGGGCACAAGTGCCCGGTGAGAATAATCGCCGGTATCTATTTGTGGTAATTAACCGGACCACCCGCCATGTTCATGTCGCAATCTAGCAGAAGAAGTCCGCCCGTAGCAGCCGTGTCTTTCCCAACGAAGCTATTACCAAAGTACCCCACCGAATCCACACCCTGCTCACCGACAACGGCGAGGTGAATTCGCGACAGCGAAGAGAAGGTCCCTGGGGTACATGGCCTTTACGGAGCGGATCAGGGTCGCTGCCCCAAACCAGCCGGCCGCAGACCACCAACGATATGATCGAGCGATTCAACGGCAGAATTGCTAAAGTGCTGGCCACCACCCGTTTCCAAAGCACCGAGGATTTGTCCCAAACCCGCCAAGCGCTATGTCACTCTCTATCATCATCACATCCCTTAACAGGCACTGAGGCATCAACTGCCTGTTAAAGCCCTCAAGGCTTGGCAGACTAGGCAAACTGAACTATTCAGTCGAACCGTTTTTAATCATCCGGGACGGAACAATTAATAGACATAGCTCCACATAACGCCTGGCCATTACAGTTTGACTATATTGTTGCATGAGCAAATTTCTGGCTCGTACAGCGATGGCGTTTGACAAAGAATCGTTATCAGCCAACCGTTTTAAGTTAACGATAAATTCCGCGGGGTCTGCCGATTTGACCAGCAACCCGGCATGCCCGTGATCAAGTAGATCAGCCAATCCACCCACTGTTCTGGCCACCACCGGCAAACCCAGGCTGAAAGCCTCGAGAACCACCATCGGCAGACCCTCGTGGTCTGAGGTAACACAAAGCGCGTCGATCCGCTGTAGATAAGCGGGTGTATTGTCGCGGTAACCCAGAAATTGAACTGAATGGAGTTTCAGCTGCTCTGCCATCTGCTTCATCGCAGCAAGTTGCGGACCATCACCGATCACGTAGAAAGCAAAGCCTTTCTCTCCCTGCTGTTCGGCTAATGCTGCTGTTTGCAGAAAGAGGTCAACTCTTTTCACTGGCACCATTCGCCCCACGAGCGCCACCCGGAACCGATTTTCGTCTTCGGTGAAAGGATTTTCCGCTGCATCGGCGCGGTCCCTGACTGCCTGGGGATCGATACCATTAAAAATAGTCACCACCCTGGATGAACCATAGCGGTGACTCAGGCGCTCCGCCAGCTCATCCGACACCGCCACTACTTTTTTCTGCAGAAAACGACCCGCTAACCGATCTGCCAACCGAACCAGCCGCTGGGGTAATTGGTACCATCGGGGGGGATGCTCTTCGTCTCCATGCACTGTCCTGATGGAGCGGCATCCCCGGCGGGAGAGTGACGCACAGGCCCCGAGAATATTCTCTTTACGCCGGTGAGTATGAATCACATGCGGCTGAAACTGGCGATCTAGCTGTACCAGCCGCTTGAGCAGATGAAAAAACCCCAGTCTGGACTCGTCCAGAACAGTCACTGCAACACCAGCCTGTCGCAGCCTGGAAGCAAGCTCACCGTCATTGAGCAACACCACCTGCAGCGAAACTTTCGCGCTGGCGTTCAATTCAACAGCAAGGTTATAAACCATCACCTCGGCACCCGCCCAGAGATCCCCAGATGCCAACTGTAGAATTCTTAACGATGGAACTTCGTCGACCAGAGTAGAATGATTTTTGATAGTAGCCGTGTGCATTTTTTCAACTTAAAGACAGAGGAGCCCGAATTCAACAATGGCAACGCTATTCTGGGTATGCTTGTTTGGAGCAGTCTACAGCTATCTGCTCTATCCGCTTCTGTTACTGCTGATCAGTCGTCTGCGCAAATCACGGAATGGTGATCAAACGGTCGCGACGCCAAGCGAAGAGGGAGCGGGTGGTTACAAAATATCTATCATCATTGCCGCCCACAACGAGGCGGCCCGAATAGAACAGAAACTGGAGCAGACGCTCGCTCTGGATTATCCATTGGCGATTCGCGAAATCATTGTTGCCTCCGACGCCAGTGACGATGGAACCGATCAGATTGTCCAGCAGTTCGCAAACCGGGGCGTGATTCTGGTCCGCTCAGACCAACGACTTGGTAAGGAGCATGCTCAGCAGCTGGCTGTGCAGAAAGCAACAGGAGAGCTGCTGATTTTTACCGATACCGGTACCACTATCGAATCGGATAGTTTAAGGGCTGCGACACGCTATTTTGACGATCCGCAGGTAGGCGCTATCTCCAGTGTTGACCGTCTAATCAGTAAGGATGGCTCACCGGCAGGCGAAGGGCTTTACGTAAAATATGAAATGGCCCTGCGTAGACTGGAGTCCAGAATTAACTCGCTGGTGGGGCTAAGCGGATCTTTTTTTGCTGCTCGCCGTTCTCTGTGCCTGGATTGGGACACCTCTATCCCCAGCGATTTCAACACGGCGATGAACTGCATAAAACAGGGGTACCGAGCGGTAAACGCCGATGATGTGATTGGCCTGTACCCCGACATCGAGAACCCGGCGAAAGAGTATCCGCGTAAACGACGAACCGTTCTTCGTGGCGTCTCGGCCCTGGCGAGCAATCGGGAACTGCTAAATCCCGCTAGGTATCCGTTGGTCGCTTTTCAGTTGTGGAGTCACAAAATCATGCGCTGGGCGGTTCCCTGGTTCCAGATTCCGCTACTGATAACCAATCTGTTCATCGCCCACGTTAATGCGTTTTATGCCCTGATCCTGACCGGACACCTGCTCCTGCTTGGCGCTGCCCTGATCGGTTCAGTGGTAACACCCCGACCCACCAATATGGCGCTGAAGATTCCAGCATTCTTTATGCAGGTGAATATCGCCTCCGCCCACGCGGTGATTGATTATTTTCGTGGTCAACGGATGGTTACCTGGTCTCCCAGCAAACGATGACCTGGCGCGCGCTCCGTCCGGTTGGAGATACGATAAGTTCAGGTTTTGGCACACCGGCAGCGAACCCAGCCAGCTGCTTCGCCCCCGCTCGGGTTGAGTTCTACGATAGCGGTACCTCAGCCCTGGCTGCTGCGCTGCGAACAGCGGTTGCGACAGCCAGCTCTGCTAACCCTGAAGTTATCCTGCCTGCTTACGGCTGTCCCTCGCTGGTTGCAGCCACACTTTATGCAGGCGCCCGACCGGTTCTCGCAGACCTGGCTGTCGAAAAACTTTCGCCATCGGTTACTGAGATCGAAAATCTGATCAGCGCAAACACAGTTGCCATTGTTCAGGTCGATCTGTTTGGACTACCGAGTATCAGTGAGGAACTCAAACAACTGGCCAGCGACAACGACATTCAGCTGATTCACGACTGTGCACAAGCCTGTATCAGTATCCAACGGCTGCAGCAGATGGAAAATGAGCTAGTCGTTCTGAGTTTTGGCCGGGGCAAGCCAATTAGCGTACTGGGAGGCGGAGCACTGTTGCGGCGACCTGTAGCTGGATCGGACACAGAGGAAAGGGGCGATGCCGACTGCCAACGACAACTGACCAATCGAATAGCTATGATGAGCACGCTACGACAGCGCCTGGCCTATCTGGCCTATAACCTCGCCATCTGGCCGCCGATGTACAACCTGATTGAGCGTCTGCCCCTGGGTCTTGGCGAGACTCGCTTTAAAGCATTAGCAGAGATTAAAGCGGCTGACCCGGCAATGCTGGCCTTTCTGCCTGCCAACTTCAACAAACAGACCAGTACCAGAGCGGCCAACAGAAACCGCTCCAAACGCGAGCTCTACAGGAAACTATTAGTGAAAATTGCCGACGGTGGCTGGGTGGATCTGGTTACCTCAGAAAAGCTTGATAAACGGGAAAAGTTACTTCGCTACCCGCTACTTGCGCCCCATCCTGAGTTGCGAGAGCAACTGATTCGCGACCAACGCAGCCGCAAGCTGGGATTAACAGCCATGTATCAGCTACCGCTGGCCGAAATCGAGGGAATCCCAATGCGGCTTACGTCACCCGGCGCTTACCCCAATGCTACCAGCGTTGCCGCCAGGCTGGTCACCTTACCGCTGCATGATAGCGTAACAGAACAGGATATTAGCCAGATCGGTCAGCTGCTCTGCAGCTATTCGTAACCCAATCGCTTCAGCATCGACTCCAGCTTGCCGTGCAATTCCTTCTGTTGCGTGGCGGTCAATTCAGAGCGCCAGTTTCCCAGAGAAGCAGCATTGATCGGGTTGGCAACATTGCGATGATGATCCAGAGTCACGGTATCGCCCAGCTGGTTGAAATTGCGCCCGGTGTCGAGCATCCCTTGATCAAACGCAATGCCTAGAAACCGGCAAACCCGTTCAATCTCCTGTACCGGATCGGTTACCAGTTTTTCGTAACGGATTTCCATAAACTGATTCTCAGGTAACTGCCCACCCAACCTGAGATTATTGGCCACCCTGACCTGCCACTCCAGCGCTGCCATCTGCAGATCGCCATCCTGAAATCCAGCGCGCATCATCGAAGCAACACAATCACGCCCATCGCGAACAATGTGAATATATTGTGCCTGCGGAAACACCAAGTTGAGCCAGGGTAGATATTCACTGTTCAACGGCGTCTTGTCACCCCAACGGGTTGCATACGGCTGGTGCCGATCACGATAGGAAAAAAACAGCATCGACAGGCAGGTAGCCAGGTTTTTATCGGACTCGGGCAATCCGTTAAGTTGCTGATAAAGCTCCTTCAGGTCCAGATCCCAGGTATAGAACTCATCATGGCTGGCGAATGCTCCCAGCACCACCCGCACCAGCTCTTCCCATTCAAGAAAATTCAGCCGTTGCCACACCCTGACGATATTGCCAAGTGCGTAAGATTCAGGGGGTATCACAAGCTGTTCACTGTTTGCCAATATTGCGCGAAGGAGGGTGTTGCCCGAACGGGCAGCACCGATCACGAAAAAAGGCTGCTGCGGCAGCTCCCCTGTCAACGGGAACCGGCTCATTAAAAATCGCTTGACTATGGATATTCGCCCGTAGAGCGCATTCACAAAGGGCTGCTGATACATCCACAGACGAAAACGGTTATCGGTTATCAAGGTAAAATCCAGTGGCAAGGTGAAGAGTTAACAGCATAGCGCACCGCCGCCGTTCGGCAGACCCAAAAGCACGGCGCCTGAGTCCAAACTGATAGCGATACTCTGTTAGCATATCCAAACTTAAAATGCAGGCCTCCTCACGCGCGCCGGGGTTAACAGTCTCCAGATTTTTGGATAGAAGATCATGTACCGAAAAGCGTTGCTCTGTGATCGAATGTTAGCGTTACCGACCCGACCAACCTGACCCAGTTAAGCTGCTGACTGAACTTTTTGCGAGTCTCCGGATCTCCCATTGAAAATACTCTGGCTCTCCCACATCCTGCCCTTTCCACCGATCGGCGGGGTGTTGCAACGTAGTCACAATCTTTTGGTGGAGCTCAGCAAACACCATGAAGTAGATCTGGTTTCTTTCGTTCAACGTCAACCGATTGTTACCCACTTCAAGAGCTACGAAGAAGGGCTCCAAAAGGCGCGGGAAATACTACTCCAGCACTGTGGGAAGGTGGAGTGGCTACCCATCCGCAGTGACTGGAAGCGGTGGGGAAAGCAGCGGTTAGCACTGCAAAGCCTGTTCTCCCAAAACGGCTATACCATCGAATGGCTGGCGGACCCGGCCATGCTCAACCTGCTAAATAGCCTGGATGGCGACTATGAGGTTATCCATTTCGACACCATCAGTCTGGCACAGTACGCACCCTTGCTAAACGGGCTAAAAGTACTCAATCATCACAATATTGAATCACAGATGATGCTACGCCGTGCCGAGCGCGAATCCAATCCGGCGCTAAAACTCTATTATTTTCAGGAGGGGAAGAAACTGCGTCGTTACGAGACGCGCACGGCGGACTGGTTTAGCCTGCATTTGACCTGTTCCGAACTGGATGGTCAGCGGTTGGTGGAAATTGCGCCGGGCACACCATTTCGGGAGGTTCCGAACGGGGTAAGCCCGGAATTCATGAACACCGATTTTGTCGGTAGCGGTTCTCCGTCCCACCTGCTGTTTGCCGGGCGATTCAGTGCCTATGCAAACCAGGCCGCAGCACGAAAGATTACGGATGAAATCTGGCCAGCGGTTAGGGACAAGATGGGCGGCGCCCACCTTACCCTGGCCGGTAGTGGTCCAGGCCCTTATCTCACGCGGTATGGCGATGAAAATGCGGACGTCACCGTGACCGGATTTGTCGAAGACATCAAACCCTTCTTCCAGGAGGCCGGTATTTTTATCTGCCCGATCGACGACGGTGGGGGCACCCGCTTGAAAGTGCTTGATGCAATGGCGATGGGCACCCCGGTGGTTGCCCACCCAGTTGCCTGTGAAGGATTGCCGATCGTCGATCAGCAACACGCACTGCTGGCAAGGACTACTGGGGATTTTGTCTCTGCTATCTTCAAATTGGTCGAAGATGATCAGTTACGTTTGCGCTTGGCCAGGGCGGCAAGGGAACTGGTCGAAAAACAGTTCTCTTATCCTGAAATCGGTAAAACCTATGCTGAAACTCTCACCAATCTTCGCATCAGTGCGACAACTGATACCAGGCGGCGCGGTTGCTGACACCAGACTTTGGTTGACCAAAAATAATTTGATTGATACCTGTGAAGAGATCCCATTGCCCGACAGTGCTGCACCACACCTCCATGCACTGCACCAAATTCGGCGGCACCGAACGCTTTCTGCTGGAACTGTGCCGTTCTCAGGTTCAGTCCGGTAAAAGGGTAGTCGTTCAATATGAAAAACCGCCTGAGTCGCATCTCTACAGGCGGGAACTGAAACGCGCCGGCATAGAGCTTCAGGTCACTAAAACTCAGGGCAAGCCCGCTATAAGCCTGGTTGCCACGTTGCGCCTTTACCAGTCGATACAACCAGCGCAAGTGGTGACACATTTTCTCTCCACACCCCAACTCCTGGCTGCAGCGGTTTATGGGTTCTACGACCGCTCGGTCCAACTGGTCAGCATTTTTCATCTTACTTCAGGTCTGCGCCATTTTTCACTGGCACGTTTCTGTCTGCAGCGTTTCGACCTGATTGTTCCGGTATCAAAGGCGGTTACCGCCCAGCTCCAGTCAGTACTGTCTAGCAACGTGGCCCTTCAACAGCGCTACCTGGGAACATTCCGTCATCAGCGGGAACTTCAACTGTTGATAAAATCTCGGCCACAGATCCGGCATAACCTCAAGCTTCCAAAGGAGGTTTTTGTAGTCGGCAGTACGCTGTTCGATCACCCGGTAAAGGGCCTGGACACCTTGTTGGAAGGATTTTCCAGCACGGCGCTGAAGAACAGGAGTATGCATCTACTGGTGATTGGCATTGAACCTTCTCTGCCATTACAGGAGAAACTGTCACGGTTGGGACTTGGGGAGGATCGGGTGACCTTAACCGGCATCGTTGACAATGCGGTGGAACTGCTGCCGGCAATTGATCTCTACGTACAACCATCGCGTCAGGAAGCCCTTGGGCTGGCTCTGGTCGAGGCCGCTTCGCTAGGATTACCGCTGCTTGGTAGCGATGTTGGAGGGATCCCGGAGGTTATAAAACCCGGTTATAACGGCGAGCTATTTGAACCAGGGCATCCACAACAGCTAGCGGGCAAATTACTTCACTTGGCATCACAGCCGGAGTTATGTGCAAAGTATGGCGCCAATTCCCGGCAACTCTGGGCCCAACGGTTTGACGGAAACGCCAATCTGGCTCGAACAGCAGCGGTCATTAATGATGCAGCAAAGCAGCGAAAGTGAACGGCCAAGTCTGGTCATCACCGGCAGCGATCCCTCACCTACCGTCATAAAGGGCCTGGTCGCTCTGCTACCCGATTCAAGTTTTGACCTGAGTCACGTCAGCAGGCCTGACTCTTCCGCAGGGGCGGCAACCTGGCATATCGATCTCTCCCGCCAGCAACCAGCGGCTGACAGCAACAGCATCACCATTCTCCTTAACCGCACTTCTGTCGAGGAGGGTTTCAGAACCATCCTGCCGTCCCTCGCAAACTCGCCACCACTGCTGACGGTTGACCTTTATGTGGGAGAGTCACACCGCATCGGCGCCTCGATCGCTCTGGTTGCGGATTCATTTAAGCAATCGATAGAACTGACACAGAAATTCGTCGCCGAAACTTTAACCAACATGCTTCTGGAAGGCTTTGCTACGGCTTCTGGAATCTCGGGATTGGGACCAAAAGACCGTAGCCCCGTCACTACTGGCCTGATAGCCAATATAAGAGGTCTGGTGGTGAGCTCCAGTGAAAGAGTCAAACGCTTTCTCTTCTGGAAGCTGTTCCAGGAGCGCTGGGATATCGCGGTTGCCGATCTCAATGATCAGTTAGACCCCTTGTCATTGGATAAGCAGCACTGGAGAGTATTGAACTTACCTGGCGAGCAGTGGCAGGACTATTACGCGGACCCCTTTTTCTACCGACAACAAGCGCCCAGTTCCACTCCGAGCACCGAATGGTTGCTCTATGAACATTATGACCACAAGAATCAAAAGGGAGAGATCAGAGCGGAGAAGTTGGGTGAAAACGGAGCAAAGGCTAACCATTCACTTCTTTCACTGCCCGGACACCTCTCCTACCCCTATGTTTTCCAACTAGAAAACCAGACTTACTTGCTACCGGAACAGGAGGCGACTGGCAGACCACCACAAAGCTATCCCCTGAGCAATAATCGACACGAGGCCCTGATTAGCGGCAAGCCGGTAACGATGCCTGGCCTACCACCCCTTTTTGATAGCACGATATTCAAGTATGGCGACTATTACTGGCTATTGGGAACGCTGAAAGGGTATTCCAACAGCACTCACCTGGGACTTTGGTTTGCAATCAGTCCCTTTGATACCTGGCACCCTCATCGATATATGCCGGTTGCCATCAACAGCCAGTATGGACGCCCAGCGGGGACACCCTTTATTCACCAGGGGCGCCTCACCATTCCACTGCAAAACAGCTCAAGAGGATATGGCGAGCGCATGGAACTATTCGAGGTGGTTCAGCTCTCACCGAAAGAGATCGACTGGCGACACGTTGGGACCATCAGCAAAGAGAACATAAAAATCCCCGGGGCTCAGGTCCGGGGAGTTCACACGCTCTCCGTCAGCGACTGTAGTGTCGCGATCGATTTCCGAACGCTAACGTTGAAAAAATAACCTGCTATTTTGTTGAATTGCGTAAGGTGTTTCGTAAATTCAACAACGCCCGGAAATCATCCGGAAAGCCGATTGCCATTGCCGAAAAAAAGACCGTGGTGCCCAGAACCGTATTGCCAATCAGCAACCAGAGGGGATCCAAAAGAGTAATGTACGCCCTGCTCAAACCCAGAGCACAGCACATCAAAAGAGCTGAGAAAAATAGAGGGCGGATGGTAAAAAACAAACTACCCCAGGTCATCGGCAGTTTCTCAAACAGCAGCTGCAAGGCAAAGCTGTAAAGTATGGGAAACACAACTACCCAGGCGATTAACAGGCCATTCAGGCCGCCCTGCACCCCAATATAAAATGCTGCGGTCAAAACCCCTGCTGTCCACAGCCGGTAACGCATTAAGGAAGCGACCGCGCCCACACCCATCAGAGAGTTGGCAAGAAAACGCTCACTTAACCGAAGCACATTTATTCCAAGTATCACCTGCATCGCCAGGGTCGCCGGTTGCCATTTCGACCCTAAAATCAGCAAAATTGCCTGGTCCACCACAAAGATAGCGCCTAATAAGACCGGCGCGCAGATTAACAGCAGAAATTTATGTAATTTGAGAAATAAATCCGCCGCATTTTCTTTCTGAGCCTGCAACCGTGAGAAAGCCGGAAACGCTACCTGATTGAACATAAACCCAACCTTATCCAGCGGCATCCCCGCTAGCGAGAAGGCCATGCTGTAGTAACCAGTCACCGTTGGGCCGGCAGCCAGACCAAGAAAGAAGACATCCGCCCGACGGGTAATCATATCCACAAATCGGGTCGTCATGATCTGACTCCCGGTTTTAAAGACCGCAGCAATTTCTTCAAGCGGGAAGGTGCATCTAGGCATCCGCTTGTAGTAGAGGAGATAGCCGACAGTATTGACCCCCTGGCTAACAACGGTCGCCATCACCAGGCTCCAGACCCCATACCCCAACATCGCCATTGCCAGAACCGTCACTGTTCCAGCCAGAGCAGACACTCCCTCCACCACTGCCTGGTATTTATAGGCCAGATTGCGCATGGCAAACGCCTGGGGTACTGCACGAATACCGCCCAGTATGAAAAGCACACCGGCCGCCCGCATCACTCCAACCAGCTGCTCGTGCTGATAAAAAGAAGCTATAAATGGTGTGATCAGGTAATAGAAGCCAAAAAAGGCCAGGCCAAGAAAGGCCATTAAATAAAAAAAACCATCTAATAATTCCTGATTTACCTCCTTGTGATTGATGAGACCATTAGTTACCCCAAAATCAACCAATAATATAATGAGCCCCGAATACACACCCTGAATCGCCATTAAACCGTAGTCGTCAGGGTGCAATAGCCTGGCGACGATAATAGTACTCGCCCACGTTAAAAGCTGAACGCCGGCTTTAACGATCCCCTGCCATAAAAAGCCACTGACCACCGACTTTTTTACATGATCGTATTGTGTATCAGACATTTTTATTTTTATCCGGCACCCAGATATTCACCGCTTGGCTAAACCGTGCCGCCGTGGAAATATCTTTTATTCCTTCCTGCTTCTGTAGGAACTTTTAACCTCTTTAAAGCTACAGCCAGCCCACACAAGATCCAGAACTGGGGATATGTGTATATTGCTGTTAGAAATGCTCCAGAAACAAGATACCCCACCATCGCTGCTATCAATCCTCTCCGGATGAGATCTTCTGGTTCATAGACTGTGTACTGCTCCTTCCTCGCCCTCATATCACCAAAAAACCGATAACCTATAAGAACAAACAGAACCATCCCCACGGTGCCTAATTCCGGAATGATAGTAAAGTATATTGAATGAGAAACCCGCCCTGCCAGTGATACGCGTATATCACCCCATTTCCCGCCAATGCCCAGCTTTTCATATTCCGCTACTCTATATCGGTAATTACACATACCGACACCAAACACCGGATTGTCCCAATACATGTCCAGTGCGAGTTTCCAGGACCACAGCCGCGCATCCGCGGTACTATCCGTGGTATCTGTTATCGTACTCATTTCTTCTAAATACCTGTCGGTAACAAAAGGAGAGACGACTAAAGCAAACACCAAAACCGCATAAACAAAACGTTTTTTTGCCTGGGTCAATAAGAAACAGATGCCAATTGCCGCAGCGAGCCCCAGAAACCCACCTCTTGAATTACTTGCGACGACACCGAGAAGCATGGCCGCCGCCGACAACATAAAAAACCACCTTGTAAATCTGCTAGCTGACCGGTCAAAAGAAAGGAAATATGCCAATGGGAATATAGAGTTTAAGGCGAGCGCAAGGTCGTTTTCATCTGTCAGAAAACTGCCGGGACCACGGCCATAATTTATAATTCCATATAGCGCGACAAAGACGTGAAAAATAATTAAACTTTTAATTATAAAAAAAAGCCTATTTTTGCTATCTGCCAGTACCGCCAACCCTAAAAACTCGATTAGCACTATAAATATAGACCCTCTAAAACACGCCCTCCAATACCCCTGGTTATATGCCCACAACAAACTCAGATAACAGAGCACAAAGAATATTAATATTCTGGCAATTATTTTCTCGGCAACAAGACTATTTTCTATAATCTTGTTAAAGATTGGAAAAGCCAGCACCAATGTCAATAACAGCGAAACCCTGGCGTATTTCAATGGCGGAAAAATATCGTGCGGGCGCACAAAATCCCAGGCTAAATAGGCAATCAAAAGCCATACTAAAATGCCAATAGCCTGATTTTGAGCTTCTTTCTGCTGCACCTTTAGTCTGGTTATAAATTGTTAATTTCATTTTCCATCACCCCCTCTTTCCCGGCAGTGATGACTATATATTGACGAACATTACATCCTGGATTGTTCTACTGCTACAGCAAGGCTGTTGGAAATATTAACAACATAATTTTTTTCTGAAATATTATTTTTTGCATATTCATATCCGTTGTCGACCAGACTCTCTCGTAGTTCTGAAGAGTCTAATAACTGACGAATACGGGACTCCAGGCTATCGACATCTTCAGACTGAAACAGCAAACCATTAAACTCCTGGCTGATATACGTCGGAACACCATCCACCGCTGAAGCGACTATTGGGGTTTTCAATGCCATAGACTCTGTCAGAACTCTTGCGTAAGCTTCCGTTCTTGAGGCTAAAACAAATATTTCCGCGTTTTGAATCAACTCCATGGCCTCAATATATTCGACCCCGTCGGAATTGAACTCCACTCTACCTTTTGGGTTAGCCAATGGATAGAAATTTTCGGGATGCTCTTCATACCCAATGATCTTTAAATCAATGCGGGGGTAATCTTCAGCAATCCTGGAGAAGGCACTCAGAAGCAGGTCCACGCCTTTTAAAAACCATGGCCCTCCCAACAAAAGAATATATTTTTTATTATTCTCAGAAACCCTTTTTTTCATGCTTGGATCGAGCAGTCTGGCAATAGGGACATATCCTGGATAGTGATGATATTTACCGGGCGTTCTTTCCAGCTTAAGAAAATCGACCTGGTGCGGATAAACGAGCCTGACACTATCAACATAGTTCAATACTTTCGGCGCGACATATCGTGAGTACCTGGATTTCAGTCTCTCGAAAAGCGTAGCATTTACCCGATTAACACTCATACTCACTTCAAGATTACCAATCACTTCAAGAAATACAGGAACACCAGACATGAATTTCATCAAGCAGGCAATCACACCATTATTAAATGGATCAGAGACCCAGATAACATCATACTTCTTGCCAAATAATTGTTCGTAGAAAAACCTATACAGACAAAATAACCAATAGACAGGGTTTCTCAACACTGGGGTATTTCTCAACCACATTGGAAGCCGAATGATATTAAATCGAAACCCCCCTATTACCGGTATTTCGTCAAAATTACGGCTGTCTACAACTAACACATCTCCTTCCAAACCATCACTCAAGTCAGTAAAACGGCCGATCACCTGTGGTGAGTTGACATCAAAATAAAGGCCACTTGTGATTATCAGAACACGGGGTTTTTTTAAGCTCATGGTCTCTTTCATTTCTTCAGGTCATAGCCGGATAATTGCGCGTAAAAATCTTCTAAAATCGATTGCACACGTTCATCTTCGGCACTCAAATCGTGGAGCAGGAAAACCAATTCCCTGCTATTTGACGCAGGAAAGAACAACTTACCGATAGAAAATAATTTTGCCTGCATTGCAGAGGTAGTTACTCTATTAAATATCTGAAAATGAGAAAAAACAGTTATTACCTGATCGGACAAGGCAATCTTACTGACCTTAAAGCCAATTTCCTGATGTCGATGATCACTTAGAGCAACTTCGCCTAACAACTCCGGTTTACCTACCCGTGTTTCAAATATCCGATTGGCGCTGTTAATCAACTCCGCACCCTGCTGCTCGTGAGTATAAATAATTAATAACGCATAGACAGCCTGATTATATTTATGACGGTAAAGCCATATGCTTTGCGCACCCGGATAATGAATATCTAGCGGTGATTTTTGACCATCAGGACTGACCTCCACCCAGTCCGTTATCTGCGGTCGTGTTACCTGCTGATACGTAGCCCCTCTCTCCTTGATGATTTCAAAGCCTTTGTCAAATCCAGTGAGAGCAACCAGGATGATCGCCAGAAACAAGCCTGATTTCATGCTTATATGGATAGTCATTTGGACACATCCGGAGCCGGTATATCGATGGCATGAAACCATCTGTTCATATAAAACCAGCATACCAACAGGCAAGCAAAAATGACCCAACCGAAAGTCGCGTGGTCGTGGACTATCGAACTGGTCATCCTGGTAAAGTGCCCAATCAGTATAATAAAAAATATCCTCAGCCAGTTCCCAATAAGAGCAAACGCAATCAAGCTAACAATACTTAGCACTTTCGCTTTCCATCCCCTAAAGTACAAATGACAATAGAGGAGAGATATCACTATTGCGCTAATCATATATCTCAGACCGGAACATCCCGTATCAATGACAAACGTCCCGTCAATCAGCTCTATGGAATAGCCCTCGACATAATGGGGGATAGTGGTCAACCCCATAATCACCCTGGTAGCGATGAAAGAGATGTGTTGGAAAACCGGGTTTAGCGGATCCCAAACTGGCAATGCAAGCGCGCCAAACAAGTATGGAAACAGCGATTCCTTGCTGGCAATACGCCCAAACAAAACAAGGGGAACAATGACAACGGCAATGACTGCAAAAAAATATTCAGCAACCTGAATATTGGATAGCCTGGCAATTACCAACAGGAAATTGGCGACAACAAACACAGACAACCATAGATAACTTGGCGCCAGAGGCCTAATTGCCCAACCTCCCAGCTGAGTTATTGCCAGTATCATGGAAATTGGAAGTATGATTAGCCCCTGACTGAGCTCATGTGAACTCCACCAGGAAGAAAGCAGTGGCACATAGGTTTCCGACCTTAGCACCAGGAGCGCTGCATAGAGTGCCAATGGAACGACAAAAGGTAAGATTTTGGCGAACCCTAATTCGGTGCCCTTCATCTGGGTAGTCGCCTTGAACTATTCAGACAGTTCTTTTTTGTCCCCAGGCCAATAGCGCTTGGCGGGGGTTTCCTGATCAACCATCTCTGTCGCTAGCAGGTCGTTGGAGACCAGGAAATCCCTAAGCTCCTCTTGTGACATCGCGGCCTGTTCCGCTGAGATATAGGGATCATCCACCAGTTCACTGACCAGATCGGCATAGTCATAGTTTATATTTTTGTAGACCCCTCGAAACGCAGGTAGCACTGAAAAGTAGTCACTCAACTCCACGGAACGCCGCGTCTCCTCCTGGCTCATCAGCTCCTCATAGAGCTTTTCACCCGGTTTGGAGCCGATAATCTTGATTTCAATATCACTGTTAGAGTGACCATAGCCTGCTGCCAGCTCTTCAATCATGACCGATGCAATGTCAGCTATTCGTGCGACCGGCATTTTAGTAATGAACACTTCACCACCGCGAGCAAGTTCTACCGACTCCAGCACCAACCGAACCGCCTGGTCTATGGTCATCACAAATCGAGTCATCTCAGGATCAGTCAGAGTCACCGGGCCACCCATCGCAATCTGCTTGTGAAAGATCGGTATGACCGAACCGTTCGACCCCAGTACATTGCCAAACCGGGTAGACGAAAAGACTGTGCCGTCCTGATAGCCAGTGCTATTGGCTGCGGTGATCAACCGCTCGCCCATGAGCTTCGAGGTGCCCATCACATTGGTCGGATTTACCGCTTTGTCTGAACTGGTGAACAATACATTGCTCACACCGTTCTGCCGCGCTGCATAAATCACATTTTCCACACCGATGATATTGCTCTGAATAGCCTCTATCGGTGACCTTTCACAAAGAACGACGTGTTTAAGTGCGGCGGTGTGCAAAACAATATCGATGCCTCGCATTAACTCAGTAAGCACCTGACGATCACGGATATTGGCGACATAGAAATTTACCCGCGGGTCGTCTACATATTTCTGGTCGAGAAAAAATATTTCGCTCTCGTTCTGGTCTATACCGATGACTTCTGCGGGGTCGAATGCGGTATCAGAGAGCACTGTATTGAGCACTTCCGAGCCCACCGTTCCACTCACACCAGTTACCAGAAGCCTTTTCCCTGAAAAAAAATTCATAACAATTTAAGGTCTCAAATTAAGAAAAGTTGATCGATGAACGGGTGCGCAAGACGCGCACCGTTTTATACTCCCCAGTATATTGGGCACTTCTGGTTTGTGGCTGCTTGATTCAATAGATTTTTTTTGGTTAGTCTGGAGATTTTCACCATGCCGGTCAGACAACGATTATTCGCAATAGCTTTAACATCAGTTCTGATGGTTAGTGCCGGCTGTGATAAAGAAACGACAGAACAGAAATTGGCAATAGCTGAACAGCATCTAGCTGAACGACACTTCGCAACCGCGATCGTTAATCTGAAGGGTATTCTGCAGGAGGAGCCTGATAACCTGGAAGCACTGAAATTGATTGGTGTAGCCTATCACCAAGTCGGTTCGTATAGCGAGGCCACCCAGAAATTAAGGAAGGTAGTTGGTTCACCTCACATTGATGGGTTCACCACACTTATTTACTGCGACGCGTTAATCAAGCAGGAGCGTTTCCAGCTGGCGAAGGAGACCCTTCAATCCGTTCAAGTCAGTGAAGAACATGCTGAAGAATATGTCGCCCTGCTAGCCGAGGCTTCCCTTGGCCTGGGAGAGTTTGCTGGCGCAGAAAAACTTGTTACAGAAGCTCTGGAAGAAAGTCCGGAATCGGCTCGTTTGATGCTCGCGTTGTCCAGAATCTATTTCGCTCAGGATAAAAGATTTCTCAGCATCAACGAGGCGCGTAAAGCTATCGCTGCGCAACCCTATGACCATCAGCTTTATGGACACCTGGGAACCATTCTCCTGGATGAAAAGATGTTCAGTGAGGCGGTCGACTCATTTCAGCGTGCACTGACTGCCAACCAGGTTGATTCGCCGACTGAGGAGGTTATAGCAACCAACATCAACCTGCTCAGGGCTTATCTGGCGACAAACGATGCTGAGAATGCTCAACAGATACTCACAACGATAAAACAGCAGTCGCCAGACCACCCCGCTATCGATTATTTTTCTGCACTGCTATTTCTCAACGAAAACAAGCTTAGCGACGCTCTGACGTCTGCGCTGAAAACTCTTTCAAAAGTTGATCGACACCCACCTACCGAACTGCTTGTCGGTGTCATTTCCTACCGGTTGAACAAGCTGGAACAGGCGAATATGTATCTTGAACGGTTCCTCTCGACAGAACCTGATCGAGTCGTAGCGCGCAAGCTGTTAGCCTCCACACAGCTTAAACTTAACAATCCGGCTGCGGCTGAAGAGACACTCCGTTCAGGACTGAAACGAGCACCTGATGATTTATCGTTAAGTGAACTGATTGACGAGATCAGAGAAGTGTCCGCACAGGCAAGGGACCCGGGGTCAGGAGAACTTATCTTTAACGAGGAGAACCAATCCCGGTTGCAGGAGATGATCGAGAAACTGGAGAACCGGGAACTTTCCGAGCTGGCCGCGCGAGTCCGTGCTATCAAGCAGCTAGCAGAAGAGGGGGCTCATGACGACGCCTACACCAGGATTACCCGGCTTATCGCTGAGCACCCTGGCCGCGGGGAAATTTATGAGTTTGCCGGAGCGATAGCCGTTCTGGCAAACCGCCCTGTGGACGCCGAGGCTTTCTGGACAGAAGCAATCAGGCTGATGCCGGACAGCACCAGCAGCGCAATCAATTTGGCCAATCACTACCTCCGTCAACACGATCCCGATAAAGCCGCAGAGCTTTTTGAACTGCTATTAGCCGATTACCCCGGTCGTGTCGGAATACTGATCGGTCTGGCACACATTGAAGAGCAAAGAGGTGATATTGCCCGGTCACTGATCTATCTGAGACAAGCGACCGAGTCTCAACCGCAATTACTGGCACCCAGACAGTGGTTGATCCGCCTGTTGCGAAATCACAACTACGAGAAAGAAGCCGCGGAAGAACTCGAAAAAGCGCTGGCAATTTTCCCAAACTCAGCGGAACTCAGGATACTTCATGCTCAACAGTTAATCGTCGATGGTTACATTGAATTAGCCACTGAAGCCCTGGAAGCGGTGCTGGCAGAAACCCCTGAAAATGTCGATGCGTTACTGAGTTACTCAATTGCGCTTGCCAGTCTCGATTCACCGGAGCGCGCGCTGGACCCACTCATGAAAGCTCGCGATCTCGCCCCAGAATCGTTCAAAATCGCCTCCAGGCTCGCTCTACTAACCGCCGATCAGAAAGGTACCGAGGCGGGTCTGGCTATTATCAATCACTATCGCAAACGCACTGAAGATAATTTCGGTGCGGAGGTGATGACCGGTCACCTTTGGAGTCACGTCAAAGAGTATGCTAAAGCTGCGGCTCATTACGGCCGGGCACGTCTACTCAACCCGCGCGAACGATTACTGCTGATGGAGGTAGCAGCGACCAGCAAAGCGGGAAATTCTGACAGAGCCATAGAACTTACGGAGGAGTGGCTGAACGAATATCCAGATCATAAAAAAACAAGGTTCGAACTTGCCACGCTGCAGCTCTATACCAATCGCTACCTTGACTCAGCAAAGCATTTTCAGCGTCTGATCGACGAGGGTGGACAGCTACCAGCCGTCTACAACAATTTAGCCTGGTTATATCAGCAACTAAATGATGATCGCGCCGAAGTGGTGGCTGAATTGGGGATCACGCGCTTCCCAGATGATCCGCTGTTGATGGATACCTATGGCTGGATACTCGTCGAAGCCAGGCACAAGATGGATCTCGCGGAACAACTGTTATCAGATGCCTATGCCGAAACTCATATCCCCGAAATCGGCTACCATCTCGCCGTCGCACTTGATCAGAATGGGCGCCCCACAAGGGCAAGGTCGGTACTCAAAAGAATACTCTCTGGTGACGAAAACTTTGGATCACGGCGCGCGGCCCAGACATTGTTGAATAAACTCCAACAGTAACGCCAGCTCATTTGAACTGATATGGACAAATCCGATCAGCCTCACTATTCAGGGATTAGTGCCCCAGGGCCCTGGTTTGAGACGCTGGTCGCTACAGCTCGCTCATCAGCTGTTGCCCAAGTTAACCCGGCAGCACTGAGCTAGTTTGCACACTGATCTCAAATTGCTTCATGGCCATAAGCAAGCGGTCTTTACGCCGCTCCTGCGAACACCGAACCTTATCAGCGGCGACAAAAAAGATCCAATGGGAAACCAAAACCGCGGTCGGTTAACCAAACCGGCTCATGGCTCGTTGACCATAACCGCTTAATTCGAGCGTGAGCTTTACAGCTGTCAAAACAGGTTGATAACCCGTTACCGACGTCCTGCGGATCGCACACGATAAAAGCAGATTACTTTAACAACGGAAAGCGTTGCTCTAAAACTGCCCCCGAACTCAGCGACCACAGTCAGTTTCTTAAACGCCCGTCGCTCTCACCACCTGGCGTGGTTGTGTAAATGAGGGATTCGGATCATCCGGTGGCAAACGTAGCCAACAGGAAAACAGCAAAAAACGGAGACAAAAAAAAGCCCCGGTGACGACCGGGGCTTTTGATTAGATCCTGTTGAATCTATGACTGAATCAGGCTTTCTGCCCACGGCGTGCCAAAGCGACACCGACCAGCCCAAGACCAAGCAGAGCCAGTGGAGCGGGCTCAGGTACTATGGTCGAGGAGGACCAGCTAAAACTACCAGCACCATTAGCCGTGAAGGAGAGCACAGCATTAGCGATGGTCGATGCCCCACCGTCTGACAAGGTACCGATTCCCTCAATGGTCACACTCGCCGCACCTTCAGTAACAGTGTTGATAGTATCGAGAGCGAAAGTGATGCCGTTTGACGTCCAGATTGCACCACCCGACACGAAATCGCCATCATAATCGAAATCGAAGAAGCGACCCTTGTCACCGACCGTGAAATCAGAGGTGAATCCACCTGAAACAGCATCCACATCAGCGTTATCAGCTTCTGCAAAATCAAAGCTGTCAGCCGTCTTGTCCCAATTGAATGCTGAACCGTCACCACTAAAAGATACGGAGCCACCACCGGTAGGCAGCGCGAAAGCACTTGCGGAAGCCAGTGTAATCACCCCTGCCGCGAAAGTTTTAAACATCGTATTCATGTCTCTATTCCTATCGTTGTTGGATCAAACCATTATGGGTCAATCCGAAACCGTCATGCTTACTTCGGAGCTGCTATGCTACCTCGCCCTAGATAAAGCAAATGACGTGCCACCATTTTTTTTACCTTTAAATACAGTAAGTTATAATCTAATCCCGTAAACACTTACAGCCCAAAGTGTAAAATTTCCAATAATTCTTACTCCGCAATCCTGTGATCCCTCCCACGCGACCATAAACCATTCATATTTGTATTTTTATATAAGTAACAAGGGGTTAAGTAATTTTTGCGTTATTGATAATTGAACTCGGACGACATCATTACGGATCCTGAGTGGACCATCAGAAACAGAAAAATAAAACTATTTCATTAAATTTCAGTAAGTTACAAAGATTTTCCCCAACTGAACCGATAATCCGTCAAGTTTTCTTTACACCCCAACCCCCATCACGTAGTACTGCTTGAGGTTCGCCGTCTTTAATACCCAAACCTCTAAATTCTTTGGTCCAGGTTATAAGCTGGCCAACGATTAGGTATTACACTTGACCTAAGCACACATTAACCCCATCCATGCCGGTTGTTGTTCTAACCGGCTCCCTGAACAGTGATCTTCTCTAATGCTCAAACCAGTCATTTTATGTGGTGGCGCGGGAACCAGGCTGTGGCCGCTATCACGAAAGTCCTACCCCAAGCAGTTGCATTCGTTAACCGGAACAAAGAGCATGCTTGTCAATACGATCGAGCGCCTGGCAGGGTTACCCAACTGCCGTCCACCTCTGCTCGTCTGCGATCGGGAATATCGTTATCTGGTTGATAAGCAGCTACAGGAGGCAGGAATACAACACACCCGGATGGTGCTGGAGCCAGTTGGCCGGAACACAGCACCCGCCATAATCTGCGCCGCTCTGTTGGCCGCACCGGAAGATAATCTGTTGATTCTTCCCGCCGACCATCTGATTACTGACACCGATTCGTTTCATAACGCCATTAAGCTGGCCGACGAACTCGCCTGCGGCGGCTCAATGGCCACTTTCGGAGTCGTCCCTACCGCTCCTGAGACCGGCTACGGTTATATTCAAAGGGGCTCCGCACTACCCGGGCGTAAAGCCTTCCAAATTTCCCGGTTCGTTGAAAAACCTGACTATTCAGTGGCGGTTCAATACATTGACAGCGGTGATTACTACTGGAATAGCGGAATGTTTCTGTTTCCCGCCACACAGGTGCTTGAAGAATTAGAACGACTGGAGCCAGCCATGATCAGTGCCTGCCAGAGAGCTCTTGGTCACCCTTTGCCGGTGGAAAACGTAGTCGAGCTTGGTGAATCGGAGTTCAGGGAGTGCCCGGCAAATTCCATTGACTATGCACTAATGGAGAAAACCGCCAAAGGAGTGGTAATACCTCTGGATGCCGGCTGGAGCGATATTGGCTCCTGGAGCGCATTGTGGGAGAACAGCAATCGGGATATTGACGGCAATGCCCGCTCTGGAGACACCTGTTGCGAAGAAACACGTAACAGCTACATCCGTGCTGATAAACGACTGATCACCACCGTCGGCGTCGAAAACCTTGTCATTGTGGATAGTGACGACGCGCTACTGGTGACTACCCTTGAACAAGCGCAAAATGTCAAAAACATTGTTGATACGCTAAAAACAGAAAAGCGACCTGAAGCAGTCCAACACGCACTGGTCCATCGCCCGTGGGGTACTTATATCGGTCTCGATAGTGGTCCCGGTTTCCAGGTCAAGCGGATTACCGTCTACCCTGGCGAACTGCTCTCCCTGCAGCTACACCACCGACGATCAGAACACTGGACGGTGGTTAGCGGCACCGCCCGGGTCACCTGCGGCGATGACATTGTCGACCTAAGCGCTAACCAGTCCATCTACATTCCCCTCGAGACTAAACACCGCCTGGAGAATATTGGTGACGAGCTACTGACGCTGATCGAAGTACAATGCGGGGAGTATTTAGGAGAGGATGATATTGTCCGTTTTGAAGACCGTTACGGCCGCTGATTAAACAGATTTATCACTGACGGAACTGCAGGATGCATATTCATATTCTCGGAATCTGCGGCACCTTCATGGCAGGTATCGCCCAGATTGCCAGAGAGCTGGGACACGAAGTGAGCGGTTGCGACAGCAATGTCTATCCACCAATGAGCCGGCAACTTGAAGATGCCGGCATAGAGTTGACCGAAGGCTGGGGTCTGGAACAGCTCGATCCTTCACCCGATTTAATTATCATCGGCAACGCACTGAGTCGCGGTAACCCGCTGGTTGAAGAGATACTCAATCGCCGTTTGCCGTTCACCTCCGGCCCGCAGTGGCTAACCGATGCGGTACTACGTTCGCGCAGAGTTCTGGCGGTTGCCGGCACCCACGGCAAAACCACCACCAGCAGTCTGCTCACCTGGATTCTGCAGGCCAGCGGGCGCCAGCCAGGCTTTCTGATTGGCGGCGTACCTGGGAACTTTGATGTCTCGGCGCAGCTCGGCGAATCCGATTTATTTGTGATTGAAGCCGATGAATACGACACCGCGTTTTTCGACAAGCGCTCCAAATTCCTTCACTACCTGCCGACCACCCTGATACTGAATAACCTCGAATTCGACCACGCCGATATTTTTACCGACCTTGCAGCAATCCAGCTGCAGTTCCACCATCTGCTCCGCACAGTACCAGAAAACGGTACTCTGGTAATCAACGGTGAAGATGAAGGCATCGAAGAGGTGATCGAGATGGGTTGCTGGAGCCAGATCGAGACCTTTGGTAACCACCAGCAGTGGCAGGCGGAGCCGTTGAACCGTGACGCCAGCCAGTTTCGCGTCCTCCGTGAGGGTGCCGAGGTGGCCACCTGTGAATCATCGATCTACGGTCGGCACAACATGTCCAACGCCCTGGCGGCTATTGCAGCGGCAAACACGGTCGGTGTTTCACCAGCAGAAGCGACAGCAGCACTAACCCAGTTTCGCAACACCCAGCGCCGGCTCGAGGAGCGCTACCGAATCGGGGAAACCGTCATTTACGATGACTTCGCCCACCATCCCACCGCAATCAGGCACACCTTGCAGGCGCTACGAGCACGGGTACAGAACCAACGCATTATCGCGGTAGTCGACCTACGTTCGAATACCATGCGCCTGGGAATTCATGAGAAAACTCTGGCACCGGCACTGGCGGGGGCTGACGAGGTGATACTACACGCCGGCGATAAAATCCCCTGGGACCCGCAAACGGTGATCAACGCCCTGGCGGTACCCGGCGTATTGACGCAGAACGTCGACGAAACCGTTAACCGGCTAAAACAGCGGACCAAGCCGGGTGACCAGGTGTTGATTATGAGCAATGGCGGGTTTGGTAACATCCACGATCGACTTGCCGAAGCACTGGAAAAAAGCTGATGTCCGATACCGCCCATTTCAAATTCCCGCTGTTCCCGCTATCAACGGTACTGTTCCCGGGTGGCCTGCTGCCGTTGAGGATTTTTGAACCGCGCTATTTGAGAATGGTGGCTGACTGCCTTAAGCGTGAGCGTGGCTTTATCGTCTGCCATATTACGGCTGGACGCGAGGTCGGCACTGCAGCAAATTTCACCCCGGTGGGAACCGTGGCAAAAATTGTCGATTACAGTGAGCAGGGTGGCATGCTACAGATCACCTGTGAAGGCGAGCAGCGGGTACAGATTCTGGACAGCAGCATCGAAAATGATCAGCTGATCACCGGCGAGGCGGTTTATCTTGAACGCGAACCGAAGACCGGCATCGCCGAACAGGACGCGCCATTAGTCACGCTGGTAGAACAGTTTTTCAACCGCTACGAAGTGGCGGTAGAAGCGGAAAAAATGGCCGACGCCAGCTGGATCGGTTTTCGTCTGGCGGAAATGCTGCCCTTACCGCATAGCCGTAAACAGTGGCTACTGGAACTCACCAACCCGACCCTGCGCCTCAACGCGCTGGCGGAAGATCTACAGAAGCTGCGCGACAGTGGCAAATTGCCGCCGGAATTACATTAACCGCAGAACTGCACTGACTGCGGGACTCGGCTAAAGGAGTTCCAGGCCTCCTAAGCGACAGACTTCTGCTCTGCAGGGAAACGCCACGCCTCCAGTAAACGCTGCCAACGGCTCTTCACCTGTTCGACATTACGTTCCTTGACGTGACCAAAGCCGCGAATCTGCTCCGGCAGAGAAAGCAGCTCCACCGCCAGACCATGGTTGTCGTGATTCAGGCCAGAGACTATTTCATCCACCAACTGCTGATAATCGCGGATCAACTGACGCTCCATTTTTCGCTCTGCGGTACGACCGAACAGGTCAAACGGCGTACCGCGCAATGCCTTCAACCGGGGCAACAGCTTGAGCAGGGAGAGCATCCAGCCCCCAAACTCCCGTTTCTGTAACTCACCGCTCTGTTTGTCGCGCTTCGCAATAATCGGCGGTGCCATATGAAACCGGAGCTGGTAATCACCACTAAAGGTCTGCTCAAGTTGCTGCTGAAAGCGGCCATCGGTATAGAGCCGGGCAACCTCATACTCATCTTTGATCGCCAGCAGTTTGAAATAATTCCGGGCAGCGGCCAGCGCCAGCCCCTGCATTCCGGCCGCAGACTCTTTCTCTGCCTGCTCCACCCGTTGCACCAGTTTCCGATAACGCCGGGCCAGCCTGCCATTTTGATAGCCTTTCAACTCGGTTGCCAACGACTCGACAAGCGACTCCAGGGAATGCTCTTTGACCGGGACCAGTTCTCCTTGCAGCAGAGATGACTGTTCATTTTCCGAAAGACTGATCAGTGCGGCGACCTGATCAGGATCGTGCGCAAGTAGCCGCCCGAGACGAAACACCCGCTGATTAAGAGCCACCGCTGTGCCGTTCAGTTCTATCGCCTTTTCAATACTGGCAGCAGAAACCGGTAACCAGCCGCGCTGACTGGCCACACCCAGTAGCAACGTGTTAGCACCAATGGTATCGCCAACCAGCCGTCGCGACAGTTCGGTCGCCTCCAGCACCATCACATCGCCATCGCGACAGGCACTACTGATATTAGCGACCAGATCGGCTCCTGGAACCTGCGAATCAGCATCCCGGGTAAAGGCACCGGTCACCGTTTCATGACGATTGATCACCGCTCTGCTCTGACCCGGTTTGAGCCGTGACAGCGAACGGTCATCAGCACTGCTGACCAGGTCGGCGCTGATGAGCAGATCGCAATTGGCGACCCCGACACGCGGCGCATGCAGGCTTTCCTGACTGCCGGAAACAGTGATATGGCTGTATACGGCGCCAAATTTCTGTGCCAGCCCGGTATCATCCAGTAGCTTACACAGCTTGTCGTCGAGCCTCGCGGCGATGCCCAGCAGCGCGCTACTGGTGACCACTCCAGTGCCGCCAATACCGCCAATCAGCAGCGAATAACCTTTGCTGCTATCGGCTACTGCCGGTTCCGGTAACGCTGCGAACAGCGGGTCCAGCACCTGATCACTGACCCGATCATCGCGATCCGGTTTTTTCAGTTCACCACCATGGACGGTAACAAAACTGGGGCAGAACCCCTTCACGCAGGAGAAGTCCTTACTGCAGGCTGACTGGTCGATCTGCCGCTTGCGGCCAAACAGCGTCTCCAGTGGTTGCACCGACAGGCAGTTGGATTTCACCCCACAATCACCACACCCTTCACAAACCAGGTGGTTAATCATCGTTCTCTTTGGCGGGTCTTCAAGCAGCCCACGCTTGCGCCGTCGGCGCTTCTCGGTTCCACAGGTCTGCTCATAGATAATGACCGTGGTACCCGGCAGTTCGCGAAGCTCCCGTTGCACCGTGTCGAGTTGATCCCGGTGGTTCAGAGTGACACCAGGCGCAAACTCGCTGAGGTCAAACTTGTCCGGATTATCGCTGACCAGAGCAATCCGGTTGACCTTTTCTCCATAGAGCTGAAAGCTGATCTGTTGCACACTCAATGGACCGTCGACAGGTTGCCCACCGGTCATGGCTACGGCATCGTTGTAGAGAATTTTGTAGGTGATGTTGACGCCGGACGCCACCGCCTGGCGAATCGCCAACAGCCCTGAGTGATAGTAGGTGCCGTCACCGATATTGGCAAACAGGTGAGGAAGATCGCTGAAATGACCCAACCCCGCCCAGGTCACTCCCTCGGCCCCCATGTGGGTATAGGTCAGCGTATCGCGGTCCATCCACTGGGCCATAAAATGGCAACCGATACCGGCCATCGCCTGGCTGCCTTCAGGCACCCGGGTAGAGGTGTTATGGGGACAGCCAGAACAGAAATGGGGTACACGCAGAAAATCGGTGTGATGGGCGGAGACCAGCTCGCCGCTCTGCTTGATCAGCGCCAGCCGCGCTTTTACCTGGTCACTGCTATAAAAAGGCTCCACCAGCCTGGCAATCAGCTCTGCTAGCAGCGCCGCCGATAGTTCACCATAACCGGCAAGCTGCACTGCACCGTCAACGGTGCGTTTGCCACTCACCTGCGGTCGCTGGTTTTCCGCAAGGGGGTAGAGCGCATCCTTGATCTGAGTTTCAAGAAACGGGCGCCCTTCCTCAACAACCAGCAGTTGCTCAAGCCCGCGGGCAAACTGGAGCAGCCCTTCGGTTTCGAGTGGCCAGATCATTCCCACCTTATAGACACTAACGCCAATATCGGCAGCAACCTCCGCCGTGATGCCCAGATCATCCAGCGCCTGACGCACATCGGTGTGACTTTTACCGGCGCTAACAATACCGAGTCGTCGTTTCGGACTGTCAACAGTCACACGATCAAAACGGTTGGCTTTTTGCGCCAGCGCCAACGCTGGGAACCGATAGTTGGCCTGCCGCTGCGCCATGTCCATCGCCCGGTCAGGCCAGCGTATGTGCATCATCTCAGGCGCTGGTAGCGGTGATTCCGGTAATACCAACCGCGATCGGTTGGAATCGACGCGGATAATCTGTGACGACTCAGCCACATCGGTGACCATCTTCAACGCGATCCAGAGCCCGCTATACCGGGAAAGTTCCCAGCCACTCAGACCAAAGTCATAAACATCCTGCAGATCAGCGGCGTGAAATACCGGTATGTTGCAAGCTGCGAGTACATCTTCACTCTGTTGCGGTACCGTCGATGAATGACAAACTGGATCGTCCCCAACCGCAAGCAACACACCGCCAGCCGGCGATACGCCAGCATAATTACCGTGACGCAGCGCATCTGCGCTACGGTCAACACCAGGGCCTTTGCCGTACCAGAGTGAAAAGACACCATCGTGACGGCTGCCCTTGAAAATCCCGGTCTGCTGGGTGCCCAGAATCGCGGTAGCAGCCAGATCCTCATTCACCGCCGGCTGGAAATGGATGGCGTCACCATCGAGAAAGTCCCGCGCTTCCCAGAGCGCCTTATCGAGCCCACCAATGGGCGAGCCTCGATAACCGGATACAAAACCAGCGGTATTTAGCCCTGCCTCCCCGTCGGCCCGATGCCGATCCAGGGTCATGCGCGCCAGCGCCTGCATTCCGGTGACGTAAACTTCACCGAGATTCAGCCGGTATTTGTCATCAAGCCGGAATACTGTTTCGGCCATCTGTCGATCTCCCTGCTCTGCGTTGTCGCTGCTGTTCAGTCCCGGGAATTATTTCCAGGGTCTATGTTTTGAGCTGGTCAATGCCAGACCCGGACCAGACCCGGACCAGATCCGGACCAGATCCGGACCAGATCCGGTCCAGGACTGGGCGCTTCACTGATTAGACACCAGCGACTAGCCATTGAGAATCTTGTCGCGCTCAGACTGACGAAAATCACCGATCGCGGCAGTCAGTTTCTCATCACTGGTGGCAAGAATCTGTGCGGCCAGGTGGGCAGCATTCTTGGCACCATCAATGGCCACCGTTGCCACCGGAATGCCCGGCGGCATCATCACCGTAGAGAGCAGGGCATCCTGGCCATGCAGGGCACCGGATGCGATTGGCACACCGATCACCGGCTTTACTGTATGGGCAGCGACCACACCGGCCAGATGCGCCGCCATGCCGGCGGCAGCAATAAACACCTGACAACCACGCTGCTCGGCATCAGCAATGAACTGCTGCGTCTCGTGGGGGGTACGGTGGGCAGAAAGCACTCGACACTCATGGGTGATGCCGTAGCTGTCCAGCACCTCAAGCGCCTTGTCCATAGTCGGTTTGTCGGATTTGGAACCCATCAACACTGCAACAAAACGATCTGCCATCTCTATTTACACTCCTGTTCACGTGCTACCGCACGATAACCAATGTCATTACGAAAAAAACTGCCTGGCCAGTTGATCTGTTCGACGGCCTGATAGGCACGATGCTGCGCTTCAGCTACCGAATCACCGAGCGCGGTCACACAGAGCACCCGGCCACCGTTGGTGACCACCTGGCCCTGCTCCAGCCGCGTGCCAGCATGAAATACCTTGACTTCAGAACTGCCGGAAACCCGGTCCAGACCGTTAATGATATCGCCTCTGTCGTAATCAGCCGGGTATCCGCCGGCAGCCATCACCACGCCGAGCGCAACCCGTGGATCCCAGGCAATATTCTGCTGCGCCAACCGCCCGTCGAGCGAGGCCAGACACAATTCGACCAGATCCGACTGTAGTCGCATCATGATTGGCTGGGTCTCCGGGTCGCCAAAACGGCAATTGAACTCCAGTACCTTGGGCACACCAGCAGCATCAATCATCACCCCGGCATAGAGGAAACCGGTATAAGGCGCCCCCTCAGCAGCCATGCCGGCCACCGTCGGCTCAATCACCTGCTCCATGATGCGCTGATGCATTTCAGCAGTCACCACCGGCGCGGGAGAGTAAGCGCCCATACCACCGGTGTTCGGACCCTGGTCACCAGCATCACGGGCCTTGTGGTCCTGACTGCTGGCGAAGGGAATGATCTGGCTACCGTCAGCACCCTGGCCAACCATGACAATAAAACTGGCCTCTTCCCCCTGCAGAAACTCCTCAATCACTATCCGGCTACCCGCTGCACCGAAGGCGCCGGCTTCCAGCATCTGCTCAACAGCCAACAGCGCTGCCGACTGATCCTGCGCAATCACCACCCCTTTTCCAGCAGCGAGACCGTCTGCTTTGACCACCATCGGCCCGGACTGCTGGCGAACATAGGCTTTCGCCTGCTCGGCATCATCAAAGGTAGCGTAGGCAGCCGTAGGAATCTGGTGGCGCTGCAGGAAATCCTTGGTAAATGCCTTCGACCCTTCCAGCTGCGCTGCCTTCGCGGTTGGGCCAAAGCAGGCCAGACCGGCCCGCTGGAAACAATCGACGATGCCCTCAACCAGAGGAGCCTCTGGACCGACAATGGTCAGATCGACCTCCTGCTCAGAGGCAAACCGCACCAGCGCGTCAATATCTTCTACACCAATAGCGACATTCTCGATACCGGATTCCAGCGCGGTGCCGGCATTGCCGGGTGCCACTGAAACCCGGTCGACTCGTGGTGACTGCAACACCTTCCACGCCAGCGCATGCTCACGGCCACCACCACCTACAATCAATATGTGCATTAATTCACGCCCACTGCTAGCTATATTCAACGATGGTTAATGGCGAAAATGGCGTTCGCCGCTGAACACCATGGCAATGCCGTGTTCATCCGCTGCGGCGATCACCTCCTCATCGCGCATTGACCCACCGGGCTGAATAATTGCCCGGGCTCCCGCCTCAGCACAGCGGTCAATCCCATCACGAAAAGGGAAAAAAGCGTCACTGGCAACCACTGACCGGCTCAGGTCAAAGCCCGCATCCGCCGCTTTCTGCGCGGCGATACGGGTGGAATCAACCCGACTCATCTGCCCCGCACCTATACCAAGAGTGGCGCCGCCGCCAGCAAAAACGATGGCATTGGATTTTACAAATTTGGCCACCGTGGCAGCGAATAGCAGGTCACCCATCTGTGCCTCGGTAGGCGCTATCTGACTGACCACAGTAACACTCGACTGGGTAGGCAGTTGCAGGTCACGACTCTGCACCAGCAAACCGCCATTGACCCGTTTCATGTCCAGACCATCGGTAGCCAGCCGCTGACCACCGACAAGCACCCTAATATTGGGTTTAGCAGCCAACACCTCGGCGGTCGCGGCATCCATTGATGGTACCAGCAGCACTTCCAGAAACTGCCGGTCAATGATGGTTTGCGCCAGCGCTGCGTCGATAGGCTGGTTGAAAGCGATGATGCCACCAAACGCAGAGGTTGAATCAGTTTGATAGGCCAGTTCATAAGCTTCTGCAGGAGTTTTTGCCGTAGCAACACCACAAGGGTTGGCATGCTTGACGATCAC
>JBPEXY010000053.1:0-8207 GCA_052031065.1 Immundisolibacteraceae bacterium | reverse complement strand
GCAGGCAGATGCTGAGAAAGATGTTCCAGTAGCTCCAGCCGGCCATCCTCATGCTCGACCAGGGCACTACAGCTTTCCACCCAGTCACCGGTATTCGCGTAGAGAATCTGGTCCATGTTTTCCAGCGCCGCACGGTGAATGTGGCCGCAGATCACCCCATCAACACCGCGGGTTTCCGCTGCCTTGACCAGTGCATCTTCATAGTTACCGATGAACTGCACCGCATTTTTAACCTTGTGTTTGAGGAATCCGGCCAGCGACCAGTAGGGCTTGCCCACCAGTTTGCGCGCACCATTAACCAGCCTGTTGAGCCGCAGCAACCACTCATAGGCAACACTACCAATGATCGCCAGTAGCCGGCTGCACTGCACCACACTGTCAAACTCATCGCCGTGAATCACCAGCATGCGCTCGCCGGCTGCAGTCTGGTGAATCGCCTCACTGCTGATTTCCAGATTACCGAATCGGGTACCGACATAACCGCGAATCATTTCATCGTGGTTACCCGGTACATAGACGACGCGTGTACCGTGCTTGGCCTTACCGAGGATGGTGCGCAACACATCATTGTGGCTCTGTGGCCAGTAGATCGAGCGCTGTAGACTCCAGATATCAATAATATCGCCGACCAGATAAATCGTCTCGCACTCCACATTGCGCAGAAATCGCAGCAGACTCTCGGCCTGGCACCCCCTGGTGCCGAGATGAACATCAGATATCCATATGGCGCGGTACTTTACCGCTCTGTTTTCATCTAACTTCATGGCGCGCATGGTCCAGCACGCCAGTGAAGGGTCTGTTACAGATCGATTAAATTTTTGTGACAGCCAGAAGTGGAGCGGGTGATGGGAATCGAACCCACGTTATCAGCTTGGGAAGCTGAAGTTCTACCATTGAACTACACCCGCCTGAGTAACAATTTTACCTTCATGGAAATCTCGGTGAAACCAGGTTGATACAGCGCGTTTCGACTGCCAGAACGGTTAGAAATATTGGGGTCTAATTCCAACAACGGGCACAGTTCCGGGACTGGTTGAAGAACGACGGTAGTTCCTCAATCCTCAAATGCAAAAGGATTGAGGAACTGCCTTTTCCAAAACAGTTTTCGATCAACCGCGCTCAGATTTGCCTCACCACAAACCTTCTCCCAATTGACTTCAATCGCTTCACGCTGTTTTGCAATAATGGTTTTGGCGTCTGCTTCTGAAAGCAGGAAGTGGGGCGCAGCGTCAAGGCAAGATTTGAGTTTGCTAAGTCTGTTTTCGCCGGAAATCAGCATGGCTTGCGTTGCTTCATTACCGGCACGGCCTTGAGGACAAATATCATATGCTGGGGTTAGGCTAAGCGTTTTGCCGTTCCAGAATGCGGCATGGTTTCTTGCGTGGTCATCGGTATTGCCGCAAAAAATATTAAAGACCATTCGTGAAAACAGCTCTTCGAGTGTTCCTTTGGGATCATCGAAGCGATGGCGGATAATTTCAGCGAAGGTTTCATAGCTCGCATACCGCGCCATCATGTCATCCAGGCCAAAGAGTGTTAGCGCAGAGACCATGGCTTTGCGCGTCCAGCCCTTCGCTGTTTTTTTGCGATCAAATCTCTCGATCAAAAGAATGTCTTTTTGCGCAGCTTGCACCAGCTTTACAGGTGCGACATTTATTCCGGCAAGTGCAGCCAGCCGCATGGCGATATATTCAGCCTTCACCACACTGTAAAGGTCAGTGCTTGAAGAAAACTTCGCCACGTATTTTTCGCCCTGATCTTCGATCAAGGCTTTCGGGCGTGCACCGCCGATGGAGCTGCCATGGAAGAGCGCCTGATCCAGCTCAGGGGTAAGCGGTACGCCTTGCTCAACCCGCGCAGCGGATTGCATTAATTCTTCCAGTGGAACACTGTTTGCCGAGCGCGGAATATATTCTCTGGGCGAGTGCTGAAAATCCAGTGCGCCGATACGGTCAGAGCCCGATTCCAGCAAATAGGTTAGCTCGCCCAGCGCATCGGTATCTTTGCCTTTGCGCCCGAGCTTTTTGTTGACGATAACGCGCCGACCCCAGGCATCCGGTGCGGAATCGCGGATACATCCGGGCATGGTTAGCCCATCAAGCAGAGGCAACACGCCTTTTTTAAGGGGCAATTCCGGTTCATAAATGGAAATGGCTGGGGGAGTAGCATTGATGCGGTCCAGATAGCTTTTACCGTAGTTGAACTGCACGTGGCCCTGATCGTCAGTTTCCAGCTTTCCGGCAACAACAGGGTCAGTGGCTTCGGGCAACCATATCCAAACAAAAGCTTCTTTATCGGCTGTACTAGAAGTCATCATCGGCAATCTTTACTTTTTTGCGCACGGACTTTGGCAACAGTGCAAGTTTGTCTTCTGTTTCGCGAATATGGCTGGTGAGGGTGGTAGCTTCTGCGTCAAAGAGCTTTACACCCACAATGGTAGCCACTTCAAAGGTAGCGCCCAGCTCGCACCTGGGGTCGCCTTTTTCAATACGCTGTAACAGGCCGCGCGAGATACCGGCACGGTCGGCAACCTCTTGCGCGGTCATCTTGCGCTCTTTTCTTGCCGCACGGACGAGGTTGCCAAGCAGCGTAATGGCCTCAAGGCTATAGCGGGAATAGGTGCGTGCCGATACTTTGGGCATGGCTTGGCTGTAGCTTCTCTATTTTGGTCTTTATGTGGACCATATGAAACTCATATGATTTGTATATGACTCATGCTATCGTTGATTGACTGATTTGACAATGAAATTGGGTTATACATAGACCGCAAGAAATCTCTATGATCTATATATGGATCATTTATATGCAACTACACTGGCGCTAGATTTCCGGCGCATACCAGCGATCTCGATTTCGGTTCCGTTTCGGCCGGGGTTTTCGTTCTTTCTCCTGCTGCTCCTGTCCACTCCCCCTAAACGGAGACAGTCGTCGTTGGAGCTTTCTGAGACCATTCACTCAGGAGATGAGCATTAGAAAATCACGATTCACCGAGACACAGATCGTTTCGATACTTAACGAAGCAGGTGCAGGCATTAAATTTGGGGAGCTGTGCCGAAAGCATGGCATCAGCTCATGGATGCTTCAGAGACCAAACGCTTGAAAGCGCTTGAAGAGGAAAATGCCAAACTTAAGCGCATGTATGCGGACATAGAGCTGGAGAGCTCAATACAACGAACATCGACCGCATGACTCATTGGGGGGTTGCCACCTACAGTCTATGCACAACAAACGCCGGAAAATTCTGGTTTTGAACTGTCTAATTGACTGGAAAGCTTACGTTAGAAGAGCGCTTCATCAAATCTCTTCTCGCCTGGCGGAGGACCTCTGGCTCTCTACAAGTGAGCTGCCATCGCAGCTTATCAACGCTGGGCAGAAGGATTATCGCGCCTTTGAAATCTTCACCGTCGAGAATTGAGTTGGAGTTTCCTAATCGAAGGTCAATATCCTGTCGTTCGCCATTTTGGCGAGCGATATAACCTTGTTTTCGATAAGTGCTGCAAATTTCTGCCGGTGAAACGTTCATCTGATTAGTCCTCTGTTTAAAAGTAATTGGACTTACTGTGAGGTTATGAACAGACGTACAAATCCACCCTTCTAACTGCTGCCTGTCCCTGGAATCACGTGCAAACACCTAACCAGCAGCGCCACCTGGCCACTACCGACAACAGCGTAAACACCAATTCCGTTTAGCCGAGCTGGGGCAAGATTAACAGCAGCGCACCTAGCAGTAACCGGTAGATTACAAACGGCATCATACCGATTCTGTTCAGCAATCGGATAAACAGCTCGATACAGAGGTAGGCGCTGATTGCCGAAACCGCCACCCCAAGCAGCAGCAGATCCACCCGCACCAGAATGTCACTGGTGATCAGTTCCAGGGTTTTCATACCGCCTGCCAGGGTGATGGTGGGAATCGACAATAAAAATGCGAAGCGGGCACTACCCTCGCGGCTAAGCCCGGCCATCAACCCGGCGGTGATGGTGATGCCGGAACGGGAGGTGCCGGGTATCAACGCCAGCGCCTGTGCCAGACCGACAATCGCGACATCCCGCCAGCGCAGCTGATGTTCGCTGCGCTCTCCCCGATGAGACCAGTCAGCCCAGCCAAGCATTAGTCCAAACAGAATCGTTGCCAGTCCGATTACCAACGCCGAACGCAGATTCAGCTCTATCCAGTCGCCGGCGAAGAGCCCAACCAGACCGACCGGAATAGTACCTAGCAGCACCGCCCAGGCGAGCCGGCCTTCGTTATCCATGCGTCGTTGCGTAACGCTCTGCAGCCAGCCTTGCCAGAGTGGCCCTATGTCGCGACGAAAATACCAGACTACGGCAGCTAGCGTCCCCACATGCACGGCGACATCGAACGCCAGACCCTGATCGGACCAGCCCAGCAGCACCGGCACCAGAATCAGATGGGCAGAACTGGAGATCGGCAAAAACTCAGTGAGCCCCTGCACCAGTGCCAGCACTATCGCCTGGCCGTAACCGAGCGCCTCCATCTGTGTCGCCTGCCCGGCCGTCGCTGCTAATTAACAGTAATAGTGATCTGTTCTGAAATCAGCGGTGGGTTGTGGGGAATATGAGAAAAATCACCTAACAACAGTTGCAGAGTGTGCTCGCCACTCGGTAACTCAATAGAGGTTTCAGTCTGCCCGCCACCAAAGTGACGGTGGTGTTCGTCAGTCGGTACCGGCTGGTCCAGCGGCGGCAGCCCGGTATCTATCAACAAATGGTGGTGACCGGTCTTCTCTTTCTGCACACCGGCGGGCGCAACACCAAAACCGCGCAGTCCGAATTTAACCGTCACCGGACTACTGACCACCGCGCCGGGCTGCGGCTCAATAAAATAGAGGGCCGGTTCGGCAACAGCGCCAGTCGAGGCAATAAATACCATGCCCAAAAATCCCAGGATGCTCTTTTTCATTGTTTCCCTCTAATTTTTTCTCAAGCAGGAGCAACCCGATAAAGGGCCACTTCGCCAAACAGATTAGGCAGAAGACGGGCGCCCAGCCCACTACTGGAGTGCTGATGGGTCAACACCCGCCGGTCCAGAACCCTGATCTGCTGCTGTTGGCAGAGCTGATCAAAGTCCTTCAAACTGCAGAGATGCAAATTCTCTGTGTTGTACCAGGCCGCCGGCAGCGCTGCCGACACCGGCATTGTGCCTAACAACCCCAGCTGGAGTCGACAACGCCAGTGACCAAAATTGGGCATACTGACAATCCCCTGGCGGCCAATGCGCAACATCTCGGCCAGCAGATCGAGGGGATAGTGGGTTGCCTGAATGGTCTGGCTCATCACCACATAATCAAAACCATTCTCGGCGAACTCGCCCAACCCAGCCTCAATATCGGCATGAATCACGTTGACGCCGCGCCGGATGCACTGGTTAACCTTGCGGATACCGACCTCTAACCCATACCCGGTGACCTGTTTGTGGCGTTGCAGAAAATCGAGCAGGGCACCATCTCCACAGCCGAGGTCGAGAACATGGCTGCCTGGCTCGATCCAGTCAGCCACCGCGGCAAGATCAGCTCTCAGCACGCTGGCGCTCACAGCGCCGCTCCGCTGTTCTCAGCATGGCTCAGAAACGCCCGCAATGTTGCCTCGTAATCCCCATTGGGTAACAGAAAGGCGTCGTGTCCATCAGGGGAGTCAATTTCGGCATAACTAACCGCTTTGCGACCACGATGCAGCGCTGCAACGATCTCTCTGGATCGCTCTGGCGCAAAACGCCAGTCGCTAGTGAAAGAGACCACCAGGAAACGAGCCAGCGCCGGTGCCAGCGCCTGTCCCAGATCACCCCCGGCACGCTCCGCCGGATCGAAATAGTCCAGCGCCTTGGTCATCAACAGGTAGGTATTGGCATCAAACCGGTCAACAAAAGTTTCACCCTGATGACGCAGGTAACTCTCGATCTGGAACTCCACATCAAAACCGAAATTGATGCGCCCCTCGCGCAGTTCGCGACCAAATCGCTGGCGCATCATATCGTCTGAAAGATAGGTGATGTGGCCGAGCATACGCGCCAGCATCAACCCGTGGCGCGGGACTTCTCCACTGGCTCCGTAGCGCCCATGGCTGAATTGCGGGTCGGACATAATGGCGCGGCGGGCCACCTCATTGAAGGCGATATTCTGCGCCGAGAGCCTGGGCGCCGCCGCAATAATCACCGCATGGGCTATCCGCTCCGGGTAGTCAATGGCCCACTGCAAAACCTGCATACCACCGAGACTACCCCCGGCCACCGCTGCCCATCTGCCAATACCCAACCGGTCGGCGAGCCGTGCCTGGGTTTTCACCCAGTCGGCGACGGTCACGATGGGGAAATCGGGACCCCAAACCTTGCCGGTTTCGGGGTTGGTTGCGGTCGGTCCGGTTGAGCCGCCACAACCACCCAGGTTGTTGATACTGACGACAAAAAACCGATTGGTATCGATGGGCTTGCCGGGACCGATATAGCCATCCCACCAACCCGGGCGGCTGGCGCCAGCGTGATATCCGGCAGCGTGATGATCGCCACTGAGCGCATGACAGATCAACAATGCATTGGAGCGGTCACTGTTGAGCTCGCCGTAGGTTTCCATCATCAGCTCATAGGCGGGCAGGGTCGGACCGCTGACGAGCTGTAGCGGCTCCTCGAACCGCTCTACAGTCGGCTCTACCTGCCCTACCGAATCGGCAGGATAACTGTCGGCAAGATCACCCATCAGGTCTCGCCCGCGCCGCCCACCCCTCAGTGACGCCGCTGACGTAAACGCGCTGCGCTACGTAACCGCAGTGCATTGAGTTTGATGAAGCCATCGGCATCAGCCTGATTATAGGCGCCAGCATCATCTTCAAAGGTGGCGATCTCGGGATCAAAAAGGGAGTCACTTTCGGACCGGCGACCGGTCACGGTGGCGTTACCCTTGTAGAGCCTGATGCGCACCGTTCCGTTCACCGTCTCCTGGGTATCATCGATCAATCCCTGCAGTGCTTCTCTTTCCGGACTCCACCAGTAGCCGTTGTAAACCAGAGTGGCGTAGCGGGGCATCAACTCGTCCTTGAGATGAGCCACTTCCCGATCCAGGGTCAGCGACTCGATGGCACGATGCGCCTTCAGCATGATGGTGCCAGCTGGCGTTTCGTAACAACCCCGCGATTTCATACCAACATAGCGGTTCTCAACAATATCGGCGCGGCCAATACCGTGGCGTCCGCCTGCTTCGTTAAGCCAACGCATCACATCGGCAGGTGCCATGGTCTGACCATTGATGGCGACAATGTCTCCACACTGATACTCCAGTTGCACATCTTCAGCCTGGTCGGGAGCCTGCTCCGGGTTTACCGTCCAGCGCCACATCGACTCCTCAGGCTCTGCCCAGGGGTCCTCAAGAACCCCTCCCTCATAGGAAATGTGCAGCAGATTGGCATCCATTGAGTAGGGTGATTTCTGCCCCTGTTTCTGAAAATCGATGGGAATGTTGTGCTGTCCGGCATAATTGAGCAATTTTTCCCGTGACAGCAAATCCCACTCGCGCCAGGGGGCGATCACACGGATGTCCGGCTGCAGGGCGTAACAGCCGAGCTCAAAGCGCACCTGGTCGTTACCCTTGCCGGTAGCCCCATGGGCAATGGCGTCGGCTCCGCATTCGCGGGCAATCTCGACCATGCGTTTGGCAATCAACGGCCGGGCGATTGAAGTACCGAGCAGATACTCTCCTTCATAGATCGAGTTTGCACGAAACATCGGAAACACAAAGTCACGGGCGAATTCGTCGGTCAGGTCGTCGATAAAAATATCGCAGGCGCCCATGGTTTCCGCTTTGGCCCGCGCTGGTTCCAGCTCTTCTCCACCCTGACCGATATCAGCCGTAAAGGTGACCACTTCACAATGGTAGGTCTCCTGTAGCCAGCGCAGAATAATAGAGGTATCGAGTCCGCCCGAATAGGCCAGCACCACCTTTTTAACATCACTCATAAATCAACAACCCTGGATCTTTAATCGATAGCCGTCACACAACGGCAACCGGTAAACAATAACTGGCAAATCACCGTTTAGGGGCGTAAATGTCGGTGACGCTGCCTTCGTACACTTCAGCGGCCATGCCCATGGTTTCCGACAGGGTCGGATGGGGATGGATGGTCAGGCCCACATCTTCGGCATCGGCGCCCATCTCAATAGCAAGCACCCCCTCGGCAATCAGGTCACCGGCTCCCGGGCC
>JBPEXY010000052.1:0-11075 GCA_052031065.1 Immundisolibacteraceae bacterium | reverse complement strand
GGATCGGGTCGAGCGCATGCGCCAGCGAATGGCGCCGCAGGGTGTTCGCTTTGACGTGACTCGAAACGACGGCGTCAAAGCCAATAAGGCAGTCAACCGTCTGGTTCTGCAGCTCGGTATTTCCCTGGTGTTTGTCAGTGGTGTGCTTGGTGTTTTTCTCGGCTGGCGAGAAGCGGCTATCGTGACCCTGCTGGTGCCGCTAAGTTTTTTCATCACGCTGATGGTCGATTATGCGATCGGTATCAGTATCAACCGGGTGACCCTGTTCGGACTGATTCTCTCTATTGGCATGTTGGTAGACGCCGGTATTGTGGTGGTTGAAAACATCCATCGGCGGCTGAATGATGCGCCAGATGCCGATTTCCCGGCCATTGCCGTTGATGCCACCCGTGAGGTGGGTAACCCGACTAATCTCGCCACCTTTGCGATCATGGCCGTGTTTAGCAGCATGATTGTGATCAGTGGCATGCAGGGAGAGTATTTTTTCCCGATCACTGTCGATGTTCCGGTGGCTATTTTTTCCTCGCTGGTCGTTGCCTATATCGTTGGACCCTGGGCAGCAGTCCGGTTGCTTAAACCGGCTCAGCGTAGCGAGATGGCGGAACAGCGCGATGCACTGGTATTCAGCAGTTACGGCCGCTGGCTCGGGCAGGTGCTCGACAGTTCCAAGGTGAGGCGTAACCTGTTTCTGGTGCTCACTGTGCTGCTGGTTCTGGCGCTGTTGATGCCGACCTGGCAGTTTCTCCGCCCGCAAGGGGTGGCGGGTCCACTTTCTGCAGGCGGGGTGGCACTCACTTTTCTACCCAAGGATGACCAGAATACCTTCAATATCACCATCGATATGCCCGAGGATCACGTCATTGAGGAGAGCGCCCGGCTGGTTCAAGCAGTTGGCGCGGTGCTCGAGCGGGAACCGCTGGTGCGTGAGTTTCTGACTACCCTGAGTATCCCGGGGGTGGTTGATCTGCCCGGGCTGCTGCGGGGCAATCTAAGCCGCTATGGAGAATACTTTGCGGAGATTCGGGTCAATCTATTACCAAAGGACCAGCGTATTATCTCGTCGATCGGCTTTGTTGCCGACCTGCGCGAAAAACTGGCCACCGTAGAGCAGCAGTTTCCGGGGGCAGTCATCCATCTGGTTGAGGATCCGCCCGGGCCACCTAACCGCGCCATGGTGCTGGCAGAAATATATGCCAATGACCGCCAACAACACCGCGAAATGGCAGAGCTGGTCAAGCGGCAATTCCTGCAGACCTGGGATATGGTCGAGGTGTTTGACAGTGAACCGGTGGCGATGACCCGTCACCGGGTGGTTGTAGACCAGGAGAAAGCGGCGCTCTCTGGCGTCACTACGGCACAGATCGAAAGAACCCTGCGGGTGCTGTTCGATGGTCAAATTGTCGGCAATGTGCATATGGCTGGTGAGTTGAATATGGTGCCGATGCGGGTGATGGTACCGCGGCGCTATCAACTGAGCATGGATCAGCTCGACCGGGTCTATCTGAGCAATCCAGAGGGGCAACGTATTCCGCTGACCGAGGTGACCCGAATTGTCAGCGAGCCAGAGGAGGCGCCGATTCAGCGCAAGGACAATGAGCGGGTGATCTATGTCGGTGGCGAGCAGCGTTCGGGAACCTCTTTTAATGCCGTGCTTGATCTGGATGCCCGGATCAGAGAACTGGCCGCCACGGATGGAATAACCCTGCCGACCAGTAATCTGACTCTGGTGGAATCGGCGCCGGATACCGTTAACGGCCTGCAACTGCTCTGGAGCGGGGAGGTGCGGATGATGCTCGACACCTACCGCGAGATGGGCCTGGCGCTGCTACTGGCGGTGACTTTTATATTCCTTATTCTGGTTGGTTATTACCAGTCCTTCGTTGTGCCGTTAATCGCCATGTCTGCGATTCCGCTCGGGGTAATCGGGGTGTTTCCGGGCCACTGGTTGCTTGGTGTGCCGTTTTCTGGTGCTTCCATTATTGGAATTATTGCCCTGTCCGGCGTGGTCGTGCGGTCATCGCTGCTGATCATCGATTTTGTCGGTGAGAGGGTGGCAGCTGGTGTTGATCTGCGCACGGCAGTGCTGGAAGGCGCTACGTTGAGGTTGAGGCCAATTTTTCTGACTGCGGTGACGGTCCTGCTGGGTTCGATGGTGATGTTGTTTGACCCGGTCTTTAACGGCCTGGCGGTGAGTCTGATCTTTGGCACTCTGGTGTCGACCGGACTGACAGTGATTGTGATTCCGGCCATCACTTATCGTTTTGCGCGTTGGGAGGCTGCACGCGGCCGACAGTTTCTTGCTCGCAGCTAGTGTGCGAACATCGCCAGCTCAGCGGATTAAACCGAAGAGTCGGCATCCGCGAAACTGGAGAGACCGTCAGAATCTTCGGTTGAAGCGAGTTGTCTCTCCCTGCGTCTGAGCAGGGCCTGTTCCACCAGTGAATAGGCCGCTGGAATCACCACCAGTGTCAGCACTGTGGAACTGATCATTCCGGCGATGATGGTGACCGCCATCGGCCCGTTGGCCTCTGCACCGGCGCCATACCCCATCGCTGCCGGCAGCATCGCCAGGATGATAGTCAGCGAAGTCATCAGCACTGGCCGCAGGCGAATCGGACAGGCTCTTTGTAATGCCTCATCTATGGTCATGCCGTTTTGGCGGTACTGGTTGGTCATATCGACCAGCAGGATCGAATTTTTCGCTACCAGCCCGACCAGTAGAATCATGCCGATCATTGAATAGATGTTAATGGTCATGTCCATTGCCCAGAGTCCGAACAGGCCTCCTACTACTGCCAATGGTTGTGCGAGCATGATGATCAGTGGCTGTAGCAGTGAGTTGAACTGACTGGCCAGCACCATGTAAAGCAGTAATAGCGCCAGGGCGAAGGTGCCGCCCATGATCTGTGAGGTTTCCAGATAATCTTTGGAAACGCGGACAAACACCACTTCGTAGCCGGGTGGCAGGTCGGTGGCAGCCTGCTGCACCTTGGCGATTGCTTCGCCGAGCGGTACCGTCGGTTCGGCGTAAAAACTGGCGGCGTATTGCAGGTCGTAGCGGGAGATTACCGCCGGTCCCAGTGTCTCTTCGAATCTGGCGATGGTGTCGACCCTGACGGTCTCACCGCTGCGTGAACGCAGGTAGATCTTGCGCAGGTCTTCGGGACGCTCAAACTGCCCTTCGCGTGCCTTGATACGCACGTCGTAGCGCTCTCCATCGCCCGGGTCATCGTTGTAGTAGGCGACATCAAGCCCCCCCATCAGCATGTTTACCGCCTGTGATACCTGTGCGGTACTCAGGCCGAGGCTGTGCGCACGTACCCGGTCAACATTCAGCCTCAGCTGCGGCAGGTCGAGCTGCAGGTCCAGGTCAATCCGGCCGAGTTCGGGAAAAGTGGTGGTGAGTTTCTGCTGCAACTGCTGGCTCAGTTCTGACACTTTCTGCAGATTGGTGCCGCGCACAACAAACTGCAGTGGCTCGCCGCGGGCACCTGGTATCGCCGGTACCCGGCCGGCAAAACCGAGCATGCCGGGAATTCTCGACAGCTCCGCCTGCATATTCCGGATCAATTCCACCTGCGTGCGGCTTCTCTGCTCCGGTGGAACCAGGCGCACAAATACCATACCGCGACTAACGCTTCCGGTAGGACCGACGCCGATGGCAGCCCAATAGTCGAGAACCTCCTGCTGTGATCCGAGGATGGCTTCAATCCGCTGCATACGTTGGTCGGTGTAATCAAGACTTGAACCGAGCGGGGTTTTGAAAAAAACCAGAAACCCGCTTTCATCCAGATCAGGCTCGAAGGTTTTGCCGAGCTGGTTAAACAGGAAATAGCTCGGCAAGATAGCGATGGCGGTGAGCAGCAGTACCCACCATCTATGGGTCAGGGCGATTTTCAGAATCGATGCATAGCGTTCCTGGAGTCCGTCAAGAGCAGTTAGCAGTGCGCTGCCGACGCGGCCGTGTTGCACTTCGGTTTTGAGCAGGCGTGAGCAGAGCATTGGCGTCAGAGTTACTGCCACCAGCAGCGAGGCGAGCACTCCAACGGTAACGACGATCGCAAACGAGTTGAAAAACATGCCGACAATACCGCCCATAAACACCACTGGACCAAAAATGGATACCAGCGAGAAGGTTGCGGCGACAATGGCAAAATAGACCTCGGTAGCTCCATTGGCGGCGGCAGTGACCGGGTCGGGATCGATCTCTTTCATGTGACGGTGGATGTTTTCCAGCACCACAATGGCATCATCGACGACTACACCGATCAGCAGCAGCAGTGCCAGCATGGTCATGGTGTTCAGGGTCAGGCCACTGAAGTAGATCAGCATGATCGCCGCCAGCAGCGACACCGGAATCGCCAGAGCCACGATCAATGTTGCGCGGAAGTTAAGCAGAAACAGAAACACTACCGCCGCCGCAAGCAGGGCCCCCAGATAGATGTGCTCAGTCAGTGCTTCAATGGAACCTTCAATAAAGCTGGAATCGTCCCAGGAGACCTCAAGCCGCAAGCCGGGCGGAAGGTTGGGAATCAGCTCCTCCTCCATCCGCTTTTTTACTGCGCGGGCGATGGCCACCGTATTGGCATTGCTGATTTTTACAATACCCAGGCCAATGGATTGGCGCTCCACGTAGCGGGCGATGGTACGTCGGTCCTGGGCGCCACTGATCACATTGGCAACATCGCGTAACAGAATGGGCAGCTGGTCGCGGTAGCCGACAATCAGCTCTTCCATCTCACGAACTTCGTGGTACTCCTGGTCGAGCTTGATCAGAAACTCGGTCTGGTCGCCAACGAGAAATCCGCCCGGTAGCTGGAAGTGTTCGTTACGTAACGCCCGAATCAGCTCATCGGCAGTGACCCCCAGTGCTGCCATCCGTTGCAGGTCGACCTCGATACGGATATTACGATCGAAACGACCGCCGATCTGTACCTCGCCGACGCCACTGATGGTTTCAAGTTTTTTCTTCAGTACAGTACGTGCGTAGCGGCTCAGTTGGCTGGTGGTACGGTCGCCATCGAGGTTGAGCCACATGATCGGCTGGGCACCGGTTTCGAGCTTCGCAATTACTGGATAATCGGCGTCATCAGGGAGTCTTCGCAATGCCTGGTTGACCTTCGCCTGCACCTCATTGAAGCCAACATCAACATCCTTGTCGAGTTCGAATATCACGATCACCATGGAAGTCCCGGTACGCGAGGAGGACTCAATGCGGCGGATACCGGGAATGGCGTTAACCGAGGTTTCGATGACGTTGGTGACGGCGGCATCAACCACATCTGGGTTGGCGCCCTGCAACGTGGTCAATACGGTGACCGCCGGGAACTGTATCTGCGGATAACGATCAACCCCGATGCGTTGATAACTGATGATGCCGAACAGCATAATCAGTGCGCTGATCATGCCCGCGAGTACGTGGCGTTTTATGGAAATCTCGGGAATCGACATGGCCATGGCAGCACTCCTCTACGATAACGCGCGATTCGGTCGGGCGGATGTGCATGTAACACCTGTCGACACCCGCAAATGGGTCAATTCGTTACGCTGGCCAGTCACTCCGACCTGCTGGCAAGAGGGGTGCCTTTAACTAACGCACCCTCGGAAAGATAGGCTGCGCCATCGACCGCAATAGTTTCACCGGTCTCTAAACCGGCAATAATCTCCACCTCTCCAGAAAGATATTCGCCGATGGTGACCAGCCTTTGTTGGGCGCGATCGCCATCAATGACATAAACGACGCGGCCCGCAGGACGTAATACCAGCGCTAAAGTGGGTATGACAATGCTTTCACGGATAGCCAGCACTACTGAACCGTTGACGCTGCTACCCGGTAGCCAGTCACCGGGGTTTTCAACATCAATCACCGCTTCGCCAGCTCGACTGGTGGGTTCGACCATCGGTCTCAATTCAGTGATCGAGCCGGTCACCGTTCCAGTCGCTGATGCTGGTGTATCAAGGCGCACATCCTGTCCCGGTTGAAGTTGTCGAATCACCGTCTCTGGAAAGGGTAAGTGGGCGCGCAGCTGACTGGCATCGGAAATCTGAAATGCGGCGTCACCTTTTCTGACGTAATCACCGACATCGATATGCCGACTCTGTATCTGGCCACCAACCGGAGCCCTTATTTCGCACTTTTGCAGCTCTCTTGCGGCTATGTCGGCAAGTGCCTGGGCAGTGGTCAGCTGTCTTTGCAGTGCTTTAAGTGCTGCTTCTTCATCTTCGAGAGCGTTGTCGGAGACAAAATTGTCATCAAGCAGACTGCGCAGGCGCGCAACCCGGCGCCGCTGGTTGTCAATCAGTGTCTGAATACGATCTACCTCCCCGGTACGGGAACGCAGCTGGTTTTCATAATCGGTAGGGTCGATCGTGGCCAGTAATTGGTCAGTGGCCACATGAGCACCAATGTCGGTTTCTATCCGTAGTACCTGACCAGCCACTTCGGCGGCAACAACCGGTGCGGCTTTGGTTTCGATGTAACCGGTGGTGGTCTCAATGACTTCCACGGCTCTACTAGAAACAGTCAGTGTGGTTACCGGCGTGGATCTTGGCGGCGCGGCTTTGGCCGCCTCATCTTCGCTGCACCCGGCTGTCATTAGAGACAGTACGATGAGTGTTACGGCGCTTAGCTGTTTCATCAGGATGGTCCCCTCCCGTCTCATCCATAAGATCGCAGGGGTCACCGCGCGACCCCAGGGGTGCGCCTTTGTCAGGACCGCGCCAGTTGGTGATGACTCAGCACTGGGTTAATCCAGCACTGGCTCAAACCAGAGCGTGATTACATCGGCAGGGTGTGTGATTACCGCCGGTAATCGCCTGGCAGCCGGTTATCCTCCGATATTTGCCAGCAGCGATGCTAACACGTCTGTAAGGAGGTCAGAAGCGCCACCGAACAGCAGGCCTGTGGGTTCAAATCCCTGTCGGGAGCCAGTCGAGGTGACCCTGACTCATGCTACCGAGGAGAGCTCAGCTGCTGCGCAGCGTCAACAATCATCCGCTCTGTTGTTGACCAGTCGACACAGCCATCGGTTACCGACACGCCGTATTTAAGGTCGCTGAGGTTTTCTGGAATCGACTGGTTTCCTGCTTCCAGGTTGCTTTCGATCATCAGGCCGACGATTGGACTACCGCCAGCGGCCACCTGGTTTACGCAGTCGCTCATGACTGCCGGCTGCTGTTCAGGGTTCTTGCCGGAATTAGCGTGGCTGCAGTCGACTACCACATTGCTGGCCAGCGAGGCCTTTTCCAGCTGCTTCTGACAGGCGGTTACCGCCTCCTGCTGGTAGTTGGGCCCATCATGACCACCGCGCAAAACCACATGGCCATAACGGTTGCCGCGAGTGCGGATGACTGCTGACAACCCGTCTGCGTTGATACCGAGGAAATTGTGTGGGCTGGAGACCGATTTCATCGCATTGACCGCTACTTCGACGTTGCCGTCAGTGCCGTTTTTGAAACCAACCGGTGTCGATAGACCGCTGGCCATCTCACGGTGGGTTTGCGATTCAGTGGTACGTGCGCCAATGGCAGTCCAGGTGACCAGCTCCTGAAGATACTGGGGCATGATCGGGTCAAGCGCTTCGGTTCCTACCGGTAGTCCCAGCTCGGCGATATCAAGGAGTAGTTGGCGGGCCAGGCGGATTCCCTCTTCAATATGGAAAGAGTCATCCAGACGTGGGTCGTTGATCAGTCCTTTCCAGCCGGTTGTGGTGCGCGGTTTTTCAAAATAGACCCGCATGATCAGCAACATCTGTTCGCTAACCTGGTCGGCCAGGGTTTTCAGTCGTCGGGCATACTCCATCGCCGCGTCAACATCATGGATTGAGCAGGGGCCAACGACCACAAACAGCCGGTTATCATTTCCGTCGAGAATATCGCAGACCGCTTTACGGCCATTGGTGACGGTTTCTGCGGCGATTTCGGTAACGGGTAGTTCCCGACCAATCTGTGCCGGAGTGGGCAGAACTTCCTGTGATGCCACGTTCAGATTGCTCAACTGGTCCATGCTATGTATCCCGCCCGGTGTTGGCATGGCTCAAAGAGCCAATAACCAGGCCAGTATTGAAGATAGGGTGAAAAAGGTGGTGGGCGATACTGGGATTGAACCAGTGACCCCTACCGTGTGAAGGTAGTGCTCTCCCGCTGAGCTAATCGCCCCCTTTTCGCAGGCCGCCGATTCTAGGTTTTTGCCCCGGTAACGTCAATGATTGCGCGGTTTACAGCTGCGTGCAGTGGGGCCGCTTTGCTTTAAAATAACCACGCCGACCAGACCCCAAAAATTACGCCGGGCTCATGGACCGGTGGCAGCTGTGCAGTTTTCCACCGAATTCGATTGCAACTTCAAGAGGTATTCATGACCGTCAAGACCCGTTTCGCACCCAGCCCTACCGGTTATCTCCACATCGGTGGAGCGCGGACCGCACTTTACTCGTGGCTGGTGGCGCGAAAACAGGGTGGTAAATTTGCTCTCAGAATAGAGGATACCGACCGTGAAAGATCCACCCAGGAAGCGGTGGATATTATTCTTGAAGCGATGCAGTGGTTGGGCCTCGATTACGATGAAGGGCCGGTTTATCAGACTGAGCGGATGGGGCGTTATCGGCAGGTGATCGATCAGCTGCTTGAACAGGGCGATGCCTATCATTGTTACTGTAGTCGCGAGACCCTGGATCAGATGCGCGAACAGGCGATGGCCGCCAAACAGAAACCGCGTTACGACGGGCGCTGCCGAAAAAGAAGCGAGCCGGTGGCAGGAGTCGATCCGGTGGTGCGCTTCAAAAACCCACTGGTGGGTGATGTGGTGGTCGATGATCTGGTCCGTGGACGGGTGGTGATCAGCAACGGTGAACTGGACGATTTGATCATTGCCCGTAGCGACGCTACCCCAACCTACAACCTCACCGTCGTGGTGGATGACCTGGATATGCAGGTGACCCATGTGCTACGCGGTGATGATCACCTCAACAACACACCACGGCAAATTAATATCCTGCGCGCCCTGGGTGCGGAGCCGCCGGTTTACGGCCATGTGCCGATGATTCTCGGCGGCGACGGCAAGCGGCTCTCCAAGCGTCACGGCGCAGTTAATGTGCTGCAGTACCGGGAACAGGGTTACCTGCCTCACGCGCTGCTCAACTACCTGGTTCGTCTCGGCTGGTCTCACGGGGATCAGGAGCTGTTCACCGTTGCGGAGATGATCAAGCTGTTTGATATGGCAGATGTGAATCGCTCTGCGTCCACCTTCAATGCTGAAAAACTGCTCTGGTTAAACCATCAGACCATCATTAACTCGGTTGCCGTTGATCTGGTTGAGCATCTCCAGCCCTATCTGGTCGAAGCCGGGGTCGATACTGTCGGTGGTCCTGATCTGGCCAGCGTCATCGATCTGCAGAAAGAACGCTGTAAAACCCTGGTTGAACTGGCCGAAGCATGCCGCCTGTTTTATGGCCCGCTTGGTGAATACCATCCGAAAGCTGCGAAAAAGGCTTTCAAAGGTGAGGCCGATAAGGTGCTTGCCGAGCTGTTAAACCGGCTCGGTGATTTGAATGCGCAGCAGTGGCAGGCACCGCAGCTCCATGAGCTATTGCAGAAAACTGTCGATGACCTCGAAGTTGGTTTCGGTCAGGTTGGTCAGCCACTGAGGGTAGCGCTGACCGCCGGCGCACCCGCGCCGGGACTCGATCAGGTGATGGAGGTGCTTGGCAGGTCGGAAGTGTTGGCAAGGGTTGAGGCGGCACTGGAATGGATCGCCAACGCTGTCGCTGGATAACCCTGGCGCCGTTGCCGGAGACCGTTGCCGGAGAATTACAGAAAGGTAACCGCAATCAGGTTAAAACGAGGTTCGTTCGGTGATCCTTGCTCAGGCCGGTGGCTGGAGTGAGCAAAATGCTACTTTATCCGTTGACAACAAAGAGCCCAAAACGTAGACTGCGCGGCTCTTTTTTTGGGGCCATAGCTCAGCTGGGAGAGCGCAACACTGGCAGTGTTGAGGTCGGCGGTTCGATCCCGCCTGGCTCCACCAGAAGTCAAAAATTCTAGGCCGTTGGTAAACAGCTTCACGTTTATCGCGTCCCCATCGTCTAGAGGCCTAGGACTCCGCCCTTTCACGGCGGCAACAGGGGTTCGAATCCCCTTGGGGACGCCAGCAGTAAGAAAAAGCCCGGCTTTGCCGGGCTTTTTTGTTGGTGCTGATAAAAAATGCAGCGCTGATAATCCAAAGCAACTTTGTGCTGCATTGTCCTTTCCCTCTCGCGGATATTTCTGTGGCAACCAACCGCCGGCAAACAGCCTCCTGCAGCAGGCTTGTGGATAAAACATGGCACTGAAACCGACCATCTATAAATTCAGTATCGATCTGGCGGACCTGGAGCGGGACAACTATCAGGCGCTGGAACTGACCGTTGCGCTGCATCCGTCAGAAACGCTGGAGCGTATGGCGGCCCGGGTGCTGGCGTTCTGTTACAACGCCGATGAACGACTTCAGTTTGGCCGCGGTTTGAGCACAGCCGATGAGCCTGACGTCTGGCAGCACAATCTGGATGGTTCGATAAAGCTCTGGCTTGAGGTTGGCGAGCCCATCGCAGAGCGGATCAAAAAAGCCTGTCACCGCGCTGATCAGGTTCGGGTGTACAGTTTCAACAGTAAATCTGGAACCTGGTGGCAGAAGGTGGGCGAAGAGTATGCCTCGCTGCCGGTAGCCGTGTGGGTGTTTGACCCCGCGCAGATCAGGTCATTTGCCAAACTGATTGGGCGCACCACCGACTGTGCCGTAACGCTATCGGCAACCACCGCCTGGGTGGCAATCGCTGAACAGACGATTGAAATCGATTGCCGGCAACTCCAGTCATCTGCCTAAGATGCTAATCTAGCCGCACGTGCCGTGCTTCGTTGCCGGTATCGGATGTCACTGTTTTTTTTGGGAGGAGGGTTCAGTGATCAAGGTCAGTGTATTTTATCCGTGCAGTGCGGATAGCCAGTTTGATATCGACTATTACTGCGAAACCCACATGCCGATGGTGCAACAGCTGCTTGGTCAGGCCTGTACCGGCATCGCTGTGGAGGAGGGGATTGCCGGC
>JBPEXY010000051.1:0-18796 GCA_052031065.1 Immundisolibacteraceae bacterium | reverse complement strand
TGCAGGACCAGCTGTTTAATCGCGACCTGCCAGCGCTACAAAAACTGCTGGGTCACGACTTCACCGTGGCGCTATTGAAGGGACGAGCCAACTACATCTGCCCCCAGCGATTACAAATGTCGCAACAAAGCCACGCGGCGCAGACCAGACTACCGAGCTTTCGCGCGCAGGACCTGGAGCAGTTCGAGCAGATCCAACTCTACCTGCGACAGCAACCGGGCGGCGACCTCGACGGTTTTCCTGGCGGCGAACTGCACCCGGCGATCAAACACCAGGTCACCTCAACCGCTGACAACTGTATCGGCCAGGAGTGCCCGCACCTCGACGAATGCCCGCTGCACCTGGCCAGAAAAAAAGCCCAACAGGCCGATCTGGTGGTGATCAACCACCATCTGTTTTTCGCTGACATGGCAATACGCGAGGGCGGATTTGGTGAAGTGGTTCCCTATGCTGATGTGCTGGTCTTCGACGAAGCTCATCTGCTGCCTGATATCGCCACCCAGTTTTTTGGCCAGCAGCTGAGCAGTAACCAGTTGATCAATCTGACTCGCGACCTGTTAGCAGAAAACCCCGGCGACATTGATCAGCTGCAACAGGCTACCGCTGCAGTGGATACCGCCACTGAGCAGCTGAACACCCTGTTCGAGCCACTCAGCCCGCGGGAGGAATGGAGCCGGGTAGCCGGCGCCACCAGATTTGAGCCGCTGTTTGGCGAGCTGATTTCCAGCCTCACAGAACTGTTGCTGGTACTCAAACCCCACGTTCAGCGCAGCAAGGAACTGGAGAACTGCAACGCCCGCGCCGCCACTCTGCTGGCTACCTGCCACGCCTTGATCACCGCAACCAATAGACCCGTGGAGCCGTGGGATGAGGAGCAGCAACCAACAGCAGATAAGCCCAACCAGCCCGTACCTGGAGCAATAACCGATCCAAACCTACCCCAACAATCGGTTGAGACCGTCAAATGGCTGGAAAAACGTGGCCGCGGCTTCGTGCTGCATAACGACCCGATAGAAATTTCAGCGCAGATGCAGCAGGCCTTCAGCGCTCATCCGCGCAGCTGGATTTTTACCTCAGCCACCCTGGCAGCCGGCAAGCAATTTGACCTCTTCACCGGCCGCATGGGGCTGACCGAAGCAGAAACCCTGCTGCTCGACACCCCTTTTGACTACGCAAACCAGGCGCTCCTTTACCTTCCCACCGGATTACCAGCACCCAATGACCGCCAGCACACCGCCGCACTGGTGGAAGCCACGCTGCCGCTACTGAAAGCCAACCGTGGACGGGCATTTATGCTCTTTACCAGCTATTCGGCAATGCACCGGGCACACGAGAGTTTGCTGGATCACACCGAATTTACCCTGCTGCTACAGGGCGAGGCCCCTAAATCAGCGCTGCTGGAGCAGTTTCAGAACCGCCCCAACGCTATTCTGCTGGCCACCTCCAGTTTCTGGCAGGGAGTCGACGTACGCGGTGATGCACTGAGCTGCGTCATTATCGACAAACTACCCTTCGCCAGTCCGTCAGAGCCGTTGATCAAAGCGCGCATCGAAGCACTGCGAAAACATGGCGGCAATCCGTTTAACGACCTGCAGGTACCGGCAGCAATTATCACCCTGAAACAGGGTGCAGGCCGGCTGATACGGGACCACCACGACCGCGGCCTGCTGGTGATCGGTGACCCCCGGTTGCGGGGGAAAAGCTACGGCCAGTCCTTTCTCAACGCGCTGCCATCAATGCCAGTGACCGACAGCATGGAACAGTCACTGAATTTTCTTACCCACTGCCAAAACGAGCAGGCTCAGCCGCCAGAAACCCGATGAACCAGATTGCCATCGAAAGCTCCAGTGAGCTCTGTAGCGTAGCGCTGACCAACGGCACGGAAATTCTGCAGAGGATCAGCAATGAACCTCGTCAGCATGCAGAACAGATTCTGCCGATGATCGACCAGTTACTCGCTGACGCCGGGTTACAGAAAAACAGTCTCGATCAGGTAGTAGTCGGTCGCGGACCCGGTTCATTTACCGGCGTGCGTATCGCCTGCAGTGTTGCCCAGGGGCTCGGTCACGGCCTGAATATTCCGGTACTGCCGATCTCATCCCTCGCCGGGCTCGCACAGGCCACGACCCGCTTCGAAACAACCCTGGCCGCTGGTGCGCAGATCATCGCCGCCATCGACGCCCGACTGGCAGAGATATACCTGGGGCTGTATCAACTCGACACACAACGTATTCCGCAACTGATTGGTGAAGAAAGCGTGACTCCCCCCGGTGATGCCGCTTCCTGCCTCATCGGTATCGACAGAGATGATAGAGCTTCTCGCGTCGGTGCCGGCAGTGGCTGGCAGGCTTACACAGAAGCGCTGCAGGAACAGATTCATCCGCCAGTCGCCAACATCCTTGCCGACTGCCGCGCCGATGCCCAGGCGCTGCTCGAACTGGCCGCCCACTACCCCTATAACACTCATGCGGTCAGCGCCGAACAGGCCCTGCCAATCTATCTGCGTGACCAGGTGACGCACCGGGGCCAGGACTCGCAGCAGTCATGACGGCGGTCAAGGCATCGTCCCCGCTACCACAGGTTAAACTGATGCACCAACAATAGCGTATACCGGTAAAGCGCAGGCGAGGACGACCTACCGCGCTCATCAGAATCACTTCGGGACCAGGTCTAGCCAGTAACCTGTATCCCTATTAGCAATCAACAGGAGAAAGCCTTGAGCACTTCAACACCTGCAACCTTTACACCGGTCACCCGTTTCGATGCCAGCGAGTTCCTGGCCCGAGCAGAAATCATCGGTCAGGTCGCAGAGGAGGAGGCTGCAACCGCAGAGGCCAACCGGGACATTACCGAACGCCTGGTACAGACCATGAAAAACGCGCAGATACCTGACCTCTGGAAACCGAAAAACTACGGCGGTCTGGACACCGACCTCTACACCTATCACGAGATGATCCGCATCGTCTCTCGCCATAACATGGTCGCTGGCTGGCTGTTCTATTTTTTCTCCATCCATGAGGTCTGGGTCAGCTACATGTCGCCGCAGGGGCGAGACGAACTGCTTGGCGGTGGTGAGCTAATCGGCGATGTACTCGCCCCGGTGGGTAAGGTTGAGCCGGACGGCGAAGGGTTTCGAATCTCCGGCCAGTGGAACTTTGCCAGTGGCGTGAGACATTGTGGATGGATTGGTCTTGGTGGCGTCACTCAGATGCCTGATGGTGACGCCCCTGAATTTGGCATTTTTGCGGTACCGGTGAGCGAGTGCGAGATCATCGATAACTGGGACACCCTCGGCCTGCGCGGCACCGGAAGTCACGGCGTTCGTCTCGACAATGCCTATGTGCCACCACACCGGGTTCTCGCGGCTAACCGGGTTTTTGCCCAGGGCGTACCCATGGGCGGTGAATTTGACCCTGCCGAACCGATGTATCGCATGCCATTTTTGCCGTTTTTCGGCGCTGGTTTTACCGCTGTCTGTCTTGGCGGTGCAGAGCGCATGGTCAACGAATTCCGCCAGCGCACCGAAAAACGCGAACGGGTATTTCTCGGCGGTGCCAGTGCCGCCACTTCAGGACCAATGCCAACAGTCGCCGCCAAACTGCAAATGCAGTTCTTCGAAATGGAGGGACTGACGCGCCGCTACAACGACATACTGCAACAGTGGCTCGACGCCAGCAAAACCACCACCACCGATGAAGAAAAAGCCATGATGTACGCCCTGCGTGGACAGATCGCCCGCAACGGTGTGGAGATTGGCACCATGGCGAGCCAGGCTCTCGGTGCCACCTGCATGTTCAAGGGCGACCCGGTGGAGATGTTTACTCGCGACCTGCTTACCATTGGTGCTCACGCCAGCCATCTCTACGATGATGCAATGTCGGTCTATGGCGGTGCACTGTTTGGGGGCCCGGCACACCCGGTCTGGTAATTTTCACGTCCGCTGATGGGAGGAGAACAACCGATGGCAATGACACTCTATGACACCACTATTGTCCCTTACCGGCAGACTGTTGATGCGATGGTTGGCATCCTCGATAAGGGCGCCGACCACTATCGCCAGGCCGGGTTGGACCTTGATGAGCTGGTGAATTTTTCGCTCTACGAGGATATGCTGCCGTTCAGTTTTCAGATCCACTCGGTAGTGCACCACTCTCTTGGCGCGCTCGGTGCCATTGAATCGGGAAAATTCGGCCCGCCGAAAAATCTGCCGCAACTGAATTACCCGCAGCTGCAGCAGTTGATCAGCGATACCAGCGCCTCGCTCGCTGAGTATGACCCCGATCAGATCAACAAAATGGCTGACGGCGAAGTGCTCTTCTCTATCGGTGAGAACTACAAACTGCCGTTTACCACCGAAGGGTTTGTGATGACATTTTCACTCCCCAACCTCCATTTTCACGCCACCACAGCGTACGACATCCTCAGATTGAAGGGCGTCCCCCTGGGTAAAATGGATTTTATGGGGCATATGCGGCTGAACAATTGAACATAGATTCATCCACGCATTAATTTTAAGGACCAGAAGATTCATGACTACCGAACCCTCCGCACGATCACAGGAGCTCAGGGCCCACCTTCAGGCATTCATGGACGAGCATATCTATCCCGCCGAGGCTGCTTTTCAGCACCATGTAAACACCACCGATAATCTCTGGGCTCAACCGCCTCTACTAGAGGAGCTGAAGCAGAAAGCCCGCGACGCCGGACTCTGGAACCTGTTTCTGCCGGCGGATCATTACGCCGAGGGGTTAAGTAATGTGGATTACGCGCCGCTGGCGGAGATCATGGGCCGGGTGCTCTGGGCCCCGCAGGTTTTTAACTGCAACGCCCCCGACACCGGCAACATGGAGGTGCTGATCAAATATGGCACAGACGCCCAGAAACAGCGCTGGCTAAAACCTTTACTCGCCGGTGAAATCCGCTCCGCCTTTGCGATGACCGAACCGGACGTCGCCAGTTCTGATGCGACCAACGTCGAGTGTTCCATCGTCCGTGACGGCGACGAATATGTCATCAACGGCCGCAAGTGGTTTATTAGCGGGATCAACAATGAAACCTGCGAAATCATGATCCTGATGGGCAAAACCGACCCGAACAACCCCAACCGCCATCAGCAGCAGTCACAGATACTGGTGCCGAAAAACACCCCGGGGGTGACACTGGTAAGGCCGCTGACCACGCTGGGCTATTCCGGGGCACCGCTCGGTGAGGGTGAAATCACGTTCGAAAACGTGCGCGTCCCGGTGGAAAACCTGCTGCTTGGCGAAGGCCGTGGGTTTGAAATTGCCCAGGGCCGGTTGGGCCCAGGCCGTATTCACCACTGCATGCGACTTATCGGTTGCGCACAACGGGCCCTGGAACTGATGTGCAAACGGGTCGAACAGCGCACCACTTTCGGCAAGAAACTGAGCCAGCACCAGTCAGTTCGCGAAGACATTGCACTGTCGTTCTGTGAAGTAGAGCAGGCGCGGCTGCTGACCATGAAGACCGCGGCGGAAATTGATCGTCACGGCGCCAAGGCGGCGCGGGATCTGATTGCCGCGATCAAGATCACCACGCCTTTGATGGCCGCGCGGGTGATTGACCGCGCGATTCAAATTCACGGAGCTGGCGGCCTGACCGAAGACTACTTTCTCGCGGAGGCCTATAACTACGCGCGCCAGATTCGCCTCGCTGATGGCCCCGATCAGGTTCACATGATGGCGCTGGGGCGGTCGCTGGTGAAAACCTGGGCTGAATAGACGACACAACCGATGAGCAAACAGACTGCAAACGACCTGCCAATCGAGCGCCTCAATGGCTATCTCGGGGAACGGATTGAAAACTTCGGCACCCTGGTCAGGGCGGAAAAATTTAGTGAAGGCCAGTCCAACCCCACCTATCTGCTGGTGACAGACCAGCAGCGCTATGTGCTGCGCAAAAAACCAGACGGACCGGTCCTCCCCTCGGCCCACGCGGTGGACCGGGAATTCCGCGTCATGTCTGCGCTTTCCGCCACGCCGGTGCCGGTACCCGCAATGCATCTGTTGTGTGAGGATGAGTCGGTCATCGGCACCTGCTTCTATGTGATGGACTTTGTCGAGGGCCAGATCCATGTCGATGCACAGCTGCGCGATGTAACGCCCGCAAACCGCCGTTCAGCCATGTATGAGCAGATGAATCAAGTTCTTGCTGCGCTGCACAGCGTCGATACTGAGGCTGTCGGCCTCACCGATTACGGTCGGCCAGGCAACTATTTCGAACGCCAGCTCAATCGCTGGACCAAACAGTATCGCGCCTCGGAAACCGAGCATATCGAAGCCATGGAACAGCTGATGGCATGGCTGCCAGAGCAGATGCCGGCGGACGATGGCCGCGTGAGTCTGATTCACGGCGATTTTCGGCTCGACAACATGATGTTTGCCGATGACCAGAATGGCCAGCCCCAGGTGGTGGCGCTGCTGGACTGGGAGCTCTCCACCCTTGGCCACCCATTTTCCGACCTCGCTTACCAGTGCATGCAGTGGCGGGCACCCGCCGACCCGGCGCTGGGTAACCTGAGCGGGTTGCATGGCATTGACCGCGCAGCACTGGGGATTCCCACCGAAGAGGAATATATTGCCCGCTACTGTCAGCGGATGGGGCTAAGTGAAATACCCAACTGGCCCTTCTACCTCGCGTTCAGTTTTTTCCGCTTTGTGGCCATTCTGCAGGGCATTATGAAACGCTATCAGGAGGGCAATGCCTCCAGCACCCAGGCACTCACCTACGGCCAGCTGGCACGGCCGATGGCAGAACTGGCCATAGACTACCTGCATGGAGAGCAGCAGCTGTAACTTCCGTTCGCAGACCTCGATCATTTCCGGCGGACCGACCGAACGGTTGGTACACTCCCCGAAGCACCACCAACACACCAGGGTTTGGACCGCTCGTTTGCGGCCAGCCACCACCGCTCGATGCCGGGCATCATTGCAAGATGGAGAGAGAGAATGGCTTTGGACTATACGCGCAAAGACGCTAAAAACTGGGCAATGAACACCATCAAGGGGTTCTACATGTGCCCAATCTCACCGGTGAATGACGACCTTAAAATCGATGAAGGTCAGCTCCACGAGAACATTGCTGCTTTTATCGATATGGGTATCGAAGGGCTGGTGACGGGTGGTTTTTTTGCCGAGGGCTGGAACCTGACGCCCACGCAGTGGATCCGTTTTCACGAAGTGGTGGCCGAAGCTGGTCGCGGCAAGATCCCACTCTGGACCATTATTCTCGATCCATGTGTGCATACTGCCATCGAAAAAATGCATGCTGTCGAAGCCATGGGTTTTGAAGGTGCCGAGGTGATCAATCCGGTAGTACAACTACGTACTGATGACGAAATCTTTGACTGGTTCAAATACCTCACCGACCGCACCGACCTGGCGATCTGTCTCTATCGCACCCCGGTCGGCGGCAAGGTACTCGGTTTTGAACTCATGCACCGCCTGGCAGAACTGGAAACGGTGGTCGCAGTCAAACAGGGAGCAGGCTCACGGCCAGAGACTCTAAAATTGCGCCGTGACCTGCGCGATGACTTCCTCATTTGTGATCCCAACGAGGCAGTGTTCCTCGACGAGTTGCAGATGGGCGGCCAATGCGTCTGGGGAGAGCTCTCTTACATCCTCTATGGCAAGAAGCGTCACCTGGTCGACGAATACCGGGCACTGGCAGCAGAGGGTAGATTTGAGGAGGCGCGCAAAACCTCCGCCCAGCTCAACGATATCCGTTTACTGATGGAAGAGACCCTGCTGTGGAAAATCATCCAGACCGCCACCTATGCCGGCACCGTCTCCAGCATTAAGGTATGGTTTGATGCCATCGGCCTGCATGGTGGCCGAATCCTGCCACCACTGCACGATCTCCCTGCGGATGAAGCCGACAAACTGCGCGGTCAACTGGCCGACCTCGGTGTAATCTAGGTAGGCGTACCAGCTAGAGGCATCGGGCAGACGCATCGGGCAGACGGGGAAACAAGACACCTGCGCCTGTGGATAGCCTGACAAGGGCCGGCACTTTGCCGGCCCTTACGCGTTGCCCGCTGAACAGGCTGCACTACCCCGCCGCCGGAACGATAAACATCCTCATCACCAGCGCGGCCTGTTCGCCATCTGCCAGCAGCGCGAAACCCCACTTGGGCAACGCCTGTACCAACCAGACCAGAAACAGCCCCAGGATCACCTTTTTCGATGTCGGCAGACGACGATAACTGTCGGACCACCGCCACCATTGCTCTCTGACTCCCATAACCCGACCCTCTTTCCTCTCGATCAGGCCGAAACTAGCGCAAGGCAACGATAATTTCCATGACCCAGATCGGGTACCGGGCAGATATCCCCTGCCTGCCGGTTGTCAGAGCAGGCACGCCAATTTCTCCTGTTCCGGCTTCAACTCTCGTCCTCCCCGACCATGAACCGGCAGGGACCGATATGTTCTGGTTCCAAAATCACAAAAAACGAGCAACCTTGTACTGCAACCCAACTGTCACGTAATGACATTAGAGTAGGCAACTATGAGACGTGGACCCACAGCGTTAATGGCCATGCTATTCGCCTACTGCGCTGGATCGCAAAGCAGTGAAGCCCCGGCAGATTTGGCGCAGCTCGGGCCCCGGCCTGCGTGGCTGGTGGATGAGATGGAACCGGGACCGCTCAAAGAAAAACTGGCGGGATGTATCAATCGACCGGCACACCGAACCTCATTTTCCATCGGCCATCGCGGCGCGCCGTTACAGTTTCCTGAACATACCCGCGAATCCTACCTGGCCGCCGCCCGCATGGGTGCCGGAATGATCGAATGTGATGTCACCTTTACCGGCGATGGCGTGCTGGTCTGCCGACACGCCCAATGTGACCTGCATACGACTACCGATATTCTGTTCAAACCGGGACTTGCAGAAAAATGCCAGACACCCTTCACCCCGGCACAGTTTGATCCACAAAGTGGCGAACTGATTGCACCGGCAACCGCCCGCTGCTGTAGCAGTGACCTGACGCTCGCCGAATTCCAGCAACTGAGCGGACGTCCGGACCGGGTTAACCCCCGGGCAGGCAACATCAGCGAATATCTCAGCGACCCAACCCACGCGGCCAGCAGTCCCTACATTAGCCAGGGCGAACTGATGACCCATCAACAGAGCATCGAACTTTTCGCTCACCTGGGTGTGAAAATGATCCCCGAGCTGAAGAGCGCCGACAGTCAGACGGTAGAGGCAATATTTGGCAGCCAGCAAGAGTATGCCCAGCAACTGATCGATGACTACAAGGATGCCGGGATCAACCCTGCAGAGCTCTACCCTCAGTCCTTTAATCTGGCCGACGTCGACTACTGGTTACAACATGAACCTGAATTCGGCAAACAGTCGGTTTGGCTGGATGGCCGTTTTCAAAACCCCCAGTTTCGTACCGATGACAGCGACAGCTGGAGCCCATCAATGGACTCATTGGTTGAGCGGGGGGTCCAATTCATAGCGCCACCGATCTGGATGCTACTCGCGAGCGGAGAACGGGGGATTGAGCCTTCGCATTATGCGTTAGCGGCCCGCCTGGCCGGGCTACAGATAATCCCGTGGACCTTTGAACGATCACCACCGTTAGGCGCTGCAAAGAGCTGGTATTACCAGAGCGCTGAAAACTGGGTGCATCGCGAAGGGGACAGGTATGAGGTGCTGCACCGACTGGTTGAGCAGGTCGGTATCCGCGCCATCTTCACCGACTGGGCAGCAACCACTACTTTTTATGCCAATTGCATGGACCTGCATTAACTTAAGGCCGGTGCCACGGTGACGGCGTCACATGGCTGTAACCCAAACCCGCTAACGTAAGGTGCCACAAGTACGAGGCTCAACGGGGCGCGGACTGTGCATCACCGGGCGCGTTGGTTGAATGCTTATCCGCTGCGCTTACTAACCAAGAGAGAAGCGTTGACCATGAACACTCAGATCAGGAGACTGCTGGCGGCAGGGCTATTGGGGTTTGCCAGCCTGAATACTCATGCAATCAATATCGAGTTCGACTACCTCTATGACAGCGGTAATTTTTTTGACACCCAGGCGAAAAAAGATGTGCTCAATTCAGCCGGGCTCTATTTCAGTAACGTGCTGGTCGATGATTTAACGGCGATCACCTCAGCCGGGGTCAATAGTTTTGACGCGGTACTGAGCAATCCGGCAACCGGCCTGGACACAACCATTAACGACTTCAGTGTCGCCGCAAACACCCTGACCGTATACGTTGGCGGGCGCTCTTTTGGCGGTTCCACGTTGGCCGTCGGCGGCCCCGGCGGGTTCTACGTTTCTGGCACCCAGTCGTTTGTCGACAACGCTGTATCGCGAGGAGAGTCTGGTGCCACTCTGGGACCTTCAGCCACCGACTTCGCCCCCTGGGGCGGTTCACTCGCTTTCAACACTGAATCTAACTGGTATTTTGACGCCGACCCGACAACCTCCGATGACGTCATTAACAACGACTTCTTTTCGGTTGCGCTGCACGAACTGGGCCACCTGCTCGGCTTTGGACTTTCCGACTCCTGGGACAACCTGATTTCAGGCTCAGATTTCACTGGCGCAGCGTCTGTCGCCCGTTTCGGAGGCAAGGTCCCGCTGCATAGCGATCTCAGCCACTGGGCAGACGGCACCATGGGGCTCGTAAACGGAGTTGCTCAGGAAGCTAACTTGGACCCAACCCTGTTAACCGGTACACGCAAAGTTTTCACCGATCTCGATCTTGCCGCTCTTGAGGACATCGGCTGGGAGGTCTCTGAAGTACCGCTGCCCGGAGCGGCCTGGTTGTTCGGTTCCGCACTGCTCGGACTGGGCACTCTGCGCCGTACCCAGTCAAAAACAAGTCAAAACATGTCGTGTGATGTAACGATCAGCTAGAAGCCGACAAACCAGCTGCACAGCTCCGGCTTGCGGGTCCCTCGGTTGCCCGAGTCACGTTCACCAGGGTGACCAGGCTAGCGGTCTTAATCGCGAGCTTTTCTTGTGTTGATGTCCCTGCATTCGGCGCAGGATTTCACGCAGCATACGAACCCCATCAACGATAAAGGGGCCTTTGTTCAGCATCACGCAATCTGCCCGTCCTGCGGTGGCTGCATCGGTCATCTCCGGGCGCGCAACCCGCCCCTCCTTGACGAAGGTTTCCAACACCTGGGTAGCCCAGACAACAGGCACATGGGCGGCCTCACAGAGCCACAGCAGCTCTTCCTGCAGCTCTGCCATACGCTCCCCGCCGACCTCGACCGCAAGATCACCACGCGCGATCATCACACCGATGGGGTGAGAATCGATCACATCGAGGAGAATAGCGGGAAGATTGCTGACGCCGGTACCGGTTTCGATTTTTAACACTATCGGCAAACTGCTTTCTCTGCGGCTAATTTCGTCGACAAGGCGCTGTACATCGGCAAGTCTCTCAACGAAAGACATCCCGACCAGATCTGCATTGGCAACGACAAAATCGAGATCAACTATGTCTTTAGGGGTAATCGCCGCAATACCCAGATCAACCCCGGGGCAGTTGACCCCCTTATCGGTCCCGAGCTTTACACCTGCCACCGGAGCCCGATCAATCCTGACCAGCGCTCCCGAACTGCCATTGGTTTCGACCACGCCACCGAGCTTGCCGTCATCAAACCAGACTCGGATCCCGGGGGAGAGCCGGCCGATCACAGTGGCTGGCTCAATACCAATTTCGTGATCCTGCCCGATATGCGACGGTTCCTCACCACCTGACAACTCTGAACTGGCGCTGCGCAGCAGAATGGTCTCGCCAGACCTTACTTTCAGAGGCTCGAGCGGGCTGTAAAATGCCAATGCGCCAAAACTCTCAGGCTCGGCTGGTGACGTCTGATCGGGACAGAGGTTAAAAACGGTGTTTGAATCCAGCACAGTTTTATCTGTGCAGCTTGCCCAGACGGTATGGCGATCGCCGCGGCGATCGACAACAAAATGGCGTCGGCGGCCACGCGCGTCTTCAAACTCCAGCCGGTCAGCGGAAGCCACCTGTGCTAACTGTTCGGCCGCGAACAAAATACCTGCTCCACGGTGATCAAGCAGCCGTTCGCGTTGATCAGAGAACAGAATCGTCAGTGATCGTCTGCGCTTTCCGCCAGGTAATTTCCGCGGTCGAAGTCGTAACTGATCAACCTGGTCGACTGGCAGACGGGTGCGTACTTTGGGGCCACCAAGGTCCATCAAGACCCTGAAACGTCGGCTACGCGCCTGTTCCACCGATCGAATCGCCGCTATCATCTGCTCCCAGACCGGTTGTGAATCGTGGGCGCAATTAATACGAAAGCAGTCAGCACCAGCAGCGGCCAACTGATCGACCAGACCGGGATCAGCGGCAGCCTCGGCGGGAAGCGTGACCATGACGTGTGGCACCTGGTCTATGGCTTCCCCGAATAGGTGTGCGATATTCCGGCCCAACAATTCCTGACCCTCGGAGAGGGTGACCGGAATCTGAGTTTCCACAGACGGTTCCAGACCAAGCATCCGCGACAACAGCCACAGCAGCGAATCCAGCGTATACATCACATGGGCTTCGCTGCGCCCCAATGAAGACAGCGCCAACTGGGCCAGGTTCTCCTGCAGTGGCCGTAACTCCCGTTGGCGCAATGCAAGGTAATGGGCCAGATTCAGACGACTGGGAGAATTGTCAACCGCCGCGTGCTCAGGAATCAAAGCTGCGGTACTGGACAAAATGTCGCTGTGAAGCTCTACCAGCTGTTGATAAAGGTCCTGTAACTGCTCGGGAGATCGATTCGGGGTCGAGCCATCTGCCTGATCCATAGCCATCGCATCCTGTCAGTCCAACCAAAAGAGGCAGATGTTAATTTTCATCGTCCCCGGCCGCCGAAGGGAAACAACCCGCAAGCTGTCGCTGACGCGTTGCGGTCATGTTGACCACTACGAGCACACAGCGCTATCAGTTATTCAGGCGGAGAAACCGCTTTCCTAGCGGCGGAACAACTGGCAACCAAAGCACAATAGCGAACAACAAAAACCAGACCAGAGCCCAGCCAGGCATGCTCAAACCGAGAAAACTCCAGAGCTGCTCTGCGCACTCACCAGAACCACCAAGAATCAGCCCGATTGCTTCATTGAGCGGGAACGCATCAAGTATAAAATCAAGACCGGGGCCACAGGCCGGGACCTGATCGGCCGGCAGACTCTGAAGCCAGAGATGGCGACTGGCAATGCCGGCACCGAGGGCAGCCAGCAGAAAACCGGCGAGGCTGACCGGCCATCTTCCCCAGCCTGTGGGTGCAACAAGCACCGCCGGTAGCAACACGACGCCGATACCGATAAAAGCCACACGCTGCACCATGCATAGAGGACAGGGTTCGAGACCCCACTGATACTGCGCAAAAAGCGCAAACCCAACCAGCGCGATGACGATCAGCAGGAGAATACCGTAAAACTGGCGGATGGAAATCATGTCACGAGGATAGACCGCAGGCAGCGCCAAATGGTTTGATTCAAAACCACAAAAAAGCCCCGGCCAACAACGACTGACCGGGGCTCACATCACACTTGTTCAGCTCTTTATTGTTAAGCCAGATTGGCGTTAACAAAATCCCAGTTGACCAGATTCCAGAACGCTTCAAGGTACTTGGGGCGGGCGTTGCGGTAATCGATATAGTAGGCATGCTCCCAGACATCGCAGGTCAACAGTGGGGTCTGGCCATCGGTCAGCGGGCAGCCGGCGTTGCTGGTGTTGACGATTTCCACACCATTGCCGCTCTTTACCAGCCAGGTCCACCCGGAACCGAAATTGGTTGCCGCCGAGGTGGAAAATTTCTCCTTGAACTCAGCAAACGAACCGAAAGCTGCATTGATCGCATCGGCAACCGCTCCGGAAGGCTCACCGCCACCATTCGGGCTCAGGCAATTCCAGTAGAAGGTGTGGTTGTAAACCTGTGCCGCATTGTTAAACAGTCCACCGGAAGAGTTTTTGATGACATCCTCCAGCGAATCGCCAGCCTGGGCCGACCCTTCCAGCAGCTTGTTGAGATTAGTGACGTAGGTCTGATGATGTTTACCGTAATGAAACTCCAGAGTCTCCTGGGAGATATGGGGTGCCAGCGCGTCCATGGCATAGGGAAGCGGGGGAAGTTCGTGGGCCATCGTATTAACTCTCCTGATTAGTTGTTCGGTTGCAAACCAACAATGACGGAAGCTGGATCAGGCTGCTGCAGCTTTTGGTTTCACAGCAGATATCACAGTCCAGTCTATGCTAGAGCCAGTCAAGGCAAGAGTGGCCACCGGATTCTAACGAGGGGCACGGTCCGGCCGCAAGCGGCAGACTAGTCGCTGACAAAATACCAGGGTCGCTTTCAAGGTTGGCGGAAACAGACGTCAGGATTGAGAATTTCACACCTCGATTGTATTATTTGCGGTTCGCGCAGAAATGTAGCTGCCGAGATTTCGGGAGGACACCCGAACACGGCGGCGCGCAGATCCCGGTCTGGATTTGCGTGGTATCGACCCGAACAAATTGAGATACAACCGCGTTGTTGATGCAGGGGGAGGGGAATCGCGGTTCCCTGATGGCTCGGCAACAAGCGGCGACTCCGGCATGCCGGAAATCAGTCGGGGTAACCCGTTAGATATTGCAGAAACAGTAACGAACAATAGAACTTCTGGCACTGGCGAAAGCGCTGGCTGACTGTTGACCCACAGCCCGCTTCCGGGAGCCTGGGCCAGAAGGGAAAAAACACTTATGCAAAGCAGCAACACAGATTACGGCCTTTACCAGCCTCGCTTCGAACACGACAGCTGCGGCTTTGGACTCATCGCCCAGATGGATGGTGAAGATAGCCACTCGCTGGTGCAGACCGCGATAGATTCACTGGCCCGCCTTACCCATCGTGGTGCTATCGCAGCAGATGGGAAAACAGGAGATGGCTGCGGACTACTAATCCGCAAGCCGGATGCGTTCCTGCGTTCAGTTGCCCTTGAACAAGGGTTTGAACTGGCAGAGCTCTACGCCGTAGGGACGCTGTTTCTGAATCGGGACGAAAAGCTGGCTGACCAGGCCCGGCAGGAACTGACCAACCAACTGCAGCAGGAAGGGCTAACCATTGCCGGGTGGCGCACTGTTCCAGTTAACCCGGACGCTCTGGGTGATCAGGCAGTCGCATCACAGCCTCGGATTGAACAGCTGTTTGTCAATGCCGACAGCCAGATGGATGAAGTCGATTTCAACCGCCATCTCTACTTCGCCAGACGTCGTGCAGAAAAACAGCTGGCAGCGTCGGATCGACAGTTTTTCGTGACTACCCTCTCCTGCCATGTCATCGCCTATAAAGGCCTGGTGATGCCGGATCGGCTACCGCAGCTGTTTCCCGATCTCGGTGACGAACGCTTCACCTCATCGATCTGTGTCTACCACCAGCGTTTCTCCACCAACACATCGCCGTCATGGAAACTCGCCCAGCCATTTCGCTACCTGGCACACAATGGCGAGATCAACACCGTGCAGGGCAACCGCTTCTGGGCACAGGCTCGCGGTCAGAAGTTTGCCAGTCCCCTGTTTGAGGAAATCGATGAGATACTGCCGGTGGTCAACACCGACGGATCCGATTCTGAAAGCCTCGACAACATGCTCGACGTGCTACTCAGCGGTGGCATGGACATTTTCCGCGCCATGCAGCTGATGATCCCCCCGGCCTGGCAGAACGATCCACACATGGATGCGGACCTGCGCGCCAGCTATTCCTATCACAGCATGATCGCTGAACCGTGGGACGGACCTGCGGGCATTGTCCTCACCGACGGCCGTTACGCCGCCTGCCGGACCGACCGCAACGGCCTGCGTCCGGCACGCTGGACCATTACCAGTGACCGGATCATCATCCTCGCTTCAGAAACCGGCGTGATGGAATACCAGCCGGAACAGGTGGTGCGTAAAGGTCGGCTCAAACCTGGCGAAATGCTCGCGGTGGACACCTGGACCGGCGCACTGTTGATGCCGGAAGACATCAACCGCATGCTCGCACAGCGCCACCCCTACGAAAAATGGCTCAGCGAACAGAATCGTCACCTCGACGACACACCCTGTTCCGCCAACGATCAGCCAGAGTTTGGTGAAGAAATTCATGGCGACCTGTTAAAGACCTACGAAAAATTCTTCAACCTCACCTATGAGGAGCTTGATCAGGTCTTGCGGCCGCTTGCAGACCAGGGCCAGGAAGCAACCGGCTCAATGGGTGACGACACACCTATGGCGGTGCTATCACTCCAGCAGCGGTCAATTTTCGATTATTTCCGGCAATCCTTTGCACAGGTGACCAACCCGCCGATTGATCCGCTGCGCGAAAACATCGTGATGTCACTGACCACCAATTTTGGCCGGTTCGGTAACGTTTTTGATGAAAGCCCGGACCACGCGGCAAAAATTACCGCTGACAGCCCGGTCCTCAGTAAAAGAGGTTTTGCGCAGGTCCAGGCGCTGGCGCAATTTGGCCTCGAGTCAGAACTGATCGACCTCAACTACGTTCCAGTGGATGATCGTTGCCTGCTGCAGGAGACCATCCACAAAATCACCGCTCAAGCCGAAGCAGCGGTACGCGATGGCAAAACCATCCTGATTCTCAGCGACCGGCAGGTCGACCGTGATCACATTCCGGTCCCGGCGTTAATGGCCACCGGCGCCGTTCACCACCACCTGACCCGACTGGGACTGCGTGGTGATGCCAACCTGGTGGTCGAAACCGGCGGTGCTCGCGATGCTCACCAGGTGGCAACACTGATCGGTTTTGGCGCGACAGCGGTCTATCCGTTTCTGGCACTGGCAGCGGTGGAACAGGTTGCTGCGGGAGAACAGACCGATTCACAAACTGCCTGTGAAAACTATATCAAGGGAATCAATAAAGCCCTGTTCAAAATCATGTCGAAAATGGGCATCTCCACCATCGCCAGCTATCGTGGCGCACAGCTGTTTGAAGCGGTTGGTATCCACGATGAAGTGATCAACCTCTGCTTTGAAGGGGTCGTGAGCCGTATTGGCGGCAGCCATTTTGCAGACTTTGAGAAAGATCAGCGCCACCTTGCCCGCAATGCCTGGCGCCCACGGAAGGTCGTTGAACAGGGCGGGCTGCTCAAATTTGTCCATGGTGGTGAATACCACGCCTACAATCCCGATGTAATCACCACACTGCATCGGGCGGTTCGATCCGGCGACCGCAGGCACTATGATGAATACGCCAGCCTGGTAAATCACCGACCGCCGGCTACGTTGCGGGATTTGATGGCGCTTAGCAGCGATTGTAAAGCGATTCCGCTGGACCAGGTCGAGCCCTTCGAAGCCATTATCCGCCGCTTTGATAGCGCCGGCATGTCACTTGGGGCACTGTCACCGGAAGCCCACGAAGCACTCGCAGTGGCGATGAACCGACTTGGCGGGCGCTCCAATTCCGGCGAGGGTGGCGAGAGCATCGAACGTTACGGCAATGAGCGCACGTCGAAGATCAAACAGATCGCCTCCGGCCGTTTTGGTGTCACCCCCCACTACCTGGTCAACGCGGAAGTGCTGCAGATCAAAATCGCTCAGGGAGCCAAACCGGGTGAGGGCGGCCAGCTGCCAGGGGATAAAGTCAACGACCTGATCGCCGAACTGCGTTATACCCGACCTGGGGTAACGCTGATTTCACCTCCTCCCCACCACGATATCTACTCCATCGAGGATCTGGCGCAGCTGATTTATGACCTCAAGCAGGTCAATCCAGCGGCGCTGGTTTCAGTAAAACTGGTGGCTCAGGCAGGTGTCGGCACGGTGGCTGCGGGGGTAGCCAAAGCCTACGCGGATCTGATCACGATATCGGGTTATGACGGCGGCACTGGCGCCAGCCCGCTCACCTCGGTCAAATACGCCGGCATCCCTTTTGAGATGGGACTCTCGGAGACCCATCAGACCCTGCGTATGAATGACCTGCGCGACAAAGTCAGGGTGCAGGCCGATGGTGGGCTGAAGACTGGTCTGGATGTGATTAAAGCAGCCATTCTGGGCGCGGAAAGCTTCGGTTTCGGCACCGGACCAATGGTGGCGCTGGGATGTAAATACCTCCGTATCTGCCACCTTAACAACTGCGCAACCGGTGTTGCCACACAGAACCAGGTACTGCGAGATCAGCACTTTCACGGCCTACCGGAGATGGTGGAAAATTATTTCCGTTTTCTGGTTGCTGAAACCCGCGAAATCATGGCTTCTCTTGGCGTTGCCAGTATCGATGAGCTGATTGGCCGTACCGACCTGCTGCAGTTACTGCCAGGCGAGACCGACAAACAGGGACATCTCGATCTATCACCGATTATTGCCGAACCAGAAGCCTCGAAAGGCAAGCCGCTGTTCTGCACCGCCGCTCGAAATGAGCCCTTCGACAAAGGTGAACTGGCCGAACAGATGGTCGCCGACACCCTCGACGCCATTACCAGGGGTCTGGGCGGCATTTTTCATTACGAAGTACACAACACCTGCCGCTCTATTGGCGCGCGACTTTCTGGCGAAATCGCCGCCCGCCACGGTAATCTGGGTATGGAGAAAACACCCATCACGCTGAAACTGCACGGTACCGCCGGGCAGAGTTTTGGTGTCTGGAATGCCGGCGGCCTGAACATGGAGCTGGAAGGTGATGCCAATGATTACGTCGGCAAAGGTATGGCCGGTGGCAAGCTGGTGATCTACCCGCCCCGTAAAAGCACCTTTAAAAGCCACGAGACCACCATTATTGGCAACACCTGTCTGTACGGTGCAACTGGTGGCCAGCTCTACGCTTC
>JBPEXY010000050.1:0-2564 GCA_052031065.1 Immundisolibacteraceae bacterium | reverse complement strand
GGTAACTCGACTCGGACCTCATCACCAAATGGGAAGTAAGCCATATCATCTTCATCCACCTGCAGCTCAACCGCCACCGCTGCATCGTCAGCGACCAGCGTCAGCAGCGGCTGTCCCTGGCGTGCAAACTCGAACTGTCTGCGATGCACGGCATAAACGACACCGCTTTGGGGGGCGTTTATGGTGTAGGGTGAGCAGCTGTCCTGTTCGTTGCCTGGTAATGCAGCAACCAGTTTTTGGAACATCGATACTCTCTCCGCGACGAGCTTGCGTTTAAGCAGCAACTGATTAAGTTCGTCGCTCAGGGAAGTTGAAGTTCCAAGACCGCTTTTACCCAGTTCCAGCGCGTGCCAGACCCGCTGTTCTTCCTGGCTGCGCCTCAGTAGTTCAATTTTTGCATCAAATTCTCTCTGTTCGAGCTGAGCCAGCTGAATCGACTCGTTGAGCTTCATGCGTCGACTGTTGAGCGAATTCAGACCTTCTGAACAATGGCCACTAGGCGCGATCACTGCCAGCAGGGCACCTGCTTGAACATGTTCGGTTTCATTGACAGGCAACTCGGTAATGGTGCCGCTGTTGGGGCTGCTGATTACCGTCCGCGCCACTTCAATCTGACCGGTGCTGCGGTAGTAAAGCAACTGTAGTGCGAATAGATAGAGCAGGTAGAGAGCAATCAGGGCAACTGTCATCTGGTAGGCGCGCTGGGTGAGCCTCGAAAGGGTGTTTGCCGGTGCTGATTTCTCTGGCATCTGGGTGACCAGGGAGGCGCGGTTTCTTAGTCTCACTGTTCTGCTCCGGCGAGTCGTAGCAGGTCTTTTGCCGCGTGCAGGCCAAACCGTTCTATCCCGGTTGCTTCAGCGACGGTGAGCAGCCGCTGTTCCAGCTCCCATTCCGATGCAAACTCCCGCGGCGTTTGTAGCAGACGCAGGCGCTCTACAGGTACAACCTCCAGGATGGGTTGCAAACGTTTGATGACCTGCCGGGCATTTTTCTGCTCATAGGCCATCAGGTAAAACTCATCGACAACACTAACAAGCTCTGCATAGGTGGTCTGCTGCCAGTGCAGGGGGACAGCGATGGTCACAGAACTGATGTCGGTCTCTTCCCTGACCCGGGTGATCAACTCGACATAGTCAGATTCGAGTTGTTGTTTGCGCGCCCGATAGTCATCAAGGACATGGGGTTCGATATCAAGGTGCAGGTGATCGGTGAGGGTGCCGATGAGTTTGATCTCTTCGATCGCCCGCTGATGGTTTTCTGGATAGACCCAACTGTTGGCGCCGACCATCAGTTCGACCCTGACTGCCGGTGCGATGCCGGCAGTGGTCGCCATGGCTTTAAAAGCCTTGAGTTTGGTCAGGTCGGTTTTGCTACCGGCGGAGAGCACAACCTGATCAATGCCTCTGGCATGGAGCAGGTCAACCAGGGTGTCGTTGCTAAGGCGGTTGAACTGGTCGGACCAGACATATAGCAGTCGATTGCCGGTGCGGCCTCGATAATCGAAAGAGGGCAGACTAACCGGTTGCAGGAACTGTTGAGAAAAGCTGAGCTGACTCTCACTCAAAACCCTGGCGAGACGCGCAAACAGGGTCTGCCTGGCGAGTAGAAGTTCTTCCGCAGCGCGAAATGCGGTGTGCAGCTGAGTGATACCGATCGCGACATCGATCGAATCACTCCGCTGCTGATATCGGGACAGAGTTCGGCGTAGTTTCTCCGCCGAGGCAAGCAGTCGGTAGTGCTGTTTGGTAACCCGCTCCAGTTGTTCGCTGAATTCACTGTAGGCAGCCCGGGTTCTGGCGATACGGCGCCAGCTGTCGCGGTCGCGTTGCTGCGACAAATGATTGAGGTCGGCTGTTGTTAACGTCGTTGCTTTTTTGCTCAGGGGCATTGAAAAGCGCACGCCAGCCACTGTCGCGGCCTCCTGGCCACCGTTCGGTAGTTCCCTGCGCAGATAGAATTTCAACCGCTCGCGGCGTTTTTTCTGCCGCTCTGCCTGCAGAAGTTCCAACCGCAGGTCAAGTTCGTCTTCGTGGGAAGAGTCCTGGCGAATGGCATCAATGATTCGGCCGATGTTGAGGTCGACGATCGGCAAGGTGCCCGGTACCAACAACGCATTATCCGCAGCTGGGTCGCTGTGAATGGCGGCTACTTTCGCTAATGTCGTCTGACGGAAACTCTGTACCTCCAGTAGCTCTTCCAGCAGAGCATGACCGTGAAGGTAGGCGCGATGCTCCAGCCACTCAGCAGGCCCCAGTAAAGAGGCGTGCAGATCGAGAAGTTGACTCTGCAGCGCCAGTTCCGCGTGGTTCAGTCTTTCTGTCTGGCAGTAATAGTTTAGCTTGCGGTTGTCGGCGCGGTGGTACATCTCTTCCAGCGCTGCCTGTTTACGTAACGCCAGCGCTTGATAGCGGTGGTCCCTCTTGCCTCCAGCCCAGAGATCCCAGGCAAGCTCAACGTAAGCAGTGCCTTCGTCTCCATCACCATTGGCCGAATCGGAATAGACGCCGTTAAAACTAAGTCCGTGGTCTTTATCGAGCAGGCTTGACTGCTGCCTCAAACTGGCC
>JBPEXY010000005.1:0-5599 GCA_052031065.1 Immundisolibacteraceae bacterium | reverse complement strand
CGCCCGTTTAAGGCGCTCCGGCCGGTGCCAAGCTGTGCAGCGGATCTGCTGGCACCACCCTATGACGTGTTAAACAGTGAGGAGGCGCGGCAGCGCGTTGCTGACAGGCCTCACTCGTTTCTGCACGTCTCCAAACCGGAGATTGATCTGCCTGCGGGAATCGACCCCTTTAGTGATCAGGTTTATCGAACCGGGCGTGAGAATCTGCAATCGTTGATTAACGACGGACTGTTGCAGCGCGACCCCATTCCTCACTATTACGTCTACCAGCTGGAGATGGGTGCGCATCGGCAGACCGGGCTGGTGGCTGTCGCTTCGGTGCAGGCCTATAACAGTAACCGGATTCGCCGTCATGAATTCACCCGGCCGGACAAGGAGCAGGATCGGGTTCGCCATGTCGATACCCTCGGTGCGCAGACCGGGCCGGTATTTCTGGTTTACCCTGCCGATGAACAGCTTGATCAGCTGCTGACAGCAGCGACTGAACAGTCACCGGAAGTGGACGTTACCCTTGATGATGGTGTTGTCCACCGCTTCTGGGTGGTCCGGGATCAGGCCTGTCAGGAACAGATCACTGCGCTGGTGGATGCCATGGAGGCGCTCTATATCGCCGATGGTCACCACCGTTCTGCCGCGGCCGCGCGGGTCGCCGAGCAGCGCGGCGAAGCATGTGAGGGTGCAGGCTATTTTCTCTCGGTGCTGTTTTCCGACGCCGCGGTGCAGATATTTGACTATAACCGGGTGATCACTGATCTGCAGGGTCTCACAGCCGCTGAGTTTGTCGATGCGGTGGCAGAAATTTTCGAATTGCAACTGGAAGCTACTCAGGTTCGGCCAGGCGCCAGCGGGGAGTTTGGCATGTACCTTGAAGGGCAGTGGTACCGATTGAAAGTACCAGCTTCGAAGATTCCTGCAGAGGATCCGGTTGCCCGGCTTGATGTCTCCCTGCTGCATGGACTGCTGATTGAACCGGTATTGGGTATTAGTGACCCGCGCCGGGATAAACGGGTTGATTTTGTCGGTGGTATTCGTGGGCTGGATGAGTTGGAACGGCGCGTCGACAGTGGCGAGATGGCGGTGGCGTTTTCCCTCTATCCAACGACGCTGGAAGCGTTGATGTCAGTTGCCGACGCTGGCGAGGTGATGCCGCCAAAATCGACCTGGTTTGAACCCAAGCTGGCGGACGGGATGGCCAGCCACGTGCTGGATTAGTCGCGCCGTAAGTTAATTTTTGCGGTAAATGAGATCCCAGACGCCATGGCCGAGGCGCTGGCCGCGAGCCTCATATTTGGTCAGTGAGCGGTAGTCAGGTCTCGGGCTGTAGGGACTGTCAGCAGCACAGTTTGTCAGCAACTCACTACCGCTGAGCAACCGCTCGATCTGTTCCGCGTAATCCTGCCAGTCGGTAGCCACATGGAGTACCCCTCCCGGCTGAAGGCGCGAGCAGACCAGTTCCACAAACGGGGTCTGAATCAAGCGACGTTTCTGGTGACGCCGTTTTGGCCAGGGATCGGGGAAAAAGATGTAGACCCCGCTCAGGGATTCGCTGTTAATCCGTTGCCGCAGTAGCTCTACCGCGTCGCCCTCAATAATCCGCAGGTTGGTCACTTCTGCTGATTTGGCGGCCGCAATCACCGAGCCAACCCCCGGTTTGCAGACATCGACGCCGATGAAATTGTCATCGGGCCTCATCCTCGCCATGGCTGCCAGTGACTGGCCCATGCCAAAGCCAATCTCAAGATAGGTTGGCGCATCACGGTAAAATAGCTCTGTGTAATTGAGCTGCGAGTCGCCGGGGTCGATACCGTACTCTGGCCAGTGCAGGTCAAATGCCCGCCGCTGCGCCCGGGTCATACGCGCGGAGCGAATCACAAAGCTGCGTACCGGCCGGTGGTGTGGCTGTGGTTGTTGAATAGAGTCGTCTGCTGAACTGTTCGTTGGCGACTCGCGACCGGGGTTGGTCAACCGATCAATCCATCTACTGGAGATGAGGCGCTGGCGTAAAGTTTGCGTGGGATTCGGCCAGCAAGGAAGGCTTCGCGACCCGCCTCTACGGCCTTTTTCATTGCGCTGGCCATGAGGATTGGATCTTTTGCCCCGGCGATGGCGGTATTCATGAGTACACCTTCGCAGCCCAGTTCCATGGCGATGCTGGCGTCGCTGGCGGTGCCGACACCGGCATCAACCAGAATGGGAACCTCGGCGTTCTCGAGAATCAGGCGGATGTTGTATGGATTGCAGATGCCCAAACCCGAGCCGATTGGCGCCGCCAGTGGCATCACCGCCACGCAGCCCATCTGTTCAAACTGCTTTGCCAGGATAGGGTCATCGGATGTGTAGACCATCACGTCAAAACCATCTGCGATCAGGATTTCTGCGGCTTTCAGGGTCTCGACAGTGTCAGGGAACAGGGTCTTCTCATCACCCAACACTTCGAGTTTAACCAGCTGGTGACCGTCGAGCAGCTCCCGTGCCAGCCGACAGGTGCGCACTGCATCTTCAGCGCTGTAGCAGCCAGCGGTGTTGGGCAGAATGGTGTACCGGTCTGGAGGAACCACGTCGAGCAGGTTGGGTTGGTCAGGGTTCTGACCGATGTTGACCCGGCGAATGGCAACGGTAACGATTTCAGCCCCGCTGGCTTCAATGGCCAGGCGGGTCTCCTCCAGGTCTTTGTATTTACCGGTGCCCACCAGCAAGCGTGATTGATAGTCTTGGCCGGCAATGGTCAGGGGTGCGGTTGTGGTCATGAGCTGATCTCGATTACGCGTTGTTGGTTAATTGTGGGGTTCAGCCACCGCCGATGGCGTGTATCACCTCGAGCGAGTCTCCATCACTCAGCTGCTGGGCGGCGTGGCTGCTGCGCGGGACAATTTCACCATTGAGTTCTACTGCCACCCGTTTACCGGCCAGTCCCCGACCCGCCAGATACTGCTCTACGCTGCACGGCTGGTCGAGAGTTTCGGCTTCGCTATTAACGGTGATGGTGATCAATGGAGGAAATCGGGTGCGGTGACATTGAATTTGGGGATGGTAGCGACGAAGGTTTCTCCATCATCGCTGAGCATGTCGTAACTGCCCTGCAGGATGCCGTGGGGTGTTTCCAGAATCGCGTGACTACTGTAGCTGAAGGTGTCACCGGGCGTGATGCGCGGGTTTTTTCCGACCACGCCAATATCTTTGACCTCACGGACCTGGTCGTTGGCGTCGGTTATGATCCAGTGGCGAGACAACAGCCGTGCCGGAGTATTACCCTGATTGGTCAGAGTCACGGTATAGGCAAACACAAACCGTTCCATGTCTGGTTGGGACTGTGACTCGATGTAGCGGGATTCGACATCAACGCTGATTAGATTAGGCTTCATTTCTCGTGTGCGCTTACAATGTTTTTGATGAGTTGAGGCAATGTTGGTAACTGCAGATCGGGCTGGCCAGGCTCCGCAGTAAACAGCATTGTCCGGTCCATCGGGACTACCGTTTTACCAATGGCAGGCGACAGTATCCTCGGCCTAATTCTACGTCGTTCGCGACTTCAAAAGATAGCGTCGTCGGGGTAAGTGCGTCGACGAATGCTGCTTGTCTGTCTGCCTGAACTATTACTGGAGGGATGATGCAACAGTATCTTGATCTGATGCGGCTGGTCAGGGATCAAGGCGTGGTTAAAGGGGACCGGACCGGTACCGGGACACGCAGTATTTTTGGTCACCAGATGCGTTTTGATCTGGCTGCCGGGTTTCCTCTGTTGACCACCAAGAAAGTGCATCTGCGTTCGATAATCTATGAGCTGCTCTGGTTTCTGCGTGGCGACTCCAATATTCGCTGGTTAAAGCAGCACGGTGTGTCTATCTGGGACGAGTGGGCCGATGAAGCGGGAGAGCTAGGGCCGGTTTATGGTGTGCAGTGGCGCAGCTGGCCCGGGTATGACGGCAGCGCAATCGACCAGATGAGTCGGCTGGTCGAGCAGATTCGAACCAATCCTGATTCGCGCCGGCTACTGGTGTCTGCGTGGAACGTGGCGTTGGTAGAGCAGATGGCGTTACCGCCCTGCCACACCCTGTTTCAGTTCTATGTGGCTGAGGGTAGGTTGTCCTGCCAGCTTTACCAGCGTAGCGCCGATATTTTCCTGGGGTTGCCGTTTAATATCGCCTCCTATTCATTGTTGACGATGATGGTCGCGCAGGCGTGTGGACTGCAGCCGGGTGATTTCGTCCACACTCTCGGCGATGCCCATCTCTATGAAAACCACCTTGAACAGGCGGATGAACAGCTGCAGAGGGTTCCTGGTACCTTACCGACCCTGAGACTTAATGCTGAGGTGAATTCGCTGTTTGAGTTTAACTTCGAGGATTTTGAAGTTGTCGATTACCATCCTGCCCCCCACATCGCCGCACCGGTAGCCGTTTGAGTTCACATTTACAGCACAAGCAGCGGGTCACCGTCAGCCTGATTGCCGCTATGGACCGCAACCGCTTGATTGGTGCGGATGGCAATTTGCCGTGGCATCTACCGGCCGATATGCGCCATTTCAGACGTCTGACACTGGGCAAAACGGTGCTCATGGGCAGGCTGACCTGGGAGAGTCTCGGCAGGCCGTTACCGGAGCGGCAAAACCTGGTACTGACGCGTCAGCCTGTTGAGTTTGAAGGTGCTCAAAGGGTCGGTGATCTTGACCAGGCAATGGCTATTTGTGCTGGATCGGAGCTGATGGTGATTGGCGGGGCGCAGGTCTACGAGCTGGCGCTGCCAATGGCCGAGCGGATCTATCTGACCGAAGTGGATGCCGCGCTTGAAGGCGACACCTGGTTTCCGGAAATTCCACCGCAACAGTGGCGGGAGGTTGAACGTCAGAACTATCCGGTTGACGAGAAGAACTGCTTGTCGATGAGTTTCGTTACCTTGCAGCGGGTTGGTCGGTAACTTTCAACCCCTTGGCAGCGGTTAGCCGGGGTTTATCCCAGCAGCATCCGTAGTCCCATCACCATCAGGAACAGGGCGAAAATACGTTTCAGTATTTTTGTGGGCAGGGTGTGGGCCAGTTTCGCCCCTACCGGAGCCAGCAGCACACTGGGGACTGCCAGCCCGATCAGTGCCGGCAGGTAGATATAACCTAATGTTAAAGGGGGTAGTTCGACAACATTCCAGCCGGTGAGGATAAAGGTCAACGCGCCACTGGTTGCTAACACCAGGCCACAGGCAGCCGAAGTAGCCACAGCAATGCGCACGTTAACGCCGAAGTAGGTTAAATAGGGTACCGTTGCACTGCCACCGCCGATACCAAGAATCGCCGAAACAGAGCCGATAAAAAGTGCGACGCCGCTATTGGCGGCACGGCCGGGAAGAGTGCGCCGGCTGTCTCCACCGCCACTGTCGCGAAACATCTGCGTAGCCGCAAATAACACGAAAACGCCGAACATTCTCTGCAGCGCGGCACTGGGCAGCCAGTGGGCGATTGCGCCGCCGCCAATGGCACCGATCAACATCGCCGGAGCGAGCTGCTGAAACAGGGGCCAATCGACGGCGCCGCGACGGTGATGGGCATAAACCGACGAGATTGAGGTGGGCACGATGGTCGCCAGCGAAGTACCAATTACCAGGTGCATCA
>JBPEXY010000049.1:0-2055 GCA_052031065.1 Immundisolibacteraceae bacterium | reverse complement strand
TCCCCATAACTACCGGCTAATATAATTATCAGCGCCCCCAACGGACCAAGCCAAAACCCCAGTTTCTTCAACCAAGTAAAACCCGGCACCGGTTCAGCGACGACAATATCGGATTGCGGATTGTTCGCAGAGGGACTCGTCTGATCAGGACTCACAAGTTAAGACTCGATGGATTGGGAAAGGCCATAAGAGCAACTGGCTACAGAAAACAACAGCCAGCCGCGCGGCGTGGTCAGCGCCATTATAGAAGAGCCGGGTTCATTAAGGCTGAGTCAACAATTCATTCAAAGCTGAACGAAGTGCAGCAAAACTTATACTGGCGGAACAGTTAAAATCTCCGCTACCCCACCCAACCTATAACTTGCCATTTCAGAAACAAAGAGGAGAGACAATGGATCTTAAACTGAGTGACAAGGTCGTGCTGGTAACCGGCGGCACCAAGGGAATCGGTTTCGCCGCCGCTACTGCGTTTGCCGAAGAAGGTGCACAATTGATCATCACTGCCAGCACCCAGCAGTCGCTCGATGATGCTGTCGCCCGGCTTCAGTCAACCACCGGCGTGACTGCAGATGCCTACCTGTGTGATGTTACCAGCGACCAGGCCGTCACCGACCTGGTAGCCACCCTCGACAGCAAATATGACCGCATTGATGTGCTGGTCAACAACGCCGCCGGCAAACTGCCCACCGGTGATTTCGTCACCATCGAATCACAGGCCTGGCTGGATGGCTGGAACCAGAAGCAGCAATGTTACCTGCGCACCGTACAGGCGGTGTTTCCAATCATGAAACGTCAGGGCGGCGGTCGTATTGTCAATGTAGTCGGCACCGCAGCGCGCAATCCCAAGGCCTCCTACATGGCGGTGGGGATGTCCAACGCAGCACTGATCAACTTCAACAAAAGCCTTGCTGACTGGGGCGCACCGCACAATATCCTTACCGTTGGCGTGGCGCCCTCCGGTGTACGTACCGAACGATGGGACCGCCTGACCAAAGGCCGCGCAGAGGGAGAAGGCAAATCCCAGCAACAGCTGCAGGCGGAAATCGATGCCACCCTGCCCCTTGGTCGCATGGCAGAGCCGGAAGAGCTGGGCGATGTAATCTGCTTTATGGCCTCACCCCGCGCCTCCTACATCTCCGGTTCTGTGGTCACCGTCGACGGCAACTCCACCCAGGGAGTGTTTAACTAGCGGGAAATCGGGTTACCGGCGGGATCCCAGCCGCAGGCCAATACCCCACTCGCCGCCTCCTACGTTACGTGCTGGGCGGTGGGATCGCCTGCTGAAACACCTCAACATCATCGGGAAAACAGGTGCGCTGCTGGGCAGATCTTGCCCAGCCGTGGTTCTTGATCTCAAACCAGTCAGGATCATCAAAACTGCCACCGGCAATACCGCGCGCGCCGGGAAAGAACTCCGCCGTCCAGGTCACCGTGCCCCCGCAACTGGCGCAGAACTCCATGTTCCCGAATCGTCCACTCTCGTCTGACTGGTAACGATAAACCCTGCGCTCGCCCCGATTAAATTCCACCTGCTCCTCGCGGAAATAGGTGGAAATTCCAAATGAACTGCCACTGCGTTTCTGACACGCCCGACAGTGACAGATATTAGCCCGGAACGGCTCACCGGTAACCTTGTAGCGTACCGCTCCACAGAGACAACCACCCTCATGAACCTGCTGATGCATCTATTCATTTCCCCCTACAAGCCGATAACCTTTCGATTCCAATTTTTTTCCGAATTCATGCAAACAGAGTCGCAGTATCCCCCGACATCTGCTGCGCGTCGAACACGAAATTTTCAGCAAGACGGCATATAAAGCCAGGTGTTTAATAGTGTTCTTGTAAAACAGCATGAGCCAACCGCCCCCTGAACTGGATGGCTTTGAATCTTTCGACTTTAGCCGCGCCGCAGACAATGTCTGTCTATCACTGTGGTAGTGGACCCGGTGTGTTGTTGATGTACGAAACCCCCAGCATCATGCCGGAGGTGCAGGAAAGTGCCAGGCGTATCGCCGCCATAGGCTCTACCGTTCACATGCCGTGGATGTTCGGCAC
>JBPEXY010000048.1:0-1703 GCA_052031065.1 Immundisolibacteraceae bacterium | reverse complement strand
CACCAGCAGCAGGTAATTCATCCCCAGTCGGGCGCTCTTCTCCATCTCCTCGTGCAGCGTCTGGCGGGATGCAGTGGCCGCATCTTCTTTCGCGCGCTCTTTGTGGGCAGGGCGGGGCAGGGTGGTTTCTACCGGCATTACCACCACCCGGTTGTTCTCCAGCGTTGCAAGTTGGCGTTGCAGGTTATCCAGCAGCGGCTGGGCCTGGTCATCACTGATCAGGATGCGTGTGGTCTGCAGGTTATCCTCTGTGGGCGACTCGGCGCGAATATGCACCGCGTCGTGGCTTTCCGCGATTGCGGTGATGGTGTCGGTATGGCCACTGTCGGCAATGGTTTCTACGTATTTCATCGGTAACCCGGTTGTGGAGAGTAGCGGTGGTTGGTTCGTCTGTCGTGCTGGTTCGGCGATCCTGGCGAGGATTAACCCGCTTGCAGAAATGGTCGTTGAAAGTCTCTGTCAACACCAGCCGGAATGTGCCAATCTCTGTCGCCACTCTTAACCTGATCTGGAGCGACTGACAATGGAATGGATCGCCAACCCCGAGGCGTGGATTGCACTGGCCACGCTGGTGACGCTGGAGATAGTGCTGGGTATCGACAACATCATTTTTATCTCGATTCTGGTTGGCCGGCTGCCCGATCATCAACGAAACAGCGCGCGGCAACTTGGCATTGGCCTGGCGATGGGCGCGCGGCTGGTGCTGCTGTTTAGTATTGCCTGGGTCATGGGATTGGGCGACGCCTGGTTTACCGTGCTGGGTAATGAAATATCCGGCCGCGATTTTATTCTGATTGGCGGCGGCCTGTTTCTGCTGGCCAAATCAACCCACGAGATTCACAATAGCCTGGAACTCAGCCACGAAGAGGCACCACAGCCGGGACAGGTCAGCTTTGCCGGCGTACTGCTGCAGATAGCGATTCTCGACGTGGTCTTCTCCCTTGACTCGGTGATTACCGCAGTGGGACTGGTTGACCACCTGTCGATCATGGTTATCGCCATTGTCGTTTCAGTGCTGGTGATGCTGTTTTCTGCCAAGCCCATTGGCGAGTTTGTCGATAAAAACCCCACCGTGAAAATGCTGGCGCTGGCTTTCCTGCTGCTGATCGGTTTTACCCTGATGGCCGAGGGGCTCGATGTACACGTGCCCAAGGGCTATATCTACTTTGCGATGGCCTTTTCCATCGTTGTCGAACTGCTCAACATGCGGTTACGCAAAAAACGGCGGGTGGAATCCATTCGGCTCAGCAAAAAATTCACCGACACGCCAATGGCCTGAATGCGCAGGTGGTCCGCCACTTAACTGGCGAGCCACCTTTGGCATTGGGGTATACCAGCCCTGGGGCGGCAACCGTCAGCGTTTAGCTATCACCCAGACCGCATGCACAATGCCGGGAATGTAGCCGAGTAGTGTTAGCAGGATGTTCAGCCAGAACGCACCACCAATACCGACCTGCAGAAACACGCCGAGGGGTGGTAGCAAAATAGCGCAAATAATTCGGATCAAATCCATTTAAAGAGACTCCATTAGGCAAGGGTGCTGATTGCGAACAGCGCTGCTGAGTGCAACCGGGCGCGGGTTTTGTTAACAGTCAATCAGCGTCTTAGCTTACCCGGTTGCCGGTACATTCTAACCCCTTAATCTCCCCGGCAAGCGCACCGGTTGTTTTAGGGGCCAGTGAAGCCGGGCGCTGGTTGTACCC
>JBPEXY010000047.1:0-3037 GCA_052031065.1 Immundisolibacteraceae bacterium | reverse complement strand
AATCGATATGCCGATGGAGGCATTGATCGAAATCGCCAAAAACGGGCCAGCGGTACGCATGGGTAATGGCCACGGCTGTATTTTCGTGCCTGGTCCGCAGGGTTTTCCTGACTGGACCGGTTTTGATCCGCAGATGGTGCCTCTATACCAACAGACCCTGTCGGCGGGGCAGATCAGTCAGTTGAAGAACATGTTCAACGGCGTGATGACCGTGTTTCCAAACCTCTCCTGGGTGCATTTTCCGGTCACGTTGTCGCCAAAGAAACCGCCAATCAATTTTTTTAATCTGCGTGTCTGGCAACCGACCTCAGCCAGCAGTTCGGAAATCTGGGCCTGGTTTCTTGCTGACAGGGAATCTGCCGAGGAGTACAAGCAGCAGTCCCTGCAGCTCGGCATTCAAACCTTTACCGCTGCCGGAACTTTTGATCAGGACGATTCCGAAGCCTGGGCAGCGATGGATGCTGGAAGCCGTGGCACTATTGGTCGACAACGGATGAGCAGTTTTCAGATGATTCTCGCCAGTGAGGAAGATCTGATTAAGGATTTTCCAGGGCCGGGAGAGGCTTATCACTCCACCTATTCGGAAATGTCGGAATTTGGTGTACTGCTAAAGTGGCGCGAGATGATGCAGGGTTAGGGAGAGAACAGATGGTCGCAGCAATAAATCAGGACGTGTCTGACCGGGATTACCGTCGAATCACCGCCTTTTATTATGACGAGGCGGATCTTTTTGACGACGGTGATTATCAGGCCTGGCTGAATTGCATTACCGAGGATATCAGTTATCGGATGCCGGTCCGCGAAAGGCTTGACAAGGGTCAGCAATCGAATCATGGATTCCAAAACGGTTTTTTTGATGATGATTTTGATTCACTATCCCTGCGGATCACCCTCTGGTCGCAGGCGTCGACTACAGTTGCCGAAAGCCCGCCCTCCATTACCCGCCATTTTGTCACCAATATCCGCGCCGTTCCTGCCGATGACGAGCCCGGGTTTTTAGTAACCAGCAACGTTCTGGTCTATCGGATACGGGCAACCTCTAGTCAGCCCTATCTGTTCTCCTGTCGACGCCACGATCTGCTGCGTGACGAAGAGGGCCAGCTCAAACTGGCGTCGCGGCAGATTAAAATGGATGAGCCGTCGGTGCAGTCGCCCAACCTCAGTTTTCTGGTTTGACGGATTTTCGGTCTGGCTGCTGATCTGTGGCAGGCCAGTGCTGATCCCTGAGAGGCGCAGCGAGCCAGTTTGAGTACCCGACCTCCACCGCAGTTGCCCTGGCCAGTACTTCTGGAGCAGGTGAGCAACTGTCGCCTTTGCGAACAGTCATTTGATCATCAGCCACGACCGGTCATTCAGGCAGGAGCCGGGGCGAAAATTCTCATCATTGGTCAGGCACCTGGCCTGCGCGTCCATCAATCCGGTGTGCCGTGGGATGATGCCAGCGGCGACCGCCTGCGCAGCTGGCTCGGGGTGGATAAAGAAGCTTTTTACCGGCCCGAGCAGATTGCTCTGGTGCCGATGGGTTTTTGCTATCCTGGAAAGGGCCGTTCCGGTGACCTGCCGCCACCGCCGATCTGTGCGCAGACCTGGCATCAACCACTGTTAGATCGAATGCAAAATGTTGAGCTGACGCTGTTGGTTGGTCAGTACGCCCAGGTCCGTTATCTGGTCGATGATCACCAAACGGTTACTAACAATGTCGCCCGCTGGCAGCAATTTTGGCCACAGCAGTTGCCACTTCCCCATCCTTCGCCGCGCAACCGCCGCTGGTTTGCCAACAACCCATGGTTCGATGAAGTGGTGGTGCCTCAACTGCAGCAGCGGGTGGCACAGTTGTTAACCCCCGGGGGATGACTGGAAAAAACCGCCCCGCCAATTGTCTCGGCGGGGCGGTCCCGTTGACCACCGGTGCGGGGTGGTCACAGAGAGACTGGAGCCGACTAGCGCAGCAGCGGATAGAACTGTTTGAACAGCATGTCGGTTTTTTCCACCGCCCGGTGGCATCCGGCACAATCTTTCTCGGCTTGTGGGGTGGCGGCAGGAAGATAGGGCGGCTGATGGTGGCCAAAGTTGAAAAAGCCCCAGCCATTGGTCTCTGCAAAGCGATTGCTGTCCTTTACCATTACATCGAGGCCGTTGTAGTCACCGGCAAAAAAACCGCGACCCGAAGCTGCGTTTTTGGAGCCGTCCGCATGGTCACCTTTCTGCAATAGCAACAGTTCCTTGGCGACAACTGTCCCGTCAGGAAAGGTGCCGGTCGCCCGGTACACCGCGTAGGCATCAGGGTTAACGTAAACATGATGATATTCCGGGAAGGCTGCGCTACCGCCGTTCAGCTGATTGGGCGTCAGCGGTGCGCCGATGAAGACCCATTGACGATAGCCGAGGGGTAGCAGAAGCTCATCTGCGCTATTGAACACAGCGGCGCCGATAGCTGCAGATGACTCTTGCGCGAACAGTCGGCCAGCTCCGAACAGGGCGATTAAAACTAAACAGTAGATCCTGATGATTTTCATGGTCTTTTCCTCAAACAGAAGGTGGAATCAGGAAGCTGCGGTGAGCGCGGCGTCAGGGTCGGCATCCCAGAGCGACAATTGTGGAAAATCGATTTCGGTATCTGCGATCAGGTTGATGTAGTTGGTGAGAATATTGAGAGCGACATTGGTCACCACTTCCAGGATCCGGCCGTTGCTTAATCCCTGTTGGCGCGCAGCCTCGATCTGCTGATCATTGAGTACACCGTTTTCCTTTACGACCGCGACCGCGAACGCCAGTATTGCCGAATCAAGCGCATCTTCACTGAACCCGGCACGGGCACGGGCGATTGCAGCTGCGTCGATTCCGAGTGAACTGGCCGCCGCAGCATGAGCGCTCAGGCAATATTCACAGCCGTTCTCCTGGGCAACAGCGATGGCGATCAGTTCGCGCTGACGGGCAGTCAGGCTGCCCTGAGCAAGTGTGTTGGATAGAGCCAGGTAACCATTAAGTGTTGCCGGCGAGTGGGCCATCGTCGCCAGCAGGTTCGGCAGCATACCCA
>JBPEXY010000046.1:0-14783 GCA_052031065.1 Immundisolibacteraceae bacterium | reverse complement strand
ACTCGGTCGCCACAGAGGGATTTGCATGAGCCGCGTCAGCACAACGCCAGCACTGTTGCTACTGCTTGCAGCTGCGGCCGTCGGTTCAGCGTTGGCGGTGGTTGATAATATCCACACGCGCCGGCAGCTACTTGGGCAGATGCAGCAGTTGGGCAGTGAAGCGGACCGCATTCACACCGAGTGGCGCCAGCTGCTACTGGAACAATCCGCGCTCGGTGCGCAGGTGCGTGTTGACCGGGTGGCACGAGAACGACTACGTATGGTCGCTCCGAATCGAGATAACACCGTTCTGGTGGATCGACGATGAAGATTCCGGGTGCAGAAATTCATCATCCGCGTGACCTTGTGCTCAGAGTCCTGCTCCTCGGCGCTGTTCTGGCGCTGGCATTTCGAGCTTTCCAGCTGCAGGTTGTCGAGACCCCGTTCCTGCAGGATAAAGCGGCTAATCGCCATGTCCGTATTCAGACCCAGCACGCCCATCGTGGCATGGTGCTGGATCGCCACGGTGAGCCCCTGGCCATCAGCACACCGGTTCAATCGCTTTGGGTAGATCCTGCGGAATTTGTCACCGTTCGTTACCGCTGGCCGGAACTAGAGCGGCTGTTAGGATTACCGGGTGGCGAGCTGGATCAACTGGTGGGGCAGCGACTAGAGCGTCGATTCGTTTATCTCCGGCGGGGTGTCGCCCCTGACCTGGCCGATCGAGCGCGAGCGCTCGGCTTGCCCGGTCTGCATAGCCAACGAGAATACCGGCGTTATTACCCGACAGGTGAAGTGAGTGGTCATCTGCTCGGGTTTACCAATATTGATGACCAGGGTCAGGAGGGTCTGGAGCTCGTTTTTGATGACAGTCTTGCAGGTACCGCCGGCAAAGTAAGAGTGCTGCAGGACCTATACCAGCGCTGGGTGCAGCCGGTTGAAGAGTTACAGCGGACGCGTGCCGGCACCGACCTGCAGTTGACTCTGGACCGACGGTTGCAATATCTCGCTTACCGGGAACTCAAGGCGGCAGTTCACCGACACCGTGCAGAATCTGGTTCGGCGGTGGTGGTGGAGATTCCCAGTGGGCACATCCTGGCGATGGTAAACCAGCCAGCGTTTAATCCCAACGAGACAGCAGACAGAAAACCGGCACGCTACCGCAATCGGGCAGTGACCGACCTGTTTGAACCGGGTTCGACAATCAAACCATTTGTTGTCGCAGCGGCGCTAACTGCAGGGCTATACCGAGCCGACAGTGTGATCGATACCGATCCGGGCTTTGTCGAGGTATCGGGCCACAAGTTTCGCGACCACCGTTCCTTTGGGCCGTTGACCCTCGCCGGAATATTGCAGAAATCGAGCAATGTCGGGGCAATTCGGCTGTCGATGGGGCTCGACCCTGCAAAGCTGGAACAGCTGCTGCTGGAGGTTGGTTTCAGCTCGCCCACCGGTTCCGGTCTGCCCGGTGAATCCTCGGGGGTCCTGCCGCCAGCGTATAGCTGGCGCAAGGTTGACCAGGCAGCACTTTCTTTTGGCTATGGCCTGTCAGTAACGCCGCTGCAGCTGGCCCGCGCCTACGCGATTCTCGGCAATCACGGCCGCGAGCTGATACCGCGGATAGTCGCAGCTCATCCCACTCCGCCACGACAGCTGCTGTCACAACGGGTGGCTGATCAGGTGCTGGCAATGCTCGAAACCGTTGTCGCGCCGGAAGGCACGGGTCACCGCGCTGCCGTTGAGGGCTATCGTGTAGCAGGCAAGACCGGTACTGCCCATATGTTTGCTCAGGGTGGCTATGACCGCGAGCGCTATATCTCGACTTTTGCCGGTCTGGCGCCGGCAAGTGCCCCACGGATGGCGATGGTAGTCACCATCAAAGACCCGCAGGGGGAGGCTTTTTACGCGGGTGATGTTGCCGCACCGGTGTTTTCACGGTTCATGAACCGGGCATTACCACTGCTGGGCGTTGCTCCTGACCGGGAGCAACAGCCGGTAAGGATCGTCAGTCAGCCAGGAGCCACGGTATGAATGGACCTAATCCGTTAACCATGATCCCTCTTGCCGATCTGCTGAGTGGACTGGCCGAAGTTAAATTGGCCGACAACGTCACTGTCAGCGGTATCAGCGATGATAGTCGCACGGTCAATCCCGGTGATCTTTTTGTGGCCCGCAGCGGTAGCCAGGATGATGGCAGCCGGTATATCAGCGCTGCGGTTGCCGCCGGTGCCGTCGCCATAGTGGCGGAACGCCAATTGATCGGTATTGATGTTCCAGTGGTGTGCGTCAGCAATGTCAAAGACGCCCTGCCACTGCTTGCTCGGCGCTTCTATCAAAACCCGACGAAAAATCTGCAGTTGATCGGGGTAACCGGTACCAACGGCAAAACCAGTTGTACGACGCTTGCCGCACAGCTGCTGGAGAATACCGCCCTGTTGGGAACCCGCGGCTACGGTTTTGTGTCGGCAATGAAACCGGCGGGTCAGACGACGCCGGGCAGTTTGACGCTACACCGTATGTTCAGGGAGCTGGCAGACCAGGGAGCGAAACGGGTGGCGATGGAAGTCTCCTCTCATGCGCTTGATCAGCAGCGTGTTGCTGGGTTGAGCTTCGACATCGCCGTTCATACCGGCGTGGCGCATGACCACCTCGATTATCACGGTGACCTGCACGCTTACGTTGCCTCGAAACGGAGGTTGTTTTCCGACTACCCCTACCGCGCTGCGTTGATCAACGTGGCTGATGCGAGCGGTCGTGACCTGGCCACGTTTGTCGGTGGTGATCATCAGTTGCTCACCTATGGCGGTGAGGATGCCGATCTGCAGGTGGAAGTGGTTGATCGCAAGCTCACTGGCATGAGTCTCGAACTGCGCCTTGGGGCGGAGCGCTTTGATCTTGAAACCTCTCTGCTTGGCGACTTCAACGCTGAAAATCTGCTTGCGGTTGCTGGCGTGATGATGCTGTCGGGCCTGTCCGCACGAGAGGCCGTGGAGCGCCTACGCCGGGCTAAACCGGTCCCGGGAAGGATGGAGCGGGTCGCTGGCGCCGGTCCGACGGTAATCGTTGACTATGCGCACAACCCCGACGGCTTGCGTGAAGCGTTGGTTGCCCTGCGCAGCAGTCGCAACGGTGGTGGTCGGCTCTGGTGTCTGTTTGGTTGTGGCGGAGAGCGCGATCAGGCCAAACGCCAACAGATGGGGGAGATCGCCAGCGGTAACGCGGATGTGGTGGTGCTGACAGATGATAATCCGCGCCACGAATCTCCTTTGGCGATTATTGATCAGGTGGTTAGTGGCTGTTCCGCAGCGGTGGAATTACACCGGATTCATGATCGTCGGCAGGCGATCACTTTCGCCCTGCAGCAGGCGGCCAATGACGATCTGATCCTGATTGCCGGCAAAGGTGATGAACCGGACCAGCTGTTTGCCGCCGGCCGCTGGCGGTTTGATGACCGGCGGGTGGCGATGCAAGCCAGGCACTGGCGCCGATGATGTCATTACGCGAAGCCGCGATGGCCCTGGGAACCGTGGCGAGTGCCAACGCTGCATCTCGTTTTCAGCAGGTCTCAACTGACAGCCGTACGCTGCTGCCAGGTTCACTTTTCGTTGCGTTGAAAGGCCCCAATCATGATGGCCATGAACACCTTGCCGTTGTTGCCGCGGCCGGTGCGGCCGGTGCCATAGTCGATCACCGCTGTTCGGTGGATCTGCCGCAACTGGTAGTTGCCGACACGCGCAGAGCTCTGGGGGTGGTCGCGGCTTACTGGCGTCAGCGTTTGCCGCTGCAGCTGGTTGGTGTCACCGGTAGTAACGGCAAGACCACCGTCAAGGAGATGATTGCCGCCATATTGCGCCAGTTAGGTAGCACTTTGGCGACCGAGGGCAATTTGAATAATGATATCGGGGTTCCGCTGACATTATTAAAGGCGCGTCCCTTTCACCAGTATGCGGTGATCGAGATGGGTATGAGCGCAGCTGGAGAGTTGACCTGGCTGTCGTCGATTACCCGTCCCGATGTTGCGGTGATCACCAACGCTGGCCCGGCCCATCTACAACAGTTTCGTGATGTCAATGAAATTGCTCGGGCTAAGGGCGAAATCCTGAGTAGTTTAAGTAGCAAGGGTACGGCGGTCATTAATGGTGATGACCCGGCCGCTGACTTCTGGCGGTCGCTGGCGGAACCGCGAAAGATTATCGATTTTGCGCTGGATAACCCGGCGGCGGCGATTCGTGGTCACTGGAGTGCGACCCGTAGCGGAGGGTTGTTGAAGGTCGAAGGTGTCGCCGGTGAATGGCAGACTGAACTGTCACTCCTGGGCAGGGCCAACGGCATCAATGCATTGGCGGCGGTGGCGGTGGCGCACCTGCTTGGTGCCACCCCAGAGCAGTGCCAGCAAGGGCTGGCGTCGCTGCAGTCGGTGTCCGGCCGCTTGCAGCTGATAAACCTTTCTGCTGGCGGGCAGCTGATCAATGACTGTTACAACGCCAATCCGGCGTCTTTAGGTAATGCCATTGAAGTACTTGCGCAGATGCCGGGTCGAAAAACCCTGGTTCTTGGTGACATGGGCGAGCTCGGAGAGCAGAGTGAGGATTTTCACCGGGAAGCAGGATCGGTAGCTGCGGCAGCGGGAATCGACCGACTTTTTACGATCGGTAGCCAGAGTCGTTTGGCCGCCGACGCTTTTGCCTCCCTCAGCGCTGGCGGAGCACACCATTATGCCGACATCGACCAGTGTTGTGCAGAGTTGCCTGGCTTCGACAGCAACGATTATCTGCTGGTTAAAGGGTCGCGTTCTGCAGGTCTGGAGCGGCTGGTCGAGTTTCTGGTCGAGAGAGCCAATGGCGATTTGCCGGAGGTGCTGCACTAATGCTCTACCACCTGTTGTTATCGTTAACGGATCAGGTCTCGGCCTTCAATGTGTTTCGTTATCTAACTCTGCGTGGAATCCTGGGAGCGGCGACCGCGCTGGCTATTGCGCTGATGATCGGGCCGGCGATGATCCGCTGGTTAAACCGCCTGCGGGTTGGTCAGCAGATTCGTGATGACGGTCCACAGTCCCATCTGCAGAAAGCCGGTACCCCGACCATGGGTGGGGCGCTGATCCTGGTTGCAATAACTGTGTCAACGCTGGTCTGGTCTGACCTGACCAATCTCAAAGTATGGATCGCGCTGTTGGTGATGATCGGTTTCGGTGCTATCGGTTTTGTAGATGATTATCTAAAGTTGCGTTTCAGTAATTCAGCGGGTCTTTCGGCGCGGCAGAAACTGGCCGGGCAGTTTCTGCTTGCTATCGGTGCTGCGGTTGCGATCTACCTGATGGCAGACCGACCAGCGGAGCTGCTCTATATCGTGCCCCTGTTAAAAGATGTGCTGATCGACTTTGGCCCCTGGTTTATCGCTGCGAGCGCCATTGTGGTGGTTGGCAGCTCCAATGCTGTCAATCTCACCGATGGACTTGATGGGCTGGCGATTCTACCAACGGTGATGGTGGCAGCAGCTCTGGGAGTTTTCTGTTATCTCTCTGGCCACCAGTTCTTCGCCTCCTATCTGGCGATACCCGCGTTGCCAGGCGTCGGTGAGCTGGCCATTTTTTGCGGCTCGATCACCGGAGCGGGCCTCGGATTTCTCTGGTTTAACACCTATCCGGCGCAGGTGTTTATGGGCGATGTCGGTGCTTTGGCGCTGGGCGCGGCACTCGGCGTGGTCGCAGTGTTTGTACGCCAGGAGCTGGTGTTGCTGATTATGGGTGGCGTGTTTGTGATTGAAACCCTTTCGGTGGTCATCCAGGTGGTGTCGTTCAAGACCACCGGCAGGCGGGTATTTGCCATGGCGCCGTTACACCACCATTTTGAGCTGAAAGGGTGGCCGGAGCCGCGGGTAATTGTGCGTTTCTGGATCATCACTTTTCTTCTGGTTCTGCTGGGACTGGCAACACTGAAGCTGCGTTGATACGGATGTTTATGGCCAATATCAGGTTTAAAGGTAGCGATATCCTGGTGCTGGGAGCCGGGGTGACGGGGGTCGCTACTGCCCGCTATCTGCTTAGCCAGGGTTTGCAGCCCGTGGTCGCGGATAACCGTAGTCAACCACCCGGACGGACACAATTGGTGGAACTGTTGCCTGCCGAACAGCTCCATTTCGGGATTTCGCTGGAGCGTATCGAACTGACGGGTTTCAAACGCATCTTCGTTAGTCCGGGGCTGCCCGGCAATCTGGCGCTATTCGATCAGGCGCGAGCGCGGGGCATAGAACTAGTGAGTGATATTGCCCTGTTTCTACGCCAGATCGACCGGCCGTTGATCGCAGTCACTGGTACCAACGGTAAATCAACCGTGGTGACCATGATCGCCCATCTGCTTCGGCGGGCGGGAAAACAGGTGCTCGCTGGGGGCAATCTCGGCCCGGCAGCTCTCGACCTGCTGCAACAACCGGTTCCCGACTATTACCTGCTGGAGCTGTCGAGTTTTCAACTGGAGTGGATCGACCGGTTGGGTGCTGAGGTGGCGGTGATTACTAACATAGCGCCGGACCATCTCGACCGCTACGACTCGTTTGCCAGTTATGGCGAAACCAAGGCAAAACTACTGCGTGGTGCGCGCCATGTAGTGCTCAGTCTCGAGGATCCACAGCTGCGCAAAATGGCGATGAAACTGCCGGCGGATGTTTCCGTCCACTGGTTTGGCGAGGGACGTGATAGCGACAGGGGACTAACAACTGCAGCACCGCTGCTGGCGGTGCCCGGTCTTGCTGGTCGTCACAACCAGCTGAATGGCCAAGCTGCGCTGGAGGTTCTGAGGGCGTTGGGCGAAATCAGTCAGCTGCCAGACAGCTGGGCAGAAATCTGGTCGGGGTTTCGTCCCCTTGATCACCGTATGGTGTTGGTTGGACAGTGGCGCGGGGTGGATTGGTTTGACGACTCAAAGGCCACCAATGTCGCTGCCACTCTGGCGGCGGTAGAGGGAGTATCGCTCGCCGATGACGGGAAAATCGTGCTGATCCTTGGCGGTGATGGCAAGCAGCAGGATTTTGCACCCCTGCAGAGGCTGCTGCCGCGACTCAGAGCGGTGGTGGTAACCGGGCGCGATGGCGAGCAGTTGGCGCAGCAGTTTGTCGGCAAAGTGGCGGTCAGCCAGGGCGTCGATATGGATGAGGTGGTCGTGCAGGCGCTGAAGCTGGTGCAACCCGGCGACTGCGTTCTACTGTCGCCGGCCTGCGCCAGCACCGACCAGTACTCTGGCTATCAGCAGCGTGGTGAGCTGTTTGGCCTGGCGGTGCGCAGGATCGGGGAGCTGCCAAACGATGGTTGCTAGCGCTCAAACAATGCAGGTGAGTGGCGGTCGTGTGCGCGTTGCGTGGGATTGGCCGCTGATCGTCGTGGTCGCCATTCTGGCCGCCTGCAGTCTGGTGTTTGTCTATTCTGCTTCGTTGCCGTATGCCGTTGAGAAACTCGGTAACGGAGGCTATTTTTTACAGAGGCAGGCGATCTACTGTCTGGTCGCCCTGTTCGCAGCAGCCATTGCCACGCAAGTGCCCCTTGAGTACTGGCGCAAAGCGGCGCTACCGCTCAATCTGCTGGGTATCGGGTTACTGGTTCTGGTGCTGATTCCCGGCGTTGGTCGTGAAGTGAATGGTAGTTTGCGCTGGCTTGCTTTCGGCGCGTTGCGCCTGCAGCCATCAGAGTGGGTCAAACTGAGTTATGTCCTTTATCTGGCACTGCTGTTAACCCGGCGAGAACAGAGCTCGGTGGTGCCGCTGTTGGGCCCACTGACGGTACTGCTTTTTATCACTTTGTTACTGCTTGCTGAACCTGACCTGGGTGCGTCTGCGGTGCTGGCAATCACCGCTGCCGGCATGTTGTTCATCGCCGGTTTACCAATGTGGCAGTTTTTTCTGCTCAATGGTGCCCTGCTCGGCTCGGTGGTGTTGTTAACGGTCACTTCACCTTACCGTTTCGCACGGCTGACCGGTTTTATCGATCCCTGGGCCGATCCACTCGATAGTGGTTTTCAGCTGACCCAGTCGCTGATGGCCTTTGGACTGGGCGGCTGGAACGGCGTTGGGCTTGGCGAGAGCATTCAGAAGATGTTCTATCTTCCGGAGTCTCACACTGACTTTCTACTCGCCGTGGTTGCAGAGGAACTCGGACTGATTGCTGTTCTGCTGTTGTTGGGCGTTTATACATGGATCGCGTTACGCGCATTTTCGATTGGTAACCGCGCCCGTTCTGCCGGATTGCCGTTTGGCAGTCAGGTAGCCTACGGTACTGGACTGTTGATTGCGATACAGGCGCTGATCAATATGGGCGTCAATATGGGGGTCTTGCCGACCAAGGGGCTGACCCTGCCACTACTCAGTTACGGTGGCAGCAGCATGCTCTTTACTGCGCTTGCGGTAGCGTTATTACTGCGTGTTGATCATGAATCACGGGGCGTGCGATGAACGGCGCGGCTGTCGTCGATGCAGAACCCCTCAGCCGGCGCGTGGTCATCATGGCCGGCGGCACCGGTGGTCATGTGTTTCCCGGTCTTGCGGTTGCTGAAGAGCTGCGTCGCCGGGGGGTCGAGGTGACCTGGCTCGGTACGGTCAGAGGTATTGAGGCGCGCCTGGTCCCTGCTGCCGGGTTTTCATTGCGGACCCTGCAGGCAAGGGGGCTGCGGGGGGGCGGTGCTGTTCGCTGGCTGAGCGCCCCTTTTATGCTCCTCCGTGGCGTCTGGCAGGCATTTAGGGCGCTCAGGCAACTACGTCCCGGACTGGTGCTGGGGATGGGTGGCTATGTCGCTGGGCCGGGTGGTCTGGCAGCCTGGCTGTTACGTTGCCCTCTGGTGCTGCATGAGCAGAATGCGGTAATCGGTTTGACCAACCGGTTGCTGTTGCCACTTTCCAGAGTGGCTTTGTTTGGGTTTCCGCAGGTTACCGGTGTTAGCGGTATTGGTGATTATCGAGCCCAAGGGCAGGGGGATGAGCAGGCTGATCACTACCGGCGTCTGTTTGTTGGTAATCCAGTGTCCCAGCCGATGAGCGAATTAGCTGGCCGTAGCGGTCGCTTTAACCGTCGCGATAGTGATGACCCTGTGAGATTGCTGGTTCTCGGTGGCAGTCAGGGCGCGCGCGCGATTAACCAGCTGGTGGTGGCGCTGGCAGCGACCCCGTTTGCCAGCCGGTTGCAGATTATCCATCAGTGTGGCCGAGGACTGTTTGATGAAACAGTCGAGGCCTACCAAAGCGCCGGACTCGAGCCGCATTGTGCAGCTGGTGATGAGATTGATTTTCAGTCACCGGCGCCGCTCTCGCTCTGCGGATTTATTGCCAATATGCCCGCTGTCTATCAATGGGCTGATCTGGTCGTTGCGCGGGCCGGCGCACAGACGGTCAGTGAGCTCTGTGCTGCGGCGTTGCCGTCGATATTGATTCCCCTGCCCAGTGCAGCAGGCGATCATCAAACTGCCAATGCCGCCTATCTGGCCGATTCACAGGCGGCTCGGTTGCTGCCGCAACGGGAATTGACTGTCGACAAACTGATTGCCGCACTGAAACAGGTTTGCACAGAGAAAGTGTTGGCCTTAATGGCGAACAGCGCTGCTGCGCTGGCACGAACCGATGCTGCCCAGCAGGCTGCTGATATCTGTCTGGAGCAGTATCGTGCGTAATCGTGTCAGTCAGATCCATTTCATCGGCATCGGTGGTGTCGGTATGAGCGGTATTGCGGAAGTGCTAATCAATCAGGGTTATCGAGTGACCGGTTCCGATCAGCGCGACAGCGCGGCTCTACAGCGGTTGAAAGCGTTGGGTGCAGAGGTCGCGGTGGGACATGATGCCGGCGCTATCGAACAATGTGATGTGGTGGTCACTTCATCGGCGATTGGCGCGGAAAATCCAGAACTATTAGCCGCGCGGCGGTTGAAAGTTCCCGTTGTGCCACGCGCGGAGATGCTAGCGGAGCTGATGCGCCTGAGTAATGGCATTGCTATCGCCGGCACCCACGGCAAGACGACCACGACAAGCCTGGTAGCAAGCTTGCTCGCTGAGGGCGGGATTGATCCGACCTTTGTTATCGGTGGCCAATTAAAGGCTGCTGGCAGCAATGCCGGATTGGGCGCAGGTGAATATCTGGTAGCAGAGGCGGATGAGAGCGACGCCTCCTTTCTGCACCTCAATCCGCAGATTTCGGTCATCACCAATATCGACCTGGATCATATGGAAACTTATGGCGGTGACCGTGACCAGCTCGACCGGGTGTTTGTCGAGTTCATCCATCGGCTGCCGTTTTACGGTCTGGCGGTGCTCTGCATCGATGATCACGGCATCAGGCGTATACAGGGCAGGCTGCAGAAACCGGTGTTGACCTACGGGATTGACCATCCTGCAGATTATCGGGCGGTAGATATTCGTTACCACGGCACCCGCAGCTTTTTCACTGTCGATCGTCCCGGCGAACCGGCCTGGTTAGAGGTCGATCTGAATATGCCGGGCAGACATAACGTACTCAATGCACTGGCTGCTATTGCGGTTGCCGATGAGGTGGGGGTGGGTACCGACGCGATTGGTCGGGGCCTCGCCGGCTTTGCCGGTGTGGGGCGCCGTTTCGAACAGTTGGGCCAGCTACGTATCAATGGCGCTGATTGTCTGCTGGTCGACGATTATGGCCACCATCCGCAGGAGATTGCGGCGACCCTGGAAGCAGCGCGCGGCGCCTGGCCAGAGCGGCGTCAGTTGGTGATATTTCAGCCCCACCGCTACAGTCGGACCCGTGATCTGTTTGACGAGTTCTGCCGTGAGCTGGTCGCCGCCGACCTACTGGTACTGCTGGATGTTTACCCCGCTGGAGAGGCACTGATACCTGGAGCCGATGGCGCTAGTCTGGCACGGGCGATTCGTCAACGTGGACAGCTTGATCCGGTGCTGGTGACACAGCAGCAGTCGCTGGCAGAAATTCTTCAGCCCCTGGTCCGAGACGGGGATCTGTTGATCACTCTGGGTGCTGGATCTATTGGCGCCATGGCCCAGCAACTGGTAGAGCAGTTTGGGATACCTGAGCCACTCGCTTCACCAACTGATGGTCGTCGGGGTGTGTGCTGATGGTGATGCTTTCCACTGCCATGACTGCCGAAGAGCGAGTGCGTTTTGATGAACCCATGTCGCGCCATACCAGCTGGCGCGTTGGTGGACCCGCTGCTCTTTTCTTCGAACCGAAGGACCTGGCTGATCTGTGCAATTTTCTGCGGCAATCGCCGAACCGGGAGGCGCCAGCGCTATGGTGTGGACTTGGCAGCAATTTGCTGGTGCGCGATGGCGGGATACCTGGCCTGGTGATCTGTCTCGCGGGACATCTGAACTCTATTGAACTGATGGATGATGGTGTGCTCAGGGTTGAGAGCGGAGTGACCTGTGCCCGCCTGGCCCGTTACAGCGCTGATGCAGGGCTTGCCGGCGGTGAATTCTTTGCCGGCATTCCCGGCACCCTCGGTGGCGCGTTGGCGATGAACGCCGGTGCTCATGGCAGTTCCACCTGGGAGTTGGTTCGCGCGGTAGAAACAATCGATCAGTTTGGCAAGCTTCGTGTGCGCACAGCTAATGAATTTTATGTGGGCTATCGGCAGGTTAAAGGTATTGGCCAGGAATGGTTTGTCGCTGCTCATATGGAATTGATCAGTGGTACCCCGGCACTGATTCGAGAACGTATTCGGGAAATACTGCGTTGGCGAAAACAGGCGCAGCCACTTGATCAGCCGAGCGCGGGTTCGGTGTTTCGTAATCCTGAGCAGGGTCACGCAGGCCAATTAATTGAACGGTCTGGTTTGAAAGGTAGGCGTATCGGTGGTGCGCAGGTCTCTGAAAAACATGCCAATTTTATCGTCAACGATGGCAGCGCGACTGCTGCAGATATCGAAGCGCTGATCGAGCTGATTCGTTCCGAAGTGAAGCGGCTGCAAGCAGTCGAGCTGATACCCGAGGTGCATATTGTTGGAGTGCCGTTATGAACTTAGCGACGCTGCTCAATGGACGGGATGCGGCCGACTACGGGCGGGTCGCAGTTTGTTGTGGGGGGCAATCGGCTGAGCGCGAGATCTCACTAATGAGCGGAGCGGCCACGTTGGCCGCCTTGCTGGAGCGTGGTGTCGAGGTCGAACAGGTGGAACTGGACCGGGCGTTCATGCAGCGCGCTATTGCAGGCCAGTTTGATCGTGTCTTCATCGCCGCCCACGGCAGAGGCGGCGAAGATGGAGCTCTGCAGGGTTTTCTGGATCTGCTCGGTCTGCCTTATAGCGGCAGTTCTGCTGCCGCTTCAGCAATCGGTATGGACAAACATCTATGCAAGACCCTCTGGCTTGCCGCCGGGTTGCCAACACCGGACTGGACCCTGGTCGCCAATGAGTCGGAGTTATACGCCGCAGCTGAGCGATTTGGATTGCCGTTGATTGTCAAACCGACTACCGAAGGATCGAGCGTCGGTATCACCCTGGTTGAACAGAAAGCTCAGATTGGTCAGGCATGGATCAGCGCAGCTGCCTGTGGCGCTGCAGTGATGGCAGAAGCTTACATTGATGGCACGGAAATAACCGCATCACTGCTGTTAGGCGAAGCGTTGCCGCTGGTGGAAATCAGGCCGGTCAACCGGTTCTACGATTACGAGGCGAAGTATCAAAGCGATGAGACCCGCTATATCTGTCCGGTGGAGCTGGGGATCGACCTGCAGCAGAAAGTGAAAGCGATAGCGCAGCGAGCATTTCAAGCCATCGGCGCCGCTGGCTGGGGCCGGGTTGACCTCATGTTGGATGTGCAGCAGAGACCGTGGTTGGTGGAGGTCAATACCGTGCCAGGTTTGACCTCCCACTCGCTGGTTCCGATGGCCGCCTCTGAAGCGGGGTTCTCATTTGCAGAGTTGATCGAGCTGATATTGCTGACCAGTTGTGGTGACCACGATGTTGACGGGGAGGTGGTCATTGGCCAGGCCACGAAATAAAGCGCGTGGAGCCACGCGGCATGTAAGTTCAGTACCCAATCAGCCGTTGTGGAAACGACTGGCGCTGATTTGGCGTCACTGGATGGTCTATCCGCTAGCTTTGGTATCGCTGGGAGTGTTGGTGCCGGGTGCACTGGTTGCTCTGCCGGACCGCTCCAGTGGGCCTTGGTTTCCGCTGCGTAAAGTTGAGGTGAGCGGGGAGCTGCGCCGTCTGGACCCGGAATTGCTACAGCAACGCCTGGCACCGGCGGCGCGTGGCAGTTTTTTTGACCTGGATGTGGGCGCCGTGCAGGGGTTGGTTAGTGACCTGCCCTGGGTCGAAAGTGTTCGTATCGGCAGAAAATGGCCCGATCAGCTGGCGATCACCATCATCGAACGCCAACCTCAAGCCCGCTGGGGCCGGGCAGGGTTAATCGACCAACAGGGTGAATTCTTTTCAGTGGCTGCAATGGCGCAATTTGATGCTCTGCCGCTGCTTTCCGGCCCGGTCGGCAGCGAAGGGTATCTATTTTCAAGTCTGCAAAAACTGCGCGAGCAACTCACCGAATTGCCGCAGCCGTTAACCGAGGTGCATCTGGATGAACGGGGAATCTGGCGACTGGTACTGGCCGACGGGGTAGAACTGCTGTTTCGTGGCGAACCGGATCAGGTCTCATGGGCGAAGTTATTTGCCGTCTACAGGGATCAGCTAAGGGAGCACTGGCCGGCAGTGAGGACAATCGATTTACGTTACAGCGACGGAGTTGCCGTGGCCTTCGCGCCCGACACTATTCTTCTGGAGCGGGATGTTAGGTAAATGAGTCGTACACAAGACAAAAACCTGCTGGTGGCGATGGATATCGGGACCTCAAAGATTGTCACCATCGTCGGTGAGGTGGGCGAGGATGGTGAGATTGAGGTGATTGGTCTTGGCAGTCACCCATCGAAGGGTCTCAAAAAAGGGGTAGTGGTCAACATCGAGTCGACGGTGTCTGCCATGCAACGTTCCGCAGAGGAAGCGGAACTGATGGCCGGATGTCAGATTCATTCTGTTTACGCTGGTATTGCCGGCTCCCACATCCGCAGCCTCAATTCTCACGGTATCGTCGCTATTCGTGATCGCGAGGTCACCCAGGTCGATGTCGACAGGGTGATTGATGCCGCGCGGGCGGTGGCAATTCCGATGGATCAGCGCGTGCTCCATGTACTGCCGCAGGAGTATGTGATTGACGACCAGGAAGGTATTCGTGAGCCGATCGGTATGGCGGGGGTGCGGCTTGAAGCCAAAGTGCATATCGTTGCCGGTGCCGCCAGTGCTGCCCAGAACATCGTCAAGTGCGTTCGCCGATGTGGGCTTGAAGTGGATGATTTTATCCTCGAACAGCTGGCATCCAGTTACTCGGTGCTAACCCCAGATGAAAAGGAACTGGGGGTCTGTCTGGTCGATATCGGTGGTGGTACGACGGATATCGCGGTTTTTATTGGCGGAGCTATCGCCTATACCGCGGTGATCCCGATCGCTGGTGATCAGGTAACCAACGATATTGCGGTGGCGCTACGTACCCCAACCCAGTTTGCTGAGCAGATCAAGGTCAAATACGCCTGTGCGCTGGCACAGCTTGCATCCGGTGAGGAGACCATTGAGGTGCCCAGTGTTGGTGATCGCCCGCCGCGGCGGCTGGCGCGTCAAACGCTTGCCGAGGTGGTGGAACCGAGATACGAAGAGCTGTTTGGCCTGGTTCTGGCCGAGTTACGACGCAGTGGTTTTGAAAGTCTGATTGCCTCCGGCGTGGTGCTGACAGGCGGCAGTTCAAAGATGGACGGTGTGGTAGAGCTGGCTGAAGAGGTGTTCCACATGCCGGTA
>JBPEXY010000045.1:0-1632 GCA_052031065.1 Immundisolibacteraceae bacterium | reverse complement strand
GGTCCCGACGACAATCACGAGTTTGAACAGTGTCAGGTGGGTGCAGCGGCTGCCAGTGCTCCGTGGAGTGACGCCTCGTTTGGTCTGCATACCGAGTTTGATGGCCCTGATGATCGCGCCGCGGCGGTGAACGTGACCGATCCACTGCATGGCGGCGCGGTAGGTTGGGAGGGCGGCTCTGTGCGCCAGTACCAGCAATGGGTGCGGCTGATGGAAGAAGGGCAGAAGCGTGAACTGGCAATGCGCGGTTGACCGCTTCGTCAGCGGTGAGTACCGATCAGGGAGAGAGTTGAATCTATGAACAGTCAAGCAGCCGACAGCAGTGCACTGCAGATCGAGGTCGAACAGTTTCTCTACCGTGAAGCCTATCTGGTCGATCAGGCACGCTGGCAGGAGTGGCTAGAGCTTTATACCGAGGATATGACCTATTGGGCGCCCTCGTGGGTGAACGAAAACGAGCTGACCACCGACCCGGAGGCGGAAGTCTCGATCATCTACATGAATAACCGCAAGGAGCTTGAACATCGCATCTGGCGCTTTACCAGCGGTGATTCGCCAGCCTCCTATCCGCTGCCGCGCACCAATCACATGGTGAGTAATGTCGCCATTCAGCAGGCGGACGATCAGCGTATCGTCGCCACCTCCAACTGGATGTCGCAGATTTACCGCGATAAAGAGCAGCTGATCTACGGCGGTTATTACCAACATACCCTGGTGCGCGACCAGGGCGAGCTGAAAATCAGCAACAAGAAAGTAGTGCTGCTCAACGATGTGGTGGTCGGGTTCGTCGACGTTTACCATCTCTGACATTGGTTTTACCGCCGGAGCGAATCACCAACAGCCGGTAGAGCAACCCGCATTGGGAAAACGGCCGCTGCTTAGACTGGCTATTCTCCTGTTTGTCTGGGCGCTACTGACGTTACCATTCGCGTTCGCGCTAACAATCGCAACCTTGCCCTTTTGGTGCTGGCTGGATCTTAATACCTCGCTGGAATCATTCGGCCATTCCGGTCCGGCGGAATGGTGCTTCTGGCTGGTTTATGGAATCCTGCTTGTTGCCGGGCTAGGGGTTGCCGGGCGATCTGGCCACCGCAGCAACAATAGTCGACCGCTAATCGTAAGAACCGAATCCAATAACACCGATATCACTGACAACGGGAGTTCCCATGAGCAATAACGAAACCTATACACCGCCAAAAGTCTGGAAATGGGAGAGCGAAAGCGGCGGCCGCTTCGCCAACATCAATCGTCCCATTGCCGGTCCTACCCACGACAAAGATCTGCCGGTCGGTGAACATCTACTGCAGCTCCATTCGCTGGCGACGCCAAATGGCATCAAGGTGACCATCATGCTCGAGGAGTTGCTTGCTCTCGGCCATCAGGATGCTGAATATGACGCCTACCTGATCAACATCATGGAGGGGGATCAGTTCGGCAGCGGCTTTGTCGAGATTAATCCCAACTCGAAAATACCGGCGCTGCTGGACCGTAGCACCTCACCACCGACCCGGGTGTTTGAATCGGGCGCAATTCTGCTCTACCTTGCGGAAAAGTTTGGCGAGTTTTTACCCACCGAACCCTCAGCCCGGGCCGAGTGCATGTCATGGCTGTTCTGGCAGATGGGCAGCGCGC
>JBPEXY010000044.1:0-31350 GCA_052031065.1 Immundisolibacteraceae bacterium | reverse complement strand
AAGTTGTTGAGAGCTGGCTTTGACCTGTTCAGCAGCGGCCAGAGCAGCAGGTATCACCACCGCGGCTGGATGAATCACCGAGGCGCGCTCCACATCATCCATCTCGACAATATGTGAAAGTGCGCCGTTAACCAGTGCAGCAACTTCTGCCGAGCGTTGCCCGCTAACGCCGAGCGCGGTGGAGCTGCCTGCACCTTGCGTGTTCCCGTAGTGCACAAATGCCTGGCCGGTTGTTGTCGCCAGTCCGGCGATCGCAGAGCCGAGCCAGTCGAGCAGATAATAGCGACCCAGTTCCTGACAGAGGTCCGATTCCAGTAGCGCGCGGCGGTTCTGTAGCGATTCAATCAGTTGTTCGGTAATGGTTGCTGACACAAGCTCTTGCCCTGCCGGAGAGGCGGTTGGATGTCCTGAGTTGCCCAGCCGCACGGTTCACAAGCAGCTCTAGCTGATCGATCACTTGCTGATTACCGGCACAGGCAACATGATGTAATCGCGCAATTTTACCCGTTACAGAGGGTAACTCGCGCGGAAATTGTCCTATAGCAGTCGCACGTGTTTTTTAGCTGTTAGATTAAACAATATTGGTTGGTTCCGCGCTTGCCAACTGCGAGGGGAAATCAAATCAGGAGGTGATATACGATGAAATTACCGCTACCCAAAGTTTGCGTAACCTTCAACTCTACTGATAGTCGCTCTGTCATTGAAAGCAAACTGGCAGAGATAGCTGAAGTGCGATTCCTGAACCAGATTCCGGCGGAGGAGGAACTGAAACGCCGGCAGATGCTTCTGGAAAGCAATATCCTTTTCGCTCTGCAACCCGAGAAAGAGCTTGCCGCCCTACCGGCAGATCAGATTCCGCGACTCGATTTCGTGCAGTTTCTAAGCGCCGGCGTTGACCACATCGACTTCAGCCACTTTCCGCATATGGTTCCGCTGGCCGGTAATGCGGGTGGATTTGCCAAACCGATCGCCGAACACGTACTGGCAATGGCGCTATCCCTGGCGAAGCAACTCCCACAGCGCCACCAGGCGATGCAGTCTGGGGAATTCGATTTTATGTCGGTTACCGGAACGCTGCGCGGCAAAACCGCCGGCATCATCGGTTACGGTGGCATCGGCAGGGAAGTCGCTAATCTGTTACGCATGCTCGATATGGAGATCCTGGCGATTAACAGCACTGGTAAACCGCAACCCCATGTGGAGTTCACCGGCACCCTCGATGACCTACAGCAGGTGGTTGCCGCATCTCACCTGCTGGTGCTTTGCCTGCCGTTAACCCGTGCTACTGAAGGAGTGATAGGCGCTGAACAGCTGGCCTGGCTGCGGGAAGATGCCATCCTGGTCAACGTTGCCCGCGGAGAATTGATCGACCAACGCGCGCTCTACAACTGTTTGCGGGACAATCCCGACATCAGTGCCGGAATAGATGCCTGGTGGGTGGAGCCATTTCGTCATGGGAAATTCAAACTGGAATACCCACTGCTCGACCTGCCTAACGTTCTCGGCTCACCCCATAATTCGCCCCGATCTCCAGGGGCAGAGCTGGAATCGGTAAGTCATGCAACTGACAACATCGTCCGTTTTCTTAAAGCCGGCAAGGTGACCGGATTGATCGACCTTAAACGGGACACCTATCGACACTGACCAAGCTACCGAGCAGCCGGGGCACATTGCACCCCTGGGGCACGTTGCACCCCTGGGGCACGTTGCACCCTGAGCACACTGCCTCCATGGCAGCAGACCAGCAGGCTTATTGATCGAGAGCGCCATCGAAGAAAAACCTGACCAGATTGTTGAACGAATTGCGCTGCTCAATCTGAATCCAGTGGCCACATTTGGCGAACACGTGCAACTGGGCGTTGGGCAGATGTTCTTCCATGTGGTAAGAGTTGCTCAAAGGAATAAAGAAATCCTCTCTGCCGTGGGTGAGCAAAAACGGCTGCTCCATCTTCGCTAACCGTTCCGGCGGCAACACAAAGGCATCCACATGTGTCTGAGTATCGCCGGGGAACATGGCAACAAACTGATCGCGAATCTGATCCTGCATGACAAACTTGTAGCGGGTTTCAGCAATCGCATCGACGTCGCCACCTATCACTGCGGGATCGAAAAGAAATTTCCCAACCAGATAGGCAAGTTCTTCCTTGCTCGGATTCTGATAATAGCCCCAGCCGCGCTTTAGCCCCTCGGTAGCGACGAAGGGTGCACCAACGGCGCCCATCAGCACCACCCGGTCAAAACGGTCTGGGTAACGGTCAACGAGGTGTAGCGACACGCCACCGCCCATGGAATTGCCTACCAGGCTGACTTTCTGGAGTCCCAGTGCATCAATAAAGTCGATCATCTGCCGCACCCAGACATCAATCCAGGCAGCCGCACCGGTCGGCGGCTGGTGGCAGGGACTCTCACCAAACCCGGCGATATCAGGCGCCAGGCAGTGGTAGGTTTGACCTAGATAAGGTAACGCAAACTGCCAGTTTGAAATCGCGTTGGCACCCGGGCCGGAGCCATGCAGCAGCAGCAAGGTGGTCTCATTTCCCGCTCCTGTTTCATGGTAAAAGGTCTCAAATCCACCCGTGGTGACTGTGCGCTGACTGATTTCCATTCCGCTCTCCAGATAACTGATACCAGCTGGGGTTCCAACTTACAATTCGAAGAGCGTAATCATATCGGCATCGCCCCCTGGAAACAGCAGGGTTGACAGAAAATCCTGCCTGTGGCGGAAGAAAAAGTCAGGCGACTGCAGTTAATTTGTCACTAACAGCTTGATGATTCGCCTGTTTCTGCCGGTACATCGCTTCATCGGCTACGGCGAGAAGGGTAGCCGGGTCTTTGCCGTCCACCGGAAACCGGGCGACACCAATACTAGAACCGCAATGAACGGTGGCTCTGCCGATGCGGTGGGGCACAGCGAAAATTTTGCTGATGTTGGCCACAACTTTTTCACACCCCTCCTGACCGGCTACATCATCAAGCACGAGCACGAATTCATCACCCCCCAGACGCGCCACCAGATCACCTGCGCGGACCGACTCTTTAAGCAGTTTTGCCACCCGCAGCAGCAGCTGATCACCGGCCTGGTGACCGAGCCGGTCATTGATTGGTTTGAAATTATCCAGGTCCAGATAAAGTAACCCAACCTGCTTGCCTGACCGCGCTGCCCGCGCCAATGTACCTTCAAGAAATTCTTCAAACACTGCCCGGTTGGCAAGACCCGTCAGGGCGTCACGCTCAGCGCGCTGGCGTAGGTGTGCCTCCTCTTTTTTTCGTACCGAAATATCTTCAAACAGCACGACGGAATCGAAATCGGAGTCACCATCCACAAGTCCGGGACGACAGGCCACAGGAAAAGCCCGACCGTTGGCGCGGTAGAAATAACAGTCCTCTTCAAAGAGTGAGATAGCCGCAGGGTGACTAAATTGGGAACCCCTTCTGTTTTCGATAGCTTCAGCAGACGTTGGCGCGATTAGCGAGCGTTGATACCACTCGGGGTCGGTGAGGTTGTTAAAATGCCTGCCGATCAATTGCTCACTCCGGCAGCAGAGCAAATCTCCCGCCGCGGCATTGGCAAACCGAATGACTCCGCTCTTATCCAGCCCCAGCAGGCCATCCGCCGTCGCTTCCAGCAGCACCCGTTGATGATGGCTGATCTGTTCCAGCTGACGTAGCGCTTCGCTATGAATCGACTGCTGCTTTTGCAGACCGAGTAGAAAGCTGACCTTCGCCCGCAGCAGCTTCATATCGCAGTTGGCCGGAAGACAGTCAAGCAGCCCGCAGGAGGTCCCAACCAACAATTCTATCTCGGTCTCTTGCGCAGCGAGCAGGAGCGCCATCGGCATCTGCCCGTCACAGCTGGCCTGCGCTCTGAATAGTAATGACTGGATATCAATACCGGTAGAGTCCGCATCGATGATCAGCAGTTGAGGTGGTTGCTGGGAAAGCTGATACAGCAGGTCGCAATCTCGGGTAAAAAGATGTAGCTTTCGACCCGCAGCGGCAAGTAGATTAAGCAGACTCTCTCCCCGTTCGCTCTGTGCGAGAATCGTGATAGAAGGCGTTGTAAGTTCTCTGTCCATTTTTATTGCCGATAGGTTTGGTTGATACCCGCTGTTTCGGCATTTGTGGGCCAGACTTAAGGTAACAAGCTCTGCTGTCTGCAGGGAAACTGATCATCACCGAAGCGTACGGCAATCCCTAACAATCTCACTGGCAGGTTATACCGGGACACGGCCTTCTGCAGTAGCAATCTGAAGAGCGACCAATCGGGTTCAGGATGGGTGCGTTGCAGCGTGTGACGGCTGAAATCAGAGAGTGTGATTTTCAACACCAGCGTGGTGATTTTTTTCTCTCGACCCTGAAGACGCCGTTCAAGACGTTCGGTTAATTTCTGGAAGAGGCTCTTCAGCGCTGCTTCGCAGCTGGCGAAATCAGCCAGGTCTGCAGAGAAGGTTTTTTCCACCCCCAGTGACTTTCGCTGCCGCCGCGGTTCGACCGGCCGGTTATCCTCGCCACGGCAGAGCTGATAAAGGCGGGTACCGAATTTACCGAATCGATCGCTTAGCTCATTTGCCGCTATCCGCTGCAGCTGACCACAGGTTGTAATGCCCATCCGCCGCAATTTCTGTTCGGTGACTGATCCCACGCCAAACAATTTGCTCACGGGCAATTCAACAACAAACGCAGCAACCTCGTTCGGGCGGATAACGAACAGACCATCGGGTTTATTCCAGTCGCTGGCAATTTTCGCCAACATCTTGTTAGGTCCAACCCCAGCAGAGGCCGACAGGCCTGTCTGTTCGCTGATTCGCCGGCGAATCGCCTTTGCAGCCAGAGTCGCACTACCCTGGTGAAGTTGCGCGTCAGAAAAGTCCAGATAGGCCTCATCAAGTGAAAGCGGCTCTATGCGATCGGAAAATTCCGCGTATAGCTGTTGCAGTTGCTGTGAAACCTCCCGATACCGGTCGATTCGCGGCGGCAATATCAGCAGTTGCGGACAGAGTTTGACTGCCTGTGCCGACGACATGGCTGAGCGAACACCAAAGGTGCGGGCCTGATAGCTGCAGGTTGCGATAACTCCCCGCTGATCGGGCCGCCCACCGACGGCGATTGGCCGGCCTGCCAAAGCCGGATTATCCAGAATCTCAACGGACGCAAAAAAGCTGTCCATATCGATATGGATAATTTTCCGAGCAGATGGTTGTTGCTGAGCCAACTGTTTAGTCTGAGTTGCCAGCCTCACTGAGCAACGTCCAAAGGCGCTGTGTTTTAAACCAGATCACTTAACACCAGATAACTGCGAACAGATAGAGCCAGTCCGGTAGCCAATCAACCTGGCTTAACCCAGCACCTGAAACACCACGACCTGCACGACGCCGATCAACGCTCCGAGCAACACGCCGAACCACGTAATGTGGCGAAACTGTTTGCGCGAAAAGCCAAGCACCAGTTCCTCCAGCGTAGCGACATCAAGGTTATCTATTTTTGCCTGGATGCGCTGTTTGATCTGGTCGCTTTCGCTACCCGCCTGTTCAGCGACCTTGCCGATTTCTGCGATCAACATGTTGGTAGCCATGCCTTTGGCCATGGTTAACATGGTGTCGTTGATCTCCAACATGCCACCAAGGCGCGTAATCAGTTCTCCGACCCGCTCCTGTAACTGCTGTTTTACGCCATCGGTGAGAAACAGCTCGGTTACATCTTCGCTACCGAAGACGTGGGCGACAAAAGTGTCCGCAATCGCCGCTGCGATGTGGTGCCGTTCACGGGGAATCAATCCCGGAGTCAGGGGCAGCTGCCACCCGGCGATACGGATCGCATCATAGGGACGAAACAGCATACGAATGGCGACATCATTGGTAACTCCACCAATAACGGCACCGATCAACGGCGGCAGCAGGTAGACGATCAGGTTTTCCATGAGTTTCGATAGAGGAATATCGGCAGTGGGCAGGTAGCAAACCGGGTGTGGTCTGGTTTATGCGTGACTTAGCTGGACAACGGAGGTAATGGACAGTCGAGTATCTCACAGATGGCCCGCAGGATTTCACGCTCGTCTATACGAACCTCGTCGTCATGTAATATCGCCGTCGCCAACACCTCTACCAGCTTCATTTTTGGCATCAATGCCAGGTCAGTCAGTTCTCGCAGTGATTTTTCCAGTGCGCCAATCCCCGTTTTGCTGACGGCTGGCAACTTCATATCGGCGACGCCTGCGCCGTTCATGGCTGCAAGAAATGCCGCTTCTGCCTCAGCTTCATCGTCGTGACCGGCACGAGCAACGATGGCGGTAACGATCATCACCTGAGCGATAACCTTCTGTAATGACCGATGCCGAGCAACCCTGTCACCTGACGGCAACAGCTGAGCTCTGCAGATGGCAAATATCACATACTGCCGGAGCTCCACCTGTTGAGATACCAGCATGACCGCTCGCATGGTCCTCAAGTGAACTCTAATCTGGCTGCCAGGTATCATGCTCAATACCGGTAATGCAATATCCAGCAGTGGCAGGCGCAGCTCATCTGACAGGCGCTGCAACTGTCCGCCCATGGCCGCGATCTGAGCCACTAGCTGAGTCACCTGATTGTCATCGGCCCGCTCATTGCCGCGCAACTCGGCCCGCAAACACTCAAGCTGTAACTGCTGAATCGCGTTGTTCCCGGATAGTAACAGTGAAAGGCACAAAGCCCGTGCTCCTCGTTGCGAGTGAAGCTGATCCAGTAGCGACTGGGGAATGGCCCGATGAATTTCCACGGCCCTTGCCAGTTGCTGCTCCCCAGGTTTACCAATCAGCTCAACGACATCCCCGGCGGCGACAGTCGCGGTCGCAGCAGACAGGTTGCCCGGCTCGGTAGTCGCGCCAGCAACGAAGGCGGACAGGTCTGGAATGGGGTCAGCACCTTGAAGATATTCCACACCCACCCCTGGCAATGGATCATGGTCAATCGGAAAATGGGGTTTGATACGACGGATCCGTTGTTCCAGCCGCGGATGGGTCGACAGCCATCCGGCAAAGCCGGCGCTCAGAGCCTCGCCAAAAAAGATATGATTCAGCTGTTCACTGTTAGGGGCATCGATTCGCGCTCCACCGATGTGCAGGCGGATTTTGCGTAGAGCATTGGCAATACCATCAGCATTACGGGTGAATTGCACCGCCGAGGCGTCTGCGAGGTATTCCCGCTGTCTGGAGACTGCGGCCTTGATCAGGTTGCCGAGGAAAAATCCCAGATAACCGACCACCATTAACGCGGCACCGACGAGGAATGTCTGCGGTGCGCCACCAGCGCTGCGTCGGCGTGCTGGATCGCTATCGAGGTAACGATAACGATAACGGGAACGTTTGAAGGTGCCACGCATTAACGCCTGTCCCAGCAAACCGATAATCATGATGCCATGAAGCACCCCAATCAGCCTCATGTTGAGACGCATATCGCCATTGAGAATATGGCTGAACTCATGGGCAATAACCCCCTGCAACTCATCGCGGGAAAGCAGCTCGATACAGCCACTGGTCACACCGATGACCGCCTGGTTAGGGGAAAAACCTGCGGCAAAGGCGTTAATGCCAGGGCTGTCGATCAGATAGACAGGCGGAGCTGGTGTCCCCGATGCGATCGCCATCTCTTCGACAATATTGATCAACCTGCTCTGTAGAGGGTTGTGGGTTCCCGGATCAACACGCTCGCCACCGAGCATTTCCGCAACCACATGGCCACCACGGCCCAGCTGGGATAGTTTCCACAGGGTGGCCCCAAGGACCACCGCAATGACCACCAATGAGGTAGGCAAAAAGAAACCGACACCGAGATCAGAAACGGCAGCCGGCGCAGCGAGACCTATTTCGCTTGCGCCGTACAGATAACCGAAAGCAGCGACAAAATTGACCGCGGCAACAATCAGCGTCACTGCCAGCAGAAAGAGCAGTATCAGCAGTTTGCTCTGCCGGCGTGCCTGCAGTTGATGCTCAAAAAAGTTCATCGCGCCGACAATTCAATCGGTATCGTATCGACTATTTGATCTGATCTCGAAGCCCACCTGGTCAAGCCAATCGACAGCAGTGAGCCTGGCAGTACCAGCGATCAGCGAATCAGAAATTTACCTTCGGCGCCTGTCGCTCTTCTTCGACTTCAATTTCGAAAAGCCTGGCTTCAAGAAATTTGAACGGGCCGGCGATGAAGTTGTTCGGGAACACTTCACGGGAAGTGTTGTAGTCCATGACCGCATCGTTGTAGGCCTGACGGGCAAACGCGACTCGGTTATCGGTGCTGGTCAACTCCTCCATCAACTGCTGCATGGTGGTGTCAGCTTTAATGTCGGGGTAGTTTTCCTGCAGCGCAAAAAGCTTACCCAAAGTCCCGGTAAGCGTGGCTTCCGCAGCAAGCAGGCTGCCCACTGCCTGCCCATCGGCCGGGTCCGTGGCGGCACGTTGACGCGCTGAAACCGCCCCCTGGCGTGCGGCGATCACTGCTTCCAGCGTTTCTCGCTCATGGCTCATAAACGCCTTCGCTGTTTCTACCAGATTGGGGATCAGCTCGTAACGGCGTTTTAGCTGCACGTCTATTTGCGCAAACGAATTTTTAAATCGATTGCGCAGTGACACCAGCCGGTTGTAGATGGATATCAACCAACCGGCGAGACCGATTAAGACGATCAACGTAATCAGGCCACTACTCATGCTTTTCTCCCATGCTGAGGTCAGAGTCAGGATTCTAGAGGCAGTAAAATCGGCGTCGCAAAGCAGAACTGAAGGCTTAAGAACGGTTCAGGCGGCCTGTAATGCATGGCGCCGGACCTAGTGCCGACGCTTTCCCTCCCTCAGCGAGCCATCAGCTGATGTAATCGACCTGATGGATGGCGCTGGCCAGTTTCCGGCCCTTTAATCTCAACAGCGCATTTTCAATGAGTGAATAGACCACCGGAACTACGACCAGCGTTAACAGTGTAGAAGTGACCATACCGCCAATAACAGCAACTGATAGAGGGCCGTTACGATCAGCACCTGGACCGTAGCCCATTGCTGCCGGCGCCATCGATAGGATGACCGTCAAAGAGGTCATCAATACCGGACGCAGGCGCGTCGGACAGGCATCTTTTAATGCTTCAGCAATAGTCATTCCCTGACTACGCCGCTGATTGGTCAGGTCAATCAACAGTATCGAGTTTTTCGCAACCAGGCCGATAAGCAGAATCAATCCGATAATCGAATAGATATTGAGCGTATGGCCTGAGGCCCAGAGCAATGCCAGGCCACCAATCATCGCCAACGGCTGAGCCGACATGATCACCAGCGGTTGCAGGAAGGAGTCAAACTGGCTCGCCAGCACCATATAGAGCAACACCAGCGCCAGTCCGAACGCGAAAGCCATCGAACTCATGGTGCGTTTAAACTCCCTGGAGGTACCGAGCATTTCTATGCGATAACCGATAGGCAGAATCTCCTCCGCTGCCTCATTCAAAGTAGCAACCGCGTCTCCCAGCGCGCCGTCTGGATCGGTATAAAACTGTGCGGCGTATTGCAGATTGACCCGATCAATTCGGGCTGGGCCGAGAATCTCCCGGAAACTGGCAACGGTATCCAGCCGTACCAGGTCTCCGTTTGTCGCTCGCAGGTAGATTTTGCGCAGATCCTCGGGCGATTTGAAGGTGCCTTCCTGGGCTTTCAGACGGATGTCGTAGCGCTCACCATCCCCCGGTTCGTCGTTGTATTTAGCAACATCAAGCCCACCGGCCAGGACGTTGGCCGCTTCTGCCACCTGCCGTGCCGTCAGCCCTGCACTGCGTGCGCGTACGCGGTCGATTTCCAGTTTCATCTGCGGCATATCAAGTTGCAGATCCAGATCAAGCCTACCCATGCCTCCGGCTTCCTGAAGCTTCTGTCTCAACTCCCTTGACAGGCGCGCGACTTCGTCAAGGTTGGGGCCACGAAGCGCAAACTGCAGCTTCTCACCGCGACCACCACCGAGAGTCGGCACCGTGGTGGCAAAAGCCCTTACTCCCGCGATAGTAGGTAGCTTTTTACGGAATTCATTAAGAAACTCCTCCTGCGAATAGTTACGCTTGTTCAGCGGCACCATTTCGATAAAACCGATCGACTCGTTCACTTGCGACTGAGAGAACAGCCCGATGGAAATAAAGTTGTATTCAGACTCCTCTTTAGCCATCAACGCTTCGAGCTCGCGTACTTTGCTGTCGGTATATTCGATGCTGGAACCCATCGGCGTTTTCAGAATCACCATGATGCGGCCAATATCGGTTTCCGGCATAAATTCCTTGCCCACCGCATTAAAAAACCAGCCACTGCTGGCAACCACCAGGGTCGCAATACCCAAGGTTCCCCAGCGGTGCGCGAGCACCCAGTTGACCAGTTTCCGGTAACTCTCTTCCATCCCGGTAAAGAAGCGTTCAAGCGCTGTGTAAATACGACCATGCTGGTGACCCACCTTGAGAAAGCGGGAACACATCATCGGAGTCAGTGTCATGGAGACAAACCAGGACGCAATCACGCCGATCACCACCACCACCGCGAAGGTGGTGAAAAACCGGCCAACCATCCCTTCCATGAACACCACGGGCAGAAAAATCGCCACCAGCGACGCAGTAGCGGCAAGAACCGCAAACACCACCTCGCTCGTACCGTTAATCGCGGCAGTCATCGGGTTAGGGTCGAGATCTTCCCGGTGGCGATAGATATTCTCCAATACTACAATGGCGTCATCGACCACCACTCCGACAAGCAGCAGAAGACCCAAAAGCGACATCGAGTTGAAGGTGAAATCAAGAAAATACATCGCGGCCATGGCAGCAAACAGCGAAACTGGAATCGCCGCCGCGATGATCAGCGTCGCTCTTACATTGCGCAGGAACAGCAACACAATGCCCGCAGCAAGCAGAGTGCCGAGCACCAGGTGCTCCTGCAGCGCCATAACGATGGCGAGAATATAACTTGACTGGTCGCTACCGAACTTGAGCTCCATGCCTGGCGGCAACTGGGGTCGAATCTCTTCTTCGACCACTCTCTTGACTTCGTCGATGATTGCAACCGTATTGGCTCCGGAAACCTTCACCACACCAAGGCCCACCAGAGGCTCGCCATTGCGACGCATCAGCTGACGGAAATCGGAAACCCCGTCGCGAATATCCGCCACCTGGTCGAGATGGATGGCACTACCGTCCAGATAACCGATCACAATATCGCCGAGTGCCCGCGCGCTGTGGTATTCGAGATCGAGTTTCAGCAGCCGCTCAGATGAGTGAGACGTCAGAAAACCGCCAGGTAACAGGATGTGCTCATTGCGAAACCCCTGAATCACGTCCTGGACAGTCATGCCGAGGGCGATGAGACGGTCGGGCTTGAGCTCAACACGTAGAGTACGCTCGCGCATACCGCCAATGAACACATCGCCGACACCATCAATTTTCTCAATCTGCCTACGCAAAACATTCTGCGCATAGACATTAAGCTGTTGAATGGTGCGATTACCCTGCAAATGGAGCCAGATCACCGCCTGAGCATCGGTTTCTACCTTGGCGATAACCGGCGGTTCAGAGTCCGAAGGAAGCTGATCCAGTATCTGATTAACTTTGGTCTGTACTTCATTGAAGGCAACATCAATATCTTTACTCAATTTAAAATTGAGTCTGACCACCGAAACCCCTGGGGTCGAACTCGATTTGACAAAATCGATCCCGGGAATACTGTTGACCCTGCGTTCAACCAGGTTGGTGATGCTGCTGTCGATCACTGTCGGATTGGCGCCGGGTTGCACCGTGGTGATAGTGATCAGCGGGATATCGACATTGGGCATGCGCGCAACGCCGAGCTGAAAGAATGCGATCAGGCCAAACAGCACCAGCAGGCCGTTGACCATATAGGTTAGTACCGGACGCCGTATCGACAATTCTGGAAGATTCATCGGATCCTACCTCTGCTGTATCGCAACCGCAGCACCACCGGAGAGAAACCCGGCACCGTCTCTGGCAACAATCTCTCCGGCTACCAGCCCACTGCGTATTTCGAGCAGGTCGTCGGCGAGAATTCCAGTCTCCACCAACCGCTCTTCGACCGTGTTTTGCTCATCGTTCAGGACATAAACCACGTGACCCACAGGACGCAGCACCACAGAGGTTTCCGGAACCATCACTGCTTGCTCAATAACGTCTACCACCAACTCACCGTTGATAGTGCCGCCAGCCCGCCAGTTACCAGGGTTGGGCATGTCAATAATGACATCAACTGCATGGCTGATATCACCAATGGTGGGTCTGATTTCACTCACAGCAGCCTCCACCCGCACACCTGGGGCAGTGGCGCTTTCAAGACGCACAAGTTTTCCGGGTTCCAGCCGGTCGGCAAGCTTCTCCGGATAGGGCAGAACAATGCGTAGATATTCGTCGGTGGAAATTCGAAACAGCGGATTACCGCGTTTGACGTAATCACCTTCGTTAACCAGTCTCTCGCTGATTTCGCCATTTAGTGGTGATACCACCTCGGCCCGGCTTAAGTTGCGCTCAGCCTGCTCCAGGCGGGTCTGCGCCGACATTCGCTGTTTCTTCAAGACCTCCAACTGTGAGGCAGCCTCATCAAGGGTGTTCTCGGCAAAAAACTCATCTTCGCGCAACTTCAGGTAACGATTCACCAGCCGTTGCTGCTGCTCAATCATTGAACTGAGTCGACCTACTTCAGACCTCGCCGACTGCAGGGCCAGGCGGTAGTCTTCGGGGTCGATCCGGGCTAACGATGCACCGGCGGCGACCTGGTCACCAATTTCGGCGTGAATATGGGTAATCCTGCCGTCCACTTCGGCGGCGACCAGTGGCTCGGCTTTGCTCTCGATTCGACCGACGGTTACCTCCACCTCTTCGGTACGCCCGCTGGTAGTCTCAAAAGTGGTAATCAAAACGGGGCGAGGGCCCGTTGGACCTTTAGCGACATCATCGCTACAGCCGGCTAAGACAAACGCAATAGCGGATAACAGGAGGGAAGTTCTTTTCAGCACAGGTTAAGGATCCCATGTTATGTTGACCGAACACTGACTGACCAATCGGTCAGTGTTGATTTAAATCTGTCTATTATCTCTAAATCTGACTAAATGGTGGCTGTAAAGGTCAGCAACGCGTCGACTGGCGACCCTGCTGTAATGAGGAGGTTATAGCGGCGACTGACTATGTTTTTTTAATGACCGCAGAAACGCAGCGTGAATTCGCGCGGTAGTCGCTCCATCCAAGCGGTAAATTCTATAACGATTCACTAGATAACACCAGTTTGCCGACCAGCTCAACCCTCATTGAATTGAGTCCAGACCGGCTGCAATTCAGCCGGCAACGCTGCGAGCCTACCGACCTCCACCCAGCCATTCTCAGGGGTGTGGAAATCTGACCCGACAGAACCTAGCAGGCCATATCTGAGGGCCAATGCAGTCACCGACTCAGTATCACCATTACGCGTGCGACCAGTGATCACTTCTATTCCACAGCCGCCAGCCTGCTGAAACTCCTTCAACAGGCGGCGCATCCAGTTGTGACTCAGCCGATAACGACGGGGGTGGGCAATCACCATTAATCCACCCGCCGCAACAATTGCGTTGACCGCTTCAGCCATCGTTGCCCAGTTAGTGGTGACATATGCGGGCTTACCCTGACCGAGGTAGTATTTAAAGGCATCGGCAAAACTGTTGGCAAAGCCCTGCGCAACCAGAACATGAGCAAAATGGACACGACTGACCAACGGACCGGTAGCCATTTGCATTGCCTGGTCCAACGGCGATTCAACACCGCGCCTCGCAAGTTTTGACGCGATCTTCTCGGCACGCTCCAGCCTGCGAGACTGCAATGATCGCAGCAGTTCGATTAACGGCGGGTATTCGGGGTCGAAGTCCAGTCCGACCAGATGGATATTTTTCCGTTCCCAGGTCACGGAAATCTCCACCCCGGTTATCAGGGAAACCTGCTGCGCACGCGCACTTGCCGAAGCCTCGTCAAGACCGGCGACGGTGTCATGATCGGTAACGGCTAAATGGGTTACACCATGGGCCGCTGCCCTGCGCACCAGCTGTTCTGGTGTTAATTGGCCATCGGAATAACTGCTATGGCAGTGGAGGTCATAAACCGACTGTCTCATTTCATGCCCTGTTAAAGTAACGGTTTGTCATCTCACTCCCTATATTGGCCGACCACTCTTTGACCATCATCGCCGGACGACCCCACCTGCTTCTTGCCGTGTTAATTCTAATCTGGGGACTTGGATACCCGGTGATGAAAATTGGCTTGCAGTACGCACCCCCGCTGCTATTTGCAGGGTTGCGTGCGGTCATTGGGGCTCTGTTTTTGGCGACTCTGGCAATCGCCAACCGTGACACCATTGACCTGCACCTTACCTGGCCCGCTCTAACCGTATCCACACTGTTCAATGTTGGACTTTTTTTTGGGCTATCGACCATCTCAGTACTCTATCTGCCCGCCGGCCTGGCGTCAGTGCTGCTCTATATCCAACCGATTGTGGTCGGTTTGTTAGCACACTGGCTGCTTGGCGAACAGTTAACGAGCAAAAAACTAGCTGGCCTGATTATCGGTTTTATTGGCGTAACTTTGATCAGTTATCGCGGCATCGCCGGCGATGTATCCGTATACGGTGTGGTAATGGCACTGTTGTCGGCGCTCGCCTGGGCAATCGGTACCGTAGCGTTAAAGCGGGCCAACCCGCAATCGGTTTACTGGTTTATCGCCCTGCCCTTTCTTGTTGGCGGGTTGATGATCATGGGATCTGGGTATCTTTTCGGCGAACGCTGGTCAGATATAGTCTGGGACCTAGCTTTCCTGGCCTCACTGACGTGGGGTTCGATCATCGGCCTGGCCTGTTCCTGGCTGATCTGGCTGGGTCTGATCAAGACCATTGATGCGACCAGGGTTTCCGCCAACACCTTTCTGGTACCGTTGGTGTCGGTCGGAGTCGGCTATTTTTTTCTCGGCGAGTCTCTCAGTTGGGCACTGGCAACCGGCGGAGCTCTGGTGATTTATGGCGTCTACCTGGTCAATGCACAGCCCTGAATATGTTGCTCAGCGGATCACTGGCGATCAGGCGCAACAGACCATCAGGCGACTTCAACCAGACCGGCTGCCACCAGATCACCACCCGTGCGCATGGTGATGACAACGAAACGTTCACCTCTGCGTTACGCCTCGCGCAAAGCGTGACCGACCACCGCTCATGCCATAGGCGTGGCCGATTCAGCCGCTGACCAGATCGAATTCTGAAAAATCGGGATTGGCAACTTCAGCCATATAACGCTGTGGTGTCCACGGCCAGAGGCCTGGCACGCCTTCATCATCGAGGTACCAACTCTGGCATCCACTGGTCCAGACGGTATCCCCTAATGCTTCCCGGATCTGCCGGTAATAACCATCAACCACGGAATCTTTTGGTGACAGCTCGGCAAATTCGCCCTGCATAAAATGCTTGATGCACTGCATCACGTACATGGATTGACTCTCCGCCAGAGGGATCAGCGAGTAGTTACCGATGGGTGAATGGGGGCCAATCAACATGAAAAAATTAGGAAAATCGGGAATTGCCAGGGCTCTTAAGGCCCGCGGGCCTTTCTTCCACGCCTCTTCCAACGTTAAACCGCCGCGCCCTTCCATCGACATCGGTCGCATAAAGGCGAACCCATCAAACCCGGTGCAAAGCACGAGCACGTCGAGCGGGTGCAGGACGCCGTCTACGGTACGCACACCGTTGACCTCGATTCGCTCAATTTTTTCGGTCTCCAGGTGGCAATTAGGTTTTTGTATGGCAGGGTAAAAAGACTCCGACACCACCATGCGTTTACAGCCCGGTTCATAGGTTGGTGTGAGCTGATGACGTAGTTTTCGATCTTTAACCTTTTTCAGGTTTCGTTCACACATCGCGTTGAGGATGGAACGCCGCCAGCCAGGCTGTATCACCGCTTTGCCGAGGGTCTGTTCAATCATAAATTTGTAGCCCCGATAGAGCAGGGTAGCCAGAAACGGGTATTTTTTAACCAGACGTTTCCAGCGCGGCGAGTAGGTCTTGTCAGGCACAGAGATAACCCACTGTGCAGTACGCTGAAAAAGGGTCAGACTCTCGACCTGTTCGGACAGCGGCGAAACCATCTGTAGCGCCGTGGAACCGGATCCGATGATACCGATTCGTTTACCATTCAGTTCGACGTCGTGATCCCACTCCGCCGAGTGAAAGCAGCTACCGGAGAATTCCTCCAGGCCCTTAATCGCAGGTTTGGAGACTCGATGAAGCACTCCAGTCGCAGCGACCAGAAATTCTGCCCTGTCAATTTCACCGTTGCCCAGTTCAACATGCCAGCCACCATCGCTGAAGCGGCAATGTTTGATCTCACTGTTAAACCGGGTGAAACGATCCAGACGATATTTCCTGAACACGCGATCAAAGTAGGCCTGAATTTCTGCTCCTGGGGGAAAACGATGGCTCCAGTCGGGGTTGGGTTCAAAGCTATAGGTATAAAAATAAGAGGGGACATCGCAGGCCAGCCCAGGATAGGTGTTCTCACGCCAGGTGCCGCCCACCTTGTCTTTTTTCTCATAAATGACAAAGTCTTCGATGCCGGCCTGAAGCAGTCGAATACCCATGACGATTCCCGACATACCAGCTCCGATAACGATCACCCGGGGTACCCTGGCGCCACTTTCTTTAAGGGCGACTATTTCCTCTAGCGTGTTGTCTATCATCTCTCCTCCATGACCCTGGGTCCTGTCAGAACACCCAATACAGCTGGGGTCCAGTGATAAGGTGGAATAAGCACCTACAAATAGCCTAGCAGATAACGCTTCATCGCAACGTTGTTCTATCTCACGCCGTCCGGCTAGACCAACCCGGTGGTTTACTCGTGTCTAAAGCCAAATGCCTTCGTTCCAGAACTCGGCTCAGAGTCGACGTTCTGATAACTGACCAGTGCAGACCGAAGTGATCACAACTAAGCGATAATATTCATAGGGTTAGAGGTTCTTTTTAAAGTGCGTTGTTGTTAAGGTTAAGCATTGAAATTTAGTATTGGCGCGGTCTAACCGGCCCTCACTATGGAACCGTTTTAACGTGCACACCTTGACTGTGTTCAATCGCCACCAGAGCAGTTTATGATTCCACCGCTTTCAGTTGATCGGTCGAGCGCCGTAGAGAGCCTTATGGCTGATGCAAACTGGCATCGCTGGCGTCGGCTACTCTGGATTACGGGAAGCCACGAGGAGTGCCTGTTAGCCGCAGAACAGATCACACAGCTGTTTGACGGTCGCATCGTCTGGATATCAGACCACGCTCCGCCCGGGAAAGACCAGATTGCAGCCCACCATGCCAGCGACCTGTTGGGTCGAGAGATCAGCTGCCTCGTTTTTGACGCCCACCAGCGGTTTAATCCCGATGCTCTGGCGGCTGCTAGCGGATCGGTCAAGGCTGGTGGCTTAGCACTGTTATTGACCCCAGACGCGGTCAGTTGGCCCGATCAACTGGATCTCGACAAGGCGCGCATCGCTGTTCATCCGGTAACCGCAGACAGAGTGACCAATCGTTTTACCCGCCGGTTTGTCCGTCAGCTTGGTCTGGATTCGACCGTAGTGCGCTGGAGTGCCAGGGGTGAATGGAGCTACTCGATTCAGACCGTTGCTGGCACTCCAGCACTCGGTGTCGCAGCTAATTCCGTCACACCCGATCAGCAAAAGGCCATTGACGCGATTACCAACGTTGTCATTGGACATCGCCGTCGGCCGGCATTACTACTTTCTGACCGTGGCCGGGGAAAATCGGCTGCACTGGGTATTGCTGCTGCGCATCTGATTAGTTCACGCCAGACCCGCATAAGGGTTACAGCGCCCAGAAAGTCAGCATGCAAAACATTGTTTAAACACGCTTTACAAACGCTGAGAGCTACCGGTAATCGTGATGGAGAGAGTGATAAAAATTTAAAGTTTATCGCCCCCGACAAGGTGATTGGTCAACGGGTTGATTGTGATCTGCTTATCGTTGATGAAGCGGCCGGACTGCCGCTTAACCATCTGCGCCGGTTGCTAAAGCAGTACCCCCGTATCGCCTTTGCATCAACCGTACATGGCTATGAAGGTAGCGGCCGAGGTTTCGCTTTGAGGTTCAATGAAATACTCGACGCACAAACCCCGGGGTGGAGCAAGGTTGTACTGAGCGAACCGATACGTTATGCGGCAAATGACCCGTTGGAAAAAACTATTTTCCAGAGCCTGATGTTGAATGCATCCGCAGATGCTCCGGCCTGTCCGGAGGAGTTTCTGGTTGATGAGATTGAGTTCAAAAAGATTAACCGGGACGATCTTTATCGGGATGAAATGCTGTTACGATCGGTTTTCGGGTTGCTGGTGATGGCCCACTACCGCACCCGCCCGCTCGACCTGCGCCAGTTACTGGACGGCCCCAATGTGAGAGTCTGGGTTGCCTGCTGGCAACATCGTGTTATCGCCACCGCCCTGGTCTGCCGAGAAGGCGATATCGATCAGGATTTGGCAGTCAAAATTTTCAACGGGGAAAGACGACCACGGGGGCACCTGTTAGCTCAAACCCTGGTTGGACACCTGGGCATCACCGATGCGGCAACGACGGAGGGGGACCGGATTATGCGTATTGTCGTCCACCCCAACTGGCGCGGACGGGGTATCGGCAGCAGGCTGGTTTCTGAGATGGAAGCGGGTGCGCGGCGAGATCGACTTGACTGGTTTGGGGTTAGTTTTGGCGCTTCCCGACAACTACTCTATTTCTGGGGGGCGGTCGGTTTGGTCCCCATTTATGTTGGCAGCCGGCGCGAACCGACCAGCGGCGCTCATTCCGTGATGATGGCTGCCGCGTTGAGTGAAGCTGGCCAGACACTGGTCCAGAACGCCAGCAGGCTGTTTGGTGAAAAGTTTGTCTACTGGCTCGCAGAGCCGCTGAGGGAATTAGAGCCAGCGATAGTGGCGGAGCTATTTCAGTTACTAAATCAATTTCACCATCAACCTGCAGACAACGCTCCGTCAAGGCCACCAGAACAGCAAACAGACACCATAGCGATGAACGAAATAAAAGAGAACCCACGCCCCGCGCTGGATCAGGAGTGGCGCGCCTTTGCGGTTCACAAACGAGCCTATGAGGAGGCGCTACCCTCGTTGGTCTACGGATTCAACTCCCTGCTGGCGGGGCAGTCAGAATATCCGCAGCTTTCTGATCAGCAGATGACCATATTGATCATGAAACTATTACAGAAACGGAGCTGGAAGACGGTAGCCACTGCCACTGGACTATCCGGTAAAGAACAGGTGATGCAGGCTATGCGCGATGCTGCGGCACTGCTCACCACCATCGACGGCAAACGGCTTACCGACGCCGACTCGACTACCAGAATCCCTGGAGTTAGTGTTCCAGAATAGTCCCATCAGCGCTCTATAGACGCTACCAATCCGGAAAGTGCCAGTGTGTTAATCACCACATGCAAGATGACAGCTGGCAGGATGCTGTTAAACCGGTCGCGTAGCCAGCCGAGATAGATCCCGAGAGCGAAGATCATCAGTTTATCGAAAAGATCGTATTGCAAATGGATGATCGTCCAGAGAAATGAAGTGGCCAAGATAGCGCCATTGCTACCAAGCCAGGAATTTCTCAATCCAACAAACAGGAATCCTCGAAACAGCACCTCCTCTGCCACCGGCGCAACCAGCGTCAATGCCAGCCAGAACAGCAGCATCGGCTCGGCGGTGGCGTAGATCTCGATCAGAAACTGAGGAAACTCAGGTCGATCGAACAGTGCCCCAACAAACCTCTCAAGCAGTAGATAAATTGCACCGCCGACGATCATCGCCGGTATCCAGCCTGCGGCCGGCGCCCGCGCAGCCAGATAGGTGGGCCAGCGCACAGCTCCGCGCAGGTCGATAAAACGCAACACCAGCCAGATGGTCGCCAGATTGGCCGCGAGAGACGCGTAGGTCAGATAGTGACCGTCCTGGCGCAGGTCCCGATAGAACTGTTTCTGATCAAATGCGGGGTCAACCGCTGCTGATATTCCCGACATGAGCAGCGCTACCACCATATTGACCAGGGGCAAGGTAATTGCGATTGCAGCGGTCAGTGCCAGAGTTTGCGCAGGACTCCAGGGGGTTGTGGCCACTGGTCGCTTTTTCTGATCCGAGTCGTTCTGCTGATTCATTGCACCGACATCTTGTTTTTCCCGGAGAATTGATCTGGTAAGTCTATAATCTATTCCTCCATCACCAAATGGCCGAGCGATTCTTAATGGCGATAGATATTGATTTTGCTCCACTTCTGCACCGACGCACCAAGATCATCGCAACAGTCGGACCCGCGTCAGACAGTCGCCAGACTCTTGGAAAATTAATTGACGCAGGCGTCAACATTTTCCGTCTGAACATGTCCCACGGCGACCACCAATCACACACCCAGGCGGTTTACCTGATTCGTGAAATTGCTGAAGAAAAAAATCAGCATATCGGCATTCTCGCCGATCTCTGCGGACCAAAAATTCGTTGTGGAACATTTGCCGAAGGGCAAATAGAGCTTGTAGCCGGTGAAGAAGTAGTCGTCACAACCAGAGAGGTTATCGGCGGCCCCGGGCTAATCCCATCAGCCTATCGGCAACTACACCAGGATGTTGAACCAGACACACGACTGCTGCTTGACGATGGCAAACTGGAGCTGATGGTAGAGAAGATCAATGGGCAAGACCTCAGTTGCCGGGTGCTGCAGGGGGGGATCCTCAAATCCCGCAAGGGTATTAATATGCCGTACAGCGAAGTCTCCGCTCCACCGCTGACAGACAAGGATATAGATGACGCCAGGCTGGTACTGAAACTGGGGGTTGAGTTTATCGGGCTCTCATTTACCCGCAAGGCCAGCGATGTTGAGCTGCTTCGGGAGCTGGTCGCTGAAGCCTTTCAACCCACCGCCATTATCGCCAAGCTGGAAAACCATGAAGCGCTGCAAAACGCCGAGGAGATTATCGCGGCGGCGGACGGGATTATGATCGCCCGTGGCGATATGGGTGTTGAATTACGCCCTGAAGAGGTCCCCGTTGCACAGAATCAGCTGGTTGAAGCAGCGCGCAGACACTACAAACCGGTAATTGTGGCAACTCAGATGCTGGAGAGCATGCTCGACCAGACCCAGCCCACGCGCGCTGAGGTGAGCGACATTTCGCACGCGGTGCAAAGTGGCGCCGACGCCATTATGCTTTCTGGAGAAACTGCGGCAGGCAAATACCCGGTTGAAGCAGTGAAAATGATGGACCGGATCGCCCGGCACAACGAGAGTTACCTGTGGCATACGGAACGGTTCCGGAACCTCCAGGATAGCAGCGCTACGCCGCCTCTACCACTACACCACGCTGTGGCGAATGCTCTGACGTCACTTTCCAATGATCTGCAGGTGCACTGCATCATTGTGATGTCGATGGGTGGAACCTCCGCTGCGGTGGTCAGTTCCGGCAGACCTTCCGCCCCCATAGTCGCAGCCTCACCCAATCCTTATACCTGCCGAAAGATGACCCTGAACTGGGGTATCGTTCCCTGCATTGCGGATACTGATGCAATCGAGGAATATCACGACCTCGCCGGCAATCTCGCGCGGCAGGTGTTTGGCGCCCATCGCGGAGATCGGCTGTTGTTGCTCGAGGGGTTTCATTTTGATCCTGAGCGCCACGCGCCGGCGATCACGGTTTTAACTGTCTAGAACCCACCACTACCAGGAGAGAGTGATGCACCGTTTTTCGAACAAAGTAGCCATCGTCACCGGTGCCGCCGGCGGAATCGGTTCTGCAGCTGCTCGGCGGTTGATCGATGAGGGGGCGAAGGTGATGCTGGTCGATATGAGCGGTACCGAACTTGAACAACTGTCTGCCGATCTCGGAGAAAACACGCTGTGGGCAGTTGCCGATGTTAGCGATGCTGCGGACACTGCAGCTTACGTCAAGCAGACCATCGATGCCTGGGGTAAAGTTGATATTCTCATAGCCAATGCAGGCATTGAGGGCGTCGTCGCTCCGCTTACCGAGTACCCTGCGGAACTATTTCGGCAGGTGTTGAGAGTTAACGTTGAGGGAGTCTGGAATGGCCTGCAGCAGATCATGCCGGTCATGGCAGAGGGTGGCGGCAGCATCGTTATCACCTCCTCAGTAGCGGGCCTGCAAGGTGCTGCGGGCATGTCGGCTTATGTCACCAGCAAACATGCGGTAGTGGGACTCATGCGCAGCGCAGCAATTGAAGGCGCGCCCCTCGGCATCAGGGTCAACACCGTAAATCCGGCGCCGATCGAAACGCGGATGATGCGTAGCCTGGAAGGAATGATGAGTAACGAACACCCTGAACAGGTGAAACAACAGCTCGCACAAGGAATTCCGGCGGGGCGTTATGGCACGGCAGAAGAAGTAGCCAGCCTAATGCTTTACCTTGCCAGTGACGACAGCAGCTACTGCACTGGCGGCACCTTTACCGTCGATGGCGCAATGAGCAGTCGCTGAAACAGAAACTAATCCAGCTCCAGATTGACAGTGGCTTTTACCTGATTACCAACACCAAGATATTCGAGTCGGGAAAAACTGATCATCTTCGCCATGGCAATCCCCCGCCCGTGGCGATCAGCACCTCTGGATGGGTCTATCTCCAGATATTTCTGCCAGTCGAAGCCCTGGCCCTCGTCACTGATCAGAAATTCGATCAAGTTAGGTTCTTTTCGATACTCAACTATTACTTTTCGGTCCCGGTATTCTGATTGGAGGAGGCGTGATTCAATCTCCTGCCGCCAGGTGCCCTCTTCCAGCAAACGGGATTTTTCCTCATAGCTGATATTCAGGTTGCCGTGCTCCACCGCATTAACAAACAATTCCGCAAGGCCTGACACAATACTCGGTCCGGTTGAGCAACCCTTTGCGAGTAATAGTGCCAGTGCTTGCGCTTCATCAAGGGTAGAAAAGGAAAACACACCGTAACTGAGCATTTCCAGCGTGCGCTGGGTCTCCTGCAAATCACTGATAAGCTTACGGTGGTGATGGTAGTCACTAGCAGCCGCATCAACTACCGAGTGCAACATCGACCGTTCATAAGGTTTGCCCAGGTAGTAGTAAGCACCAGCACTGATACCTTCGGTCACATCCTCGGTACTCGAAAGAGCAGTCTGCAATACCACCGGCAACTTGCAAAGCCGGACATCCTGCTTCATTTTCTTCAACACTTCGAGCCCACTCATGTTAGGCATCATTCGGTCCAACAGAACCACCATGTAACGGTCGGGCTCAGTGGTCAATTTTTCCCACGCAGCCTGACCGTCTGACGCAGTCTCGACGAGGTAATCTTTCTCCTCGAGAAACAGCTGTAACAGTTCCAGATTGTGCGGTTCATCGTCCGCGACAAGGATTCGATTCGAATAGTCAGTCAATGATCTGCGCCCCACGAAGCACCCTGGTAATCACTCCCTATGGAGTAGAGCAAACCGGCTACATCAGGTCCTATCCTGCAATTGTCTTCAGTTGCCGGTTCGCGAAGGTTTAGCGGCCGCTTACGCAGATACTTTAGACTGACATGCCCGGAACAAAGGGTTATCTGCCCAACTGACGATGAATTCCTGGAGATGACTCCACGTGATTAGCAGTCGTAACTGCGCAGCACCCTGCCAGGCAACCCACCCTGATACTCTCCTCCACTGTAGAGTAACTTGCCATTGAGGAAAGTTGAGTGAATTCCCTCAGCTTCTGTAACAAAACGTTTTCCACCACTGGGCAGGTCGTTAACTGTCTGTTTGTCGCCACAAGCGACTGTATCAGGGTTAAAAATCACCAGGTCAGCTTTACACCCTGTGGCAATTCTTCCCCGGTTAGAAATGCCAAAAAAGTCGGCCGGCACTGAGGTTAGCTTGCGCACTCCCTCCTCCAGGCTCAATGCACCTGTTTCACGCACCCAGCGCTGCAACAGGTGGGTTGAATAGCCAGCATCGCAAAGCATATTCAAATGAGCACCACCGTCAGAGAGACCGATTAATAATCTGTCGTCCTGCACCAACGGAATGGTGTCTTTCTCATCATAATTGAGCGCAACCAGGTCGAAAGTGGTGCGTAGTTCATCTTCGATCGCGATTTCACAGAAACAATCCATCGGATCAATACCACGCTCACGGGCCACCTCAGCAATGGTGCAGCCTCGTTCAGCAAGGGAACGTGCCTGCTCACTGACACCGTCGAGCACATAAAAGCGTTCCCATACGTTGCTGCCAAATGCCGGGATGTTTACCAGGTCTTCGCGGAATGACTGCCTGAATGAAGGGTCACGATAACAGCGATATTTTTCTTCAGTGGTCATTTGCATGACCGGCTGCCAACTCGGAAAGACCCCGAGAATATAGGGATTCGCCAGGTCCAGCTGAAAACGCAACGGCCGGCAGGTCGTCTGTGGTACAGATTTTTCCCAACCGATCAGGTCCTGCACCTGCTCCAGTCTCTGCAGGTAGGAGTCGGGTTGCTCTGCCTGATTGACGACAGCCAGCCAGGTTACCGGCCGGCCACTTTCCTCAATCAGCAGTTCGAGCAGTTCACGCTCCTGCTCGCCCACCTCACCGGTGAGCTTGAGCGCCAGTTCGATGCTACCTCTACCGAGCTTTTTCAATTCGACACAGAGGGCGCGATACTCTTCCAGACTGGCATTACGACAGGCGACCGGTTTACCCTGATAACCTACATGGACACCAATGACAGGAGTGGAAAAACCAAAGGCCCCGCGCTCCATCGCTTCACCAAACAGTTCAGCCATTCGGGTGATCTCTTCGGCAGTGGCTTCCCGTTCCATCGACTGCTCACCGAGAACGTAATGACGTAGTGGGGTCATTGCCACCAGTGGCACGACATTCATACCCAAACCGCGCTGGTCGATTTTATCCATATAGGAGGCAAACGAATCCCATTGCCAGTCAATCCCCTGATCCATATCGTCAAAAGGTATCCCTTCAACATTGACCAGATCCCACATCAGAAACTCGCGCATCTCATCCCTGACTGGTGCGGTTCCCACCCCGCAGTTGCCGATCACCGCAGTTGTGACCCCATGCTCAGGGGAACAGCTCATCAACGGATCCCAGGCGAGCTGCGCATCATAATGGGTATGTGGATCAACGAACCCCGGCGCCACCACCAGCCCTTCTGCATCGTGGGTCAGCTTTGACTCGGCTGATGACAGATCACCCACTGCTACGATGGTGTCGCCGTGAACGGCAATATCACCGCTGAACTCTGGATTACCTAAACCGTCAACGATACGGCCATTCTTTATAACCAGGTCATACATAACTTGCTCCTCTAAACATCCCCAGGGAAAATTCGTTATTGTTTTAGTATCTGATCTAATCAGATCAGATAAACATCGAGAACCTCAGAAATAAAGTCATTCATCAAGATGACTTTCTTTCGCTGGATCCGGTAGCTTCCCCCATCAGGGACCAACGTATGGTGGTAATGCCCGAACAGCGCAAAACATTTTTTGTGGTGGTAATAATCGACCCGGAATACCGACTGCACTGACAGCGCATCGTCTGCTGTTTCATCGACCAGGATATTGTTGACCTGATGACAGGTGCGCGGCATCGGCACAGAGGCTGGCGAAGCACCTCTTACGATCCGATCCGCCCGCTCTTGCAGGTAATTTTTACCGTTTAGATAAAGCAGAGAAATTTCAGATTGCGGATCTTCGATCAGTTCGTGCTCGGTAACCCAGGAAGGAACCCAAAGTTCGCAATCTTCTGCAAACAGATCGAGCCAGTCGCTCCAGCGCTGCTGGTCCAGGTAGAGGCCTTCTCGATAGAGCAGCTCTGCGACAATCTGATTGGTGAGTAGCCGCTCCATCAACGCTTCTCCCCGGTTGATAATGCCGCATCCTGTCCGGCTTTCATTTTTTTCAGCCACTCACGATACGGGCCGATGTACATCGCTTCGCCCTGTATTGAAATGGAACCATGGATCGACAGCGTGGGGTTGAAACCAATCGACTTCGCCCGTTCGTCAGCGCCCTGCTGAATCATCTCCATACCGCGGTGGTAACCCTGATTCCACTCCAGGATGTAGGCCTGATCGCCTTCCTGTGCCGCCCGGTAAACTGCCGTATCGTCAGGGGTAGCGAGACCTGATGCACTAAAAAAATCCTCGTACTGACGAACGCGCAATGCCCTGGCAGCTGCTGGCTCGCCTTTAGGCGCCAGACAGAAAGCGTAAATTTCGGTTTTATCGACACTAATGGGACGAATCATACGCATCTGGAAGGTAGCGCTCTCAACAAAAAGAATGCTCGGGAACACTGCGGCGACCTTGCCGCTGAGAATCAACTCCGCCTTCTCCTTACCGAGACGCTTTTCGATTTCCTGATACATCGCGTAGCTGGGTCTGTCCTCGGGTTTGGACTGATTCTGGATCCAGAGGGCGCCGTGCCCATGATCGAAGTTGTAGTAAGAGACGTTGGCAGTTGCATTGACAAAATCGTCGAGATTGATCGATTTTCGCTCATCCTCACCCATGTTTTTAAAGCGATTCATTACCGCATTGCCGAAACTCGCGTGCAGGGTTTTGGCGTGGTACAGGTCGAGACAGTTTTCGAAGACCATTTTCCAATTGCCATCATAGGTGAAGTTGGCATCCCCCTTTACCCATTCGAGCCCCTCCGGAGACTGATCAATCCAGGCATCAATAAAAAAACGAATGTCGCCCAGGTACTCACTCAACGGAGGAACGTCGTCAACCAGACTGGCCCAGTAAAAACCGCGGTGACTTTCCAGGCGAGCAACCTGGTAAAGATCGTGACTCATGTTCCTGAAAGCCTCGCTGTAGCCACCCTGTTCCTCATCGGTGACCATGGTGCAGTTGCCCTGGCTATCGAACATCCAGCCGTGATACGGGCAGACGTGACGAGAGGCATTTCCACGCTGGGTTTTACACAAACGCGGACCGCGGTGAGTACAGTGATTCAGGAACACCCTGATCTGGTCGTCGGCTCCGCGCTGCATTATCACCGGGTGCCGCCCAATCTGGGTCGTAATAAAGTCATTCAGTTCGGGTATCTGGCTCTCGTGTCCAACAAACACCCAGGTCTTCTCGAAGATGTATTCCATCTCCAGATCGAACAGCTCGGGGTCTCGAAAAGTATCCAGGTGAACCCGAAAAACTCCGTCATCAAGACGTTCATCAACGTAGCGATCAAAATTTCTGATCGTTCTATCACTCTTTACACGCGCATCCATCCGTCCTCTCCTCGGTCATAATTATCACTCAGCAGGTTAACAAGTTTCGTTCCACCTGGCATCAGCCCTCTCAATCCAGTGCAGGTTCGTGACTCTGAATCAGGATCTACCAAAGTTTATTAGCGTCACCTGAAAATGAATAGCCACACCGCCCGCCAGTTTACAACTGTTATACAAATGCCGGTAACAGCGGAAGATATCCGTCAGCCTGCAAAAAACTGAGTTTCTTGAGCAGCATTGCCCAACCATTAGCCGATGGCTGTAGCTTGTATTCTGAAAACGCCGGTAAAATTTCCAGCGGCACATCGCGGCGTTGGTCATTTTCCCGGAACAGGTAGATCACCTGGTTTGCGGTCACTCTAACTATCCCTTGCTGGCCACTTTGCACAGAGACATTTGAAATGGTGTGCAACGATCTGATTGGCGGCTTGTCGGCCCAGAAATAGCTACTACCGGCACGTTCCAATCGGTCATCCAGCTGTCTGCCAGTTGCGTAAATAATCGAACAGTTAAGGTCCGGATCACGACTGACATCATTGACCGGTACCCAGTAAAGGCCGTCTTCACTGAATAGATTCCGCCATCGCTGATAGTCTCTCTGATCTAATAAGCGCGCCTCTTCATACAGATATTGTTCCGCCTCCTGCTGTTTCATCCCCAACTCCCCTATCCCGCCAATGGCAATAATTCTCTAAGCCTGTTCTCATCACCAGAGATCGACATTAGCTCCCGATATTCATAGTAGGGTGCTCGCTGCTGTGTCTCCTGGGTGTGGTTGCCACTACGAATCCCCTCTTCGTCAGTCAATTCAGATTTGTAGCCGCGGTTAAACAGCACCCACTCAGAGTTAATAGCCTGGTAACCCTGCTGTATCCGATCGAAGACTGCGTAATCATCAGGACCGCCAAAACCAGCCGGACCGTAAAAGAACTCGTGCTCGCGCACGCGGCGGTAATTCATCTCTTTTGGCGCACCGACCAGGGATGTGTGATAAGTGCGAACCTCTGTCTGATCAACCGCGATCGGACGAATCACCCGGACGTGATATTCCAACAGCGCAAAATTTGGAAATAACACCAGATTAAAACGGTGTTTCAACGCATCCATAGCACGGTCGCGACCGTGTGCATCGATCAACGTTCTAATAAACTCTTTTGGCCAGCGCTGATAGACCTGCTGCTCATCAAGGGTGTAATTCTCGATAATGTTATGGCCATATCCGAGGTCGTAGGCCCTGACCGGAAGGCGATGGTAATCTTTCATCAGCGGCACATCGCGTGCCATCACGTCAATGGCGTTTTTATGGGTGTGCCATACGTGATAGCCCTCAACACTGCCCTCCAGTTGTATCTTCCAGTTACCCTGATACTGCTGTTTATATATCCCGGTCTTGCCTACCGTGATTTCCCCGGTCGGTGACAGATCGCAGTAATAATCAAGATATTTGCGCGCACGGCCGATGTGTTGATCAAAGGTGCGTGCATCAGGGTTTAGGGTCGCGAACACGAAGCCTCGGTAACTAGCAATCTTCGCGGCTCTAGCCAGACTCAGTGCCTCATAGTCGATCTCACCTTCGTTATAACCATTAGGGAGCCCGACGCCATCGAGACTGCCATCAAGGTTGAATGCCCAGGCGTGATAGGGGCAGATAAACTGTGCCTGATTGCCCTGTTCTTCGGCACAGACGGTTGACCCTCGGTGACTGCATCTATTAATCAACACATTCAGCTCACCATCAGGTGACCGGGTGAGAATTACCGGAATCTTGCCTATGAAGGTAGTCTTGAAATCCGCAGATTCCGGGATTTCACTTTCGTGGCCGATGTAGACCCAGGTTGAGTAGAAAATTCTTTCCAGCTCGAGCTGGAAAAGCGCCGGGTCAGAATAAAGTGTGACGTGATTAGCCTCTGCCTGAGACAAACCATTGATAGTTGAATTGTTCATCCTCCCCTCCATTGATGAACGAAACGCGCAACTTCGTGCGGAAACAACAGCATTACGCAACGGGAATTGGTAACACCGAGAGACTCAATACCAATAACCGAAGCATCAATAGGCCTCTAAATCAAAGAGCAGACCTCAACTGGCAGGCGCTAACCACCCGTCGGTCAGGTAACGGTTAATTTACGGGCAAAAAAAAACCGCGCTACGTCTCGCAGCGCGGTTTTTATTCAGGCTGTCATCTAAGCGAACTTAGCGGACACCGTACTTACGTAGACCTGAAGGTTTCTGATGAGCCCAGGCAGGCTCGCCGTCGAACACCGGCGGACCATTACCATCTTTGATACCGATGTTATAGAACGAATTCACACAGGCGTAGCGACCTGAAATGATGTCCATGTGTGCATCACCCCAGAAATAGTTGAGCTTGTGGTCATAGAAGTTAATGTTGTAGGACTCCGACACGCGCCACATTTTATCCTGTGCGTCATACATGTCTGCATTGGTCGCTGCCCAGGTGTCTTCATCCACATAGACCAGCCGATGTGGACTCAGGTGGCGAAATTGCGGCCGGGTACGGCCTTCGACCACCCATAGACGGTGTAACTCATACCGCTTGTATTCCGGATTCAGGTGTCCAGGACGCGCCAGATCGTCAAAGGTGATTCCAGGCTGAGCCATTTTGTAAGAATTGTAAGGAACGTAATATTCCTGCTTCCTCAGCTCATCAAACTCATACCACTCTTCATCGCCAGTAATCGCCCAGAGAAAACGCTGGTCAGCGGTGCGTAAACCATCTGAACCAGAACCAGGGCTATCGTAGAATCCGATCTCCGGCGCCTTACGAACCCGCCGCTGTCCGGGGATGTAAAGATAGGCATCAAAGTCGTTTTGAGTCCATGTGTTACAGCCGCCAAACATCTGTCCAGCCGTACGTGGCGGATAGACATCTTCCTGACTGCCACACCAAAGCGCACCGCCACCCCGCTTAAAATAATCGTCATCCGGAAGTTCTTCGGCGCTCATAGCCCAGGGCATAATCCAGCGGTCTACTTTCTGGTGGTCTGCATAACTGCCGTCGGCAAATACGTTCATTCCGTAAGCCTGAGCGTTAAAGGATTTTCCCCAGTAGAAATAGGTGTGATTCCAGAGCGCTTGACCAGCAGTTTGCGGAATTGGAAACCAGACGCCAGGCCGGAAGGTTTCTTTTTTTACACAGCGCTCCGCCAATGTCGGATCTTCGTGGCCACAAAATTCGGTATTAGTTGCGTTCCAGATTGAGTTCTCGTAATACCAGTCCGGGAATGATGCACTACGGCGAGTCGGATAAATGTGCATCTTCATGGAGTCCGGGTAACGCTCGAAAAGCGCCTGGGTTCCTGCCGTTAACTTATCCGCATACTGTTTGTAATTATCAGCGGTGATGGTGAATAGCACTTCATCATCAGCAAAAGGATCGACATACCAGCCGCCCTCTACGTAGCCCTCTGGGTACTCGGTGATGCCACCAGTCCATTCTGGAATCGTTCCTTCCGCATTACCTGCTCTTTCTGCTCCAACGGGAGTTAAAGGGGTTCCTTCGAGCCCTAATTTAGCTGCTTCTTCCGCAGACACTTTTGCCTGCGCAGGCAGCGTCGCAAGTCCCGCAAGAAGCAAACTGACGGGTATCACCCGCATCTTCACTCCGATATTCATCCTAATCCTCTCAGTACCAGTGAATATAGTTAGGAACGTTTCTGAATCTGCTAGAAACATTCAAGATGCCAAGGCGGAGTGACTGCACTCCCCCAAACCTCAGCGGGCACATACTATTCGAACAGAGAGAATGAATAAACCTGTATTACAGATATATTTCCAAATCGCTGCCACTCAATGCACGTAGCGATCACGATTTACTGACGCTTCAACAGAGTAAAAACCTTCAGAACCGTGGAAAATTCGCGACGGAAAGGCGCGGACCGAAACGGTCCATACCGCTAAAATTGTGGTGATTATCGAACTCCACGCTTACCGCAGGCCCGAGGGTTTCTGGGAATCCCAATTGGGTTTTTCGTTATAGCCCGGCGGTTTATTACCGTCCTTGATACCGATATTAGTGATGCCCCCAGTCCACTCCGGTATCGTGCCCTCTGCATTACCAGCACGAATCGCAC
>JBPEXY010000043.1:0-13517 GCA_052031065.1 Immundisolibacteraceae bacterium | reverse complement strand
CCTCCCCCTGCCTCTTTAACGCATCAAGCAGCAGTTTGTTGGCATCCTCCCAGTTCGCCTCGGTAAAACGAGCGAGTCCACGAAAGAACAGTCGCTGACCCCGATTTTGTCGCCTCCTGCGGCGCCAACGGCTCCAGCTACTAAAACCACGCACTGATATGGACACCCCCCTCAACAACCAATACGCCAGCAGAAACCCGATACTCAACAGCAGCAGTACGACCAGCAGGTTACCGACCTCAAACACCCAGCCATTCCATCCAATGACCAGATAGCCACTATCGATTCGGGCCAACATGGCCACCGCCACTCCGGCAGAGAGAGCAACAACCATTACAAACAGCGCAAAAATCACTCCCCTGCGCCCCCTGACAGATAATCAGTCATCCAGGTCAGAGGAGCGGAAACATCAGGAAGCTGATGGCTTAGCCCGACCCGGTTAAGCCTGTGCAGTTCGGTAACCAGCGGGCCTACCTTCTCCTGAGCAAGACCAAGCTGTTGGAGCGTTGCTACCACCCGATCAAGGTTGGCATGGTAAGCCTCATTCCCCTGTAAGAGATGCAGGCGGGCAACTGCCAGTTCAACCACGAGCACCTGACGAATCATCTGCTGATGGTCTGGTTTCAAAGGCAACGCAAACCGCTCTTCCGGTGGGTGAACGCGTACCAGCTTTTTCAGCTCATCGAGCAACCTGCGCCACCCGGAAATCAGCTTCTGCTGCCAACCGCCAGTTAACGACTGTTCCGCTGGCAGCGCCGGCGCTGCGACCTCAGAGGGAACAAACTGGTGACCAAGGTCCAGTGTTTCAATCCGCCGTTGCAGCTGTTGAAGACTCAGACTCAGCCCGTCGAGATCCCTGTCCGGCAGGGTCGACAATTTCGATTTCGCCTCTGCAATTAATTGCCGCAACGTCAGCCACCGGGAAGAGCCATCTGTTGCCAGGAGGCGATCTGCGCGATCGTAGGCGAGTAATGCTCCGCCAATATCCTCACTGATTTCGACTTGCTGCTGGGCCAGAAACAGCAACTGGCGCACCTGATAAACCCGCCAATCGGTGTGCTGCTGAGTCAACAGCTGTTCCAGGCTGGCTATCCTCCCCTGTAACCGGTTTTCGGTTTCGGTGACCTGCTTCGCCATCTGCGCAGCAAGCTCGATCGAACTTCTCGACAGATTCTCCTGCTGTTTACGAAGCACTTTAACTTCAGCTACAACCGCTAAGATATTTTCCTGCTGTTGGTCTGACTCAGATTGGAGCTGCGCCAGCTGTTCCGCACCATCAACAAGCAACCGCACGCCTGGACTGTTCTGTATTTCGCTACGGTAAATCCAGCCAACAACCCCCGCACCGATGATTAATACCAGACCAAAAAGCCACACCGCCGACCTTTTGGCAGACTGGCCGGAGTGGGAATCCAGTACACTGGCGTGCGGTTTGGGCGGGTTGCCGCCGTCTATCGGTTCATGCCCAGACTCAGGCGCCGTTTTCGAGGCCGATTCAGCCCCTGGCGGTAGCGCAGTTTCCGGGGGAGAGTCGGTATCAGTTGTCAGACCTTCAGACTGCTGTCCGCTTAGGCGTTCGGTAGAACTCAAATCGACCTCACCTTGGGGAAAGGAATATCTTTACGCTGCATTAAGAATGCCCCGTAGAAGCTGAGATACTGAGACCAGGCCGGATAACTCTGTTTTCATTTTTAATATGCTGAGGATCCCCGTACCACTGATGGCGCAGCGAAATGTTCACACCAGGTCGCCCGTAGCTGCTCCAGCGCCTGACGATAAACGCCACGCTTAAACTCGACGATTTCATTGACCGGAGTCTGGTAATCAACCCACTGCCAGTGATCAAACTCCGGTACCGAACAGCAATCCAGACGAATACGTCGCTCATCACCGACCAGCCTCAGCAGAAACCAGATCTGCTTCTGGCCGATACAGCTGGTGCGCCGCTTGCGAAGATACCGTTTGGGAAGGTGATAACGGAGCCATCCAGGAGTTCGCCCGAGGACCTGAACATCTTCCGGGAACAGACCAACCTCTTCTTCAAGTTCCCTGAACAGCGCCTGTTCCGGGGTCTCTTCACGGCGAATACCACCCTGAGGAAACTGCCATGAGGCCTGACCGACACGCCGTGCCCAAAGCAGATCACCGCTACTATTGGCCACGATTATCCCCACATTCGGGCGAAATCCATCGGTATCAATCACGTGTATATTTCCGTTCTGCAATCTTCTCTCAATCAGTCCGCACCTTCAGCACGTTATTGGGAATGATGCCGCGATTTACTCACTTTTCATAGGGCTGATTGGCCGGTGGAGGGTCACGATCATTACAATAAGCGGGTAAAACAGCGCTGCTGATCCCAGATTGAATCACTTGGGTAGCCGCTGCAAACAATCTAAACGGCCTTCCTCCCCAAACCACACGGTACCGAACACTCTTATGGCCCTGGCACTGTTTGATCTTGATAACACCCTGCTACAGGGTGACAGCGATTACCTTTGGGGTGAATTTCTATGCCACCAGGGTGTGGTGGACAAAGACCATTACGAAGAGCGCAACCTTCAGTTTTACCAGCAATACAAGGACGGGGCACTCGATATCGACGCCTACCTGCGGTTCGCACTGGAACCGCTGACCCGACTGACGCTGGAAAAACTACTCGCGCTACGCGAAAGCTTTATCGCTGAAATCGTTAAACCGATCATCGCCCCAGGCAGTACCGCCCTGCTGAACAGTCACCGACAGCAGGGTGACATCCTGGTGATCATCACCGCAACCAACCGGTTTGTTACGGCACCAATCGCCAGTCTGCTGGGTGTCAGTCATTTGCTGGCATCAGAACCCGAGTTCGAAGCCGGCAGCTTCAGCGGCGATTATCTGCATCCGCCCTGTTTTCAGGCTGGGAAGATAGACCGATTGCGCAGCTGGATGAATCAGTACCGCCGCAATTCGAAGGGTGCGACCTTCTACTCCGACTCCCATAACGACCTGCCGCTGCTGGAGTGGGTTGATCATCCTGTCGCGACTGATCCCGACGACATCCTTCGCAACACTGCCGCGGACCGTGGCTGGACGATCATCAGCTTGCGAAGCGGCTCGGTTGATCCCATCAAAAAGCAGAACTAGAGCCTGTTACCAGGCTGCCCAGGGACGATCTGACAGCGCCAATTTTGGTGTATGATGAGCATCAGGCTCAGCACAATGAGAGATGACAGAAAAGTGGACCAATTGCAGGCTGACGAGTCCAAATTCAGACACTGGGCGAACCAAAGCCAGTTGCCGGTCCCGGCATAACATTAATCGGGTCTCAACCAAAATTAACACCTACAAAAACAACCGATACCGGAAACTGCTCTACGCGCCGCTGCTGTTATCAATCGCAACCGCCGAGGCGACTGATCAGTGTTACCCGACCGACCCATTTGCCGACAGCGCATCGGCGATTACAGCGCCGGGAGTAACCGAAGTCAGTGCAGATGAATCGGAGACGCTGGAACAAAACCAGATCGAAATGCGCGGCCACGTGGACGTGCGCCGTGAAGGCACCCGGATCACTTCTGAAACCCTCTTTTACGATCAAGCTACCGATGATGTCGACGCTAGCGGTGCAGTGCTGCTGAGCGACCCGGATATACTGGTGGAGGGTGACTCGCTGCAGATGAACCTGGTCAGCGATATCGGCACCATCGAAAATGCCACCTACGCATTACGCGAAAAACGGGCTCATGGCAAAGCGGTAAAAATTATTCGCCACGGCAAAAATCTCCACGATCTGGAAGAAGCAACGTTTACCACCTGCCCACCCGGGAAAAGTGACTGGCAGCTGCTGGCAAGAAAATTCACTCTGGATGGTGAAGCCGGAGAGGGTTCAGCACGCCACATGTCGCTCAGGTTCAAAGGTGTCCCGGTCTTTTACACCCCCTTTGCAACCTTTCCCATCTCCAGAGAGCGCAAAACCGGGTTTCTGGTACCAACCTACGGCTCAAGCAGCGATGATGGCGCCGAAGTAACCACCCCCTTCTACTGGAATATCGCGCCCAACTACGACGCATTGATTACTCCCCGATTGATCGAGAAACGGGGGCTGATGACCGAGATGACTTTCCGCCATCTGCAGCCTAGCAACTCGGGCATTACCAGTCTGGCCTACCTGCCCAGCGATGATCTGACTGACGAGGACCGCAAGGGGTTTTTCTGGGAGCTGGACGGCCGGGCGTTTTCTCGCCTCAGTTATTCAGTTGACTACAACTACGTCTCAGATGACGACTATTTTGAAGATTTCGGCGACGACCTCACCAGCACCAGCGTCACCCATCTTCGACGCCAGTTCACCACCAGATATAGCGGCAACGGCTGGAGTCTCTCCGCCAACTTTGAAGGTTACCAGACCCTTGAAGGCACCCGCCCCTATCAGCGCCTGCCACAGCTGCAACTGACCACTGAAGGTGACCTGTTCAACGGCCTGCTCGACTATGACCTGACCGCAGAAACCACCTGGTTTGACAGCGACAGCAAGGTAGATGGTTTCCGTCTCGATTTCTACCCAACCATTCGGATGCGTCATGAACGCCCGGCCTATTTTATTGAGCCTGCGCTCGGGCTCAGGTATACCACCTACGATCTCGATAACCAGATTACGGGACTCGACAGCAATCCTGACCGCTTCACCCCGATAGTGAGTCTCGATTCGGGCCTGTTCTTCGAGCGTGATGTCAATCTCTGGGGGCTGGGTCTGTTACAAACCCTTGAACCCCGCGCCTTCTACCTCTATGTACCAGAAGAAGACCATAGCGACATTCCGCGCTTTGATACCAACGAACAGGACATCGACTTCTACCGTCTTTTCTCGACCAACCGTTTTAGCGGACCGGACCGGCAGGGAGACGCCAACCAGCTAACCTTGGCACTGACTTCGCGGATGCTATCCGATGGCGGCAGCGAACTACTAAAAGCCAGCGTTGGCCAGATTCTCTATTTTGATGATCGTGAAGTCAGGCTCGGCACCGCCACACCTGCCGACAATGACAGCACATCGGAATATGTGACCGAGCTGGATGCCCGGCTCACCCGCAACCTGACCACCCGCGCCACCTGGCAGTGGGACCCTGATCTGGAAGCATCGACCAAAACATCCTTTAGCCTGCGCTATCGCCGGGATGATCGACACATTATCAATCTTGCCTACCGCTCGCGTATCGCCAACCTGGAGCAGACCGATCTCTCCGTTGCCTGGCCCATTACTGAAAACTGGAGTTTTGTTGGTCGTTCCAATTACTCCCTGCGTGAGGATAAATCTCTCGACAGTTTTGCCGGATTTGAATATGACAGCTGCTGCTACGCAGTGCGCGTGGTGTCCCGCCACTGGGTGAAAGATATCGATGACGATATGAATCACGCACTGCTACTGCAGTTTGAATTCAAGGGGCTCACCAGCGTCGGCAACCCGGTACGCGAGCTACTGGCTGACGGGATTCTCGGTTATCCGCTGGAAGCAGAGTAACCAGTCTGCAGCGACGCATGCGCAAGTAGCATCTATTCCATATTCAGCTGGATTTACTTAGCGCAGGCCAGCAGCTCAGCTCTTCACCCAGCGGTATCGATTTGACTTTTATCAGACTCACCCATTCTTTAACAACGATGAATATCAGACTGTTTCAACCCCTTCTGGGAGCTTTTCTTCTCTGCCTGATGGCGCTATCCAGCGTAGCGAAAGCCGACCGTATCGTCGCTGTAGTCAATGATCAGGTCATTCTGCAAAGCGAACTGGAACGCCAACTCGACCAGATAATGGCCGAAATGCGATCTCGCGGAACCGTACCTCCCGCGCCGGAAGTGCTGATTCCGCAACTCCTTAACCGGCAGATCCTTCAGCTGATTCAACTGCAGGTCGCCTCCCGCAGCGGTCTGGAAATCGGTGATGAAGCGCTAAACCTGACGCTTGAAAATATTGCCACCCGCAATGGCCTGAGTCTCAGCGGGCTGAAACAGGCGGTGGAAGCAGACGGACTCTCCTTTGAAACTTTTCGCGAAGACATCCGCACCGAAATGTTGTTGACCAACCTGAAACAGCGCGATGTGATCAACCGCATTGCCGTCAGTGATCGTGAAATCGAAAACTTCCTCGCTCGGCAGAAAACCCTCGGTGGCGACGGCAGCTCATTCCACCTGCGCCATATCATGATCTCCCTCTCTGAAGGCGCGGCGCGGGAAGATATCGACGAGGCGACTGCCCGCGCCGAAGGACTGCTTGCTCAGCTGGCTCAGGGCGCAGACTTCGCTCAGCTGGCCATCAACCATTCAGATGGCCAGAATGCGCTACAGGGTGGTGACCTGGGTTGGCGCGAACTGGGAACCCTGCCCAACCTGTTCGCTGATGCTGCCGCGACACTACAACCGGGCGAATATTCCGGCATTTTACGTAGCTCAACGGGTCTGCACATTCTGTTCCTTGAAGAGCTGAAGCAGCAGGAGCGCCACATGGTGGAGCAACGCAAAGCGCGCCACATCCTGATCCAGGTAGACGAGCTGGTAAGCTCCGACGAGGCGCTGCAGAGAATTACCGGACTGCTCGACCGGATTGAAGTCGGCGAGAGCTTCACCGAACTGGCCCGCGCCCATTCCGACGACCCCGGCTCAGCAATCAATGGTGGCGATCTAGGCTGGGTAACGGCGGGGCAGATGGTTGATCGATTTGAAGCCGCCTTAAAAGAACTACAGATTGGCCAGATCAGCAAGCCGGTGAGAACCGAGTTTGGCTGGCACCTGATTCAACTCACCGATATCCGTCAGATTGACGACACCGAAGAACAGTTGCGCCGCCGTGCCGCTTCGCAGATTCGCGCCAGGAAAGCAGACCAGGAAATCGCCGAATGGCTGCAACGGATGCGCGATGAAGCTTTCGTGGAGATCCGCATCTGAGGTAGTACTGGCTGCGGTCATAAAGCCGTGCAGATACTGTAGCGAAAAACCGGGGCTACTTAGCCGCTGACAACTGCAGGCGACACCGCTGCAAAAGACTTCACAGTTGTCCACTCGCACAGTTGCCCACCGACAGCTCAGGCAGGAGAGCATGGCAGAACCGTTACCGCGCATCCTCATCACTCCCGGCGAGCCTGCAGGCATAGGCCCTGAATTGGTGGTCAAACTACTCTGCGGCCGTGATTTTCCGGCACAGATTGTAGTCCTGTCAGACGCGCCGTCAATCGCTCGAGAGGCCGCTGCTCTGGCCCTGGAAATCAACCTGCTGGAGCTGGAGCCGAATCTCGAGAGTCCCCGACAGCCCCATCGACGGGGCGAGATCACTGTTTTGCCGCAGGGCAGTCGGCTACGGCCGGTTTCGCCAGGAAAACCCGACTCTGAGAACGCGGCAGCACTGGTCAACGCTCTGCAAAACGCGACTGATCTGTGCATGAAAGGCGAGGCTCAAGCCCTGGTTACCGGGCCGATCGACAAAGCGGTCATCAATCGGGCGGGCATCAGTTTCAGCGGCCACACAGAGCTACTGGCAGAACGGACGAATACCCGGAAAGTGGTGATGATGCTGGCCAGTGACACCATGCGCGTCGCACTACTCACCACCCATATTCCACTCGCCGCAGTTGCCGCTGCGGTAACCACAGAGAACCTTGAGGCCTCCCTGTCCATCATCCAGCGGGATTTAACCAGACTGTATGGCATCGAACAGCCGCGGATCGCAATATGTGGTCTAAACCCCCATGCTGGGGAAGGCGGCTACCTGGGCAGGGAGGAACAGGAGACCATCATCCCCACATTGCAACGGCTGCGCCGGCAGGGGATGAATCTAATCGGGCCACTACCAGCGGACAGTGCCTTTACGCCAACGGCGCTGGCCCGCTGTGACGTAGTGTTAGCCATGTACCATGACCAGGGACTACCGCCGCTTAAACTGCAGGCTGACCACCGCGCGATCAACGTCACCCTGGGTTTACCGATGATACGCACCTCGGTGGATCACGGCACCGCCTATGACATTGCTGGCACAGGTAGCGCCAGCCCGAACAGCCTTGAACAAGCGGTGCTCAGTGCCATTGAGTTCGCGCGCCGCAAACACTGAAAGGATTATCCCGACCCATGGCTGAGCAACCGCAAAGACAGACGACAAAACACCGGGCACGGAAGCGGTTTGGCCAGAACTTCCTGGTCGATGAAACCATCATCGACTCTATTGTCGACCTGGTCGAAGAACAGATGTCAGGCGCAACCGGGAAGACCAACGCTCTGATCGAGATTGGACCCGGCCTCGGTGCAATCACCCAGCCACTACTGAAGCGTTTTAACAGCCTGACGGCGATAGAGATTGATCGTGACCTGGCCGCAAGGTTACGCAACCGGTTTGCAGCCCACCCCGGTTTCTCGCTGATTGAAACCGATGCCCTCACCGTTAACCTGGAGGCACTCGGCAGCGATCAACCAGGCCAGCAATTCACGATTGTCGGCAATCTTCCATACAACATCTCCACACCACTGCTGTTTCACCTGTTTACCCAGGCCGACAGAATCGAGTCAATGCTGTTCATGCTGCAAAAGGAGGTGGTTCAGCGGATGGTCGCACAACCGGGAACCAAAACCTTCGGCAAACTCAGTGTCATGACCCAGTACCACTGCCATGTCGAATCGCTGCTGGAGATAGGACCGGAGAGTTTTGATCCACCACCGAAAATCGATTCGCAGCTGATCAGACTTGTTCCACGCAGGGAAGCCCTGCTATCGCCGCCAGCAGCTGAACAGCTGCGGCAAATCGTAACCGCTGCCTTCGCGCAGCGGCGCAAAACACTGCGTAATACCCTTGCCGGGATCTGCGATCAGGAGCTGATCATTGCCGCCGGGTGTGATCCCGGTGCCAGAGCAGAGAGGCTGACACTGCAACAGTTTCTGCAACTGGCGACACGGGTAACCGAAAGGCTCAGCTCCACTGCAGAAGCCTAGTTGGGTGTGGATTCCTGGTTGATTACAGGCGCTGAGCCCGAAACCTCTTCCACAGCATCCTCAATCCACTCTTCGACCTGCCGGATTAACTGTTCCGCCGTTTTACCCTCGCTACTGATCGGCTCACCGATGCGCATTACGATCTCACCGGGGTGTTTCAACAGCGCCCGCCGCCCCCAGTGATAGCCAGCGTTATGGGCCACCGGCACCACCGGATATCCGGTCTCCACCGCCAGTACCGCGCCACCCAACCGATATCGGCGCCGTGTCCCCGGCGGAGTGCGGGTACCTTCCGGAAACACAACCACCGAAATCCCCGATCGCAACCGTTCACCACCCTGAGCAACGATCTGCTCCATCGCCTTGCGTCCGGCACTGCGATCAATTGCTATCGGCCGCAACAGCGCCAGCCCCCAACCAAAAAAAGGCACCCACATCAGTTCACGTTTTGCCACCCAGGTTACCGGCTGAAACACCACCTGCAGCGCCAGGGTCTCCCAGGTGGATTGATGTTTTGACAGGATCACCGCCGGCTCGCGATAGATATGCTCCAACCCTTCTACCCGATAGCGGATGCCGCAGACCAAACGCAACCAGGCCAACACAAACCGCGCCCAGCCGGTGGCCACACGAAAATGGTAGCGACGCGGCAGCGGCGCCGATGCGATCAGCAACACAGCTGCTACCGGGATACTGACAAGCATGCCAATGGAAAAAATCAGCGAGCGGATCACCTTCATTGGCGATCACCCAGTAGATGGTCTATACAACGGGAAAGACTGACATATTCCCCTTCCGGCCCCACCCGCACTGCAGCGACACCGGCGGCACTGGCGGCGCTTATGTCACGTTTCGAATCACCAATCAGCAGGGCCTGATCAGCCAGGAAATGAAAACAGCTCATGGCACGACGAATCATACCCGGCAGGGGTTTGCGGCAGTCGCATCCATCATCCGGCAGATGGGGACAGTAATAGAGCGCTTCGACCTGAGCCCCTTCAGCGGCAAGCAGTCGCGACAGTTTGCGGTGCATGGCGAACAGCTCTTTGCGCGGATAGTAGCCGCGGCCCACGCCCGACTGATTGGTGATGACCAGCAGCCGGTGGTTATGATGGTAAAGCCGGGCCATCGCCTCAATACTGCCTGGTAGTGGTTGCCACTCACTGGCAGAGCGGATGTAGTGCGGTGAATCCCGATTGATCACGCCGTCCCGGTCGAGCAATATCCAGCGGGGCAGCGGCGAGGCCACCGGAGCTTCCGTAGTCACCGATTCCTCCTCAACCCTGTAGCGAGGAAAAATCCGCTACTTTCAGAAACAACTCACGCAGCTGCTGCAATAACGCCAGGCGATTACGACGCAGTTCCGGCTCTTCGGCCATTACCATCACCGCATCAAAGAATCGATCTACCGGCTCGCGCAATTCCGCCAGCTGCTCACACGCCAGCAGATAATCGCGTTTTTCAGTCAAGGCGCCAACTAAACTGCTGGCCGCACCGATTTGCTGATAGAGATTCTTTTCGGCTTCATCAGTCAACACCGCTTGATCGACCTGCTCGGAAACCTCAGCAGCAGATTTGGCAAGGATGTTGGCGACCCGTTTATTGGCCGCGACCAGCGATTCCACAGCCGGTTCACCACGAAACTGCGTCAACGCCTGCAGCCGCTGTTGCCCCTCCAGCAGAGTCTGCGGCGATACCGCCAATACCGCTTCTATGGCGTCAGGGGTGTAGCCCTGGCTCTCCTGATAGCCGCGAAAACGGTCAGCCATAAAGCTCTCGACCTGCTCAACCAGGGCCGCACCGGTAATTTCGAGTCCGGGTGGCAGCTGTTCAACTGATGCCTCAATCAGGGGTTTCAGGGGTTGATCGAGGTCCGCATCAAGCAATAGACGGATTGCCCCCAGAGCCGAACGACGCAGGGCAAAGGGATCTTTATCACCGGTAGGCGCCGAGCCAATGGCAAAAATCCCGACCAGGCTATCCAGCCGGTCTGCCAACGCCAGTGCTGCTCCCAGTCTACTGGTCGGGAGCTGGTCACCGGAAAAGCGGGGCAGGTAATGTTCGCGTATCGCCGTACCGACGGCAGCGGGTAATCCTTCAACCTGGGCGTAATACTCCCCCATCACCCCCTGCAGTTCAGGAAACTCGCCAACCATGTCCGAGAGTAGATCGGCCTTACTCAGCAACGCCGCCTGTCTGCCGAGATTGATCAGGTCAGCTTCAGCCCCCTGCATAATCTGCCCGACCAATAGCGCAAGCCGCTCGCTCTTCTGCTGGAAGGATCCCAGCTGCTGCTGAAACATGACACCCGGCAACCCGGCCGCCATCTGTTCGATACCGCGCTTACAGTCGGCCTGCCAGAAATATTCCGCATCGGCGAGACGCGCGCGTAACACCCGCTCATTCCCGGCGACGACCGGATTTCGCTCACCGGGGGGCACGACTGGCAGATCAATATTGGCAACGGTAATGAAGTTGGGTCGCAACTCGCCCTGTTCATCGAGCAGGTGAAAGTACTTCTGATGATCTCCCATCGAAGCGACCAACGCCTCCGCAGGTACCTGCAGGAACCGCTGGTCAAACTGGCCAACCACCGCATTCGGCCACTCCACCAGACTGGTCACCTCTTCCAGCAATTCAGCGGGAATTACCACGCTGCCGCCTGCCTCCGTTGCCTGCTGCTGCAGCTGATCGACAATCAGCTGCCGGCGCCGCTCGTAATCAGCAATCACATGCGCCGATTCAAGGCTGTCGAGATAAGCATCGGCGCTAGTCAGTTCGATTTCCCGGTTGGCATGAAAACGATGCCCGCGACTGTTGCGCCCTGAGTGCACGCCAAACAGTTCAATATCCACCACCTCAGTGCCGAGCAATGCGACAATCCAGTGCACCGGCCGGACAAACTCGCCATCACCGCTGCCCCAGCGCATACGCCTGTCAATCGGTAGCCGTTGCAGGCTGCTGGCGACCATCGCTGGCAGCAATTCAGCTGCCGTTGCTCCCTCCTGCAGGGCCCGATAGACCAGCCATTCGCCTTTGTCAGTGCGCATGGTTTCCAGCGCCGTGGGTTCGACACCACATGAACGGCAAAAACCGAGAGTTGCCCTGGTCGGATTACCGTCCTCATCCCAGGCGGCGGCAAGCGCTGGGCCACGCCGTTCGACCATACGCGACTGCTGCGCTACCGCCAACTGGTCGATCTGCACAGCCAGGCGCCGGGGCGCCGCAAACCATCGGGCCTGCTGCTGGTTTTCGATCAGTTGCGCTGCCAGTAACTGCTCGGCAAGGTGTTTTGCAAAGGCGTCAGCCAGTCGGCGCAGCGATTTCGGCGGCAGCTCTTCGGTACCGATCTCAATCAAAAAGCTGTTTTGATCAGTCATGACTACGCTCCTGATCAGAAGCCGCGCTCTCGGGGTCTAACCCGGAGACATACTGCTGCGCCACGCTACGAGCCATGGAACGAACCCGCAGGATGTAACGGGCACGTTCGGTTACGCCAATGGCATGCCGCGCGTCCAGCAGGTTGAATGCGTGTGAAGCCTGCAGCACCTGCTCATAGGCAGGTAGCGGCAGCTGTTCAGCAACCAGCACTTCGCACTGCCGTTCGTTGGCATCAAACTGCTGGCGCAGAAAAGCGGTATCAGCCCAGTCAAAGTTGTAGGCTGACTGTTCTACTTCATTCTGATGGAAAACATCGCCGTAGGTCACCGGGCCGTGAATACCATCGACCCAGACCAGGTCATAAACACTGTCGACGCCCTGCAGGTACATGGCAATGCGCTCCAGCCCATAGGTAATCTCTGCGGTCACTGGTCGGCAACTGATGCCGCCAACCTGCTGAAAATAGGTGAACTGGGTCACTTCCATGCCATTCAGCCACACCTCCCAGCCAAGGCCCCAGGCGCCAAGCGTGGGCGATTCCCAATTATCCTCAACAAAACGAATATCGTTGGCGAGGGTATCGATGCCAAGCGCAGAGAGAGAATCCAGATAACGTTGCTGGATATCAAGCGGCGACGGTTTGATCACCACCTGGTACTGATAGTAGTGCTGCAAGCGATTGGGATTATCCCCATATCGACCGTCGGTCGGTCGACGTGAAGGCTGGACATAGGCTGCGGACCAGGGTTCCGGGCCGAGAGAACGCAAAAAGGTGGCCGGGTGAAAGGTACCGGCACCCACTTCCATGTCGTAGGGCTGCAACAACACACAGCCCTGCCTGGCCCAGTACTGTTGCAGCTGCAACAACATATCCTGAAACGTCAGTGGTGAGCCCTCCGACGCCGGTTGCAAGGGTGTCATAACTTTAATAATCCTGTTCGGATTGATGGCGGGAATTTCGCGGGTAACAGTTCAGAGGCAATTATACGATTGCGACTCCAGCTCTGCATCCACGGGCAGCCTGAGCGAATTCATCGACAACATTCTGTCCAACTGCGGCACCACCAAACGCTGACCAGCTCAGGGATGTGAAACTAGCTGAAGGCAGAAATTGCGGCGATTCCCTGCGCCCCTGCGGCCCAGGCCAGTTCCAGATCAGCGCTGCTCACTCCACCGAGGGCGTAGACCGG
>JBPEXY010000042.1:0-2275 GCA_052031065.1 Immundisolibacteraceae bacterium | reverse complement strand
TCTCGGTGATGGCCACCGGAGCGCCAATACGCGGACTGAAAAATGGGGCACTGGATGCGATTGCAGCCAAGGTACCGACGCAACAGATGACCATCACCCCAGACGGCCTTGGCAAACTACCATTTGAGGCGATCATGCGTGAACTGGACGAGATCGACCCGGGTTACAGCAGTTGATGCAGCGAGGGCGATAGCGCGGATGAGCTAAACGGCGCTCCAACCGTCGCCGTATGCAATTGCCTGCCCGGTTAGATCAGACCCCATCAGACCCGCCTCCTTAACCCGGCCTTAACTGGCAGGCCATGACAGCAATTTAAACGGACCGGACGAATTGCTCCAGCAGGTCGATAAACTGCGCTGGCCGTTCCAGAAACAGTTGATGGCCAGCACCGGTGATTACCGCAGCCTCTCCACGGGGCATGGCGTCGGCGAGGCGCTGGCACTTTTCATCAGTCACGAAAAAACTCTCACTGCCCCACAGCACCAGTGCCGGTACCTGTACGGCGCTCATCTGCTCAAAACTGGGGGTACCGGGGTAATACTCCGGGTCCGGACCGCCCATCACATGGCGTGGATCGTGTTTGGGCATCAGTTTGCCGTCCAGGCGCTGCAACAGTTCGTGCTTTGCCGCGTAGAGCAGTTCGGCCGGCTGGCGGTTACCGTATCGCGCTGCCCGCTCGGCGTAATGTTCGATGGAATCGAACAGTCGTATTTTTCCTGCCGGCAAACCGGGGTAATTTGGCTCCGGGGTGAAATCGACAATGGCGATAGCACGAACCAGCTGCGGATAACCGAGCGCCAGCCGCTCCACCAATGCTCCACCCAAAGAGTGGCCGACAGCCACCACCGGCGGTAGCTCGAGTTCACCAACCAGCGCCGCCAGATCTTCCATCATTTCGTGATGGTCGCTATCACCATCGCGGGGCCACTCACTGTCGCCGTGACCACGAATATCGGGGGCAATCACCCGATAATGGCGGGCAAGCTGTAACGCAACGATATCCCAGGTATGGGCCGATACCGCTCCGCCATGAACCAGAAACAGCACCGGCCTCTCTGTTGCTGCTGAAACCTCGCCGGCAGGCGACCACTCAAGCAGATTGAAACGCAATCCGCGCACCACCAGGTTTCTCGACAGACAGCTCGGTGGATTGGTGGCGTCGAGACCAAAAGATTCGGTTAGCGCCAATAGCTCCTCGAACCGCTCGCTGTCATTCAATAATCGTGGCTGCTGATCTTCTGCCGCGGCGTTGAAGTAACTCATGGCGCAGTGCCCTCCGTGCCGTTTCCTGCCGCGATAGCGCAGAGATAGCGGTCTATCACCTCCGCCAGACCAACCGGGTTCTCGATGTAGACCATATGTTCGCTGTCGGCAACGGTGGCAAATTCACCCTGTGGCATGCGCTGGGCCAGCTCTTCGCCATCCTCCTGTGCCAGAAACCAGCTGTTCTCGCCCCTGACGACCAAACAGCGCCCCTGGTAAGTAGCCATCTGCTGTAGCGTCGGCAAGCCGGGCATGGTTGAGCTGTCCGGCCCACCCATCGGGTGGCGCGGATCATATTTAAGCTGATACTGGCCATCGGCACGGCGCATAAACTCATGGTGCGCATTGCGACGCATATGCGATTCGCTGCGTTTCAAACGTGGTGCATTACGCTGTACGTACTCCTCCGGGTCGTCATACAGTCGGCCGGCGTCGGTAACTTCGGCGCGCGGTGTCCAGCCGCCGTAGGCGGTTTTCGGGCCAACATCGACCAATGCGACTGGCCCCAGCAGATCGGGCGCGCTCATCATCACCCGCATCAGCAACATGCCACCGACGGAATGACCGACGACAACAGGGCGATCCAGCTCGAGGGTAGTGATCAGTTTGGCGAGATCGTCCGCCATCACATTGTGGCTGGCTTGCCCATCTCGTGGCCATTCGCTATCACCATGGCCACGCATATCAACGGCAATCAGGCGATAGCGATCCGCCAGCAAGGCACAGAACGGTCCCCAGGTTCTGCAGGTGACCACGCCACCGTGCAGCAGGATCAGGGGTTGTTGGTGGGGCGCTCCCCAGTCGAGCAGATGCAGACGTAATCCGTTGATCAGCAGGTTACGCGACTGGCAGCGTGGACCTGTGGTTTCTCCGGCCAGGGTTCCGCCGAGTTCCTCAGCGGTGGCTATGGCATCCGTAACAAAACGACTGCCGGAAATATCCAGGGGCTCCATCCCCTGTGCAAATTCCGCTATGTACAAAACCCCTCCTCAAAGAATCTTTATTATTGTTT
>JBPEXY010000041.1:0-3652 GCA_052031065.1 Immundisolibacteraceae bacterium | reverse complement strand
GGTTGGTTAAGCCTTTCACCATGGCGGCGTTGGGGGTGCTGTTTTTTGAGCACCTGTTTGCTGGAATGGTGGAGCCGGAAACCGCGCGGGAGTACATCGCCGGCATGATTCTGCTCGGCGTCGCACCCTGCACCGCGATGGTGTTTGTCTGGAGTCAGCTGGTCAAGGGTGACCCCAACTACACCCTGGTGCAGGTGTCGATTAACGACCTGATCATGGTGTTTGCCTTTGCTCCCCTTGCAGCATTGCTGCTCGGAGTCACTAATATAGTCGTGCCCTGGACGACGCTGGTGCTGTCGGTGATCCTCTATGTGGTGATACCGCTGGTGGCCGGTTATTTCACCCGGCGACTGCTGGAAGGCAACAGCGATGCCCACCGTATCGAGTCTTTTACCGGCAAAATCAAGCCGTTCTCGATCATGGGGCTGCTCGCAACTGTCGTGCTGCTGTTTGGGTTTCAGGCGCAGACCATTGTCGACAAACCGCTGGTGATCGGCCTGATTGCGCTGCCGCTGCTGATTCAGAGTTACAGCATCTTTCTGGTTGCCTACGGCTGGGCCTGGCTCTGGCGGGTGCCGTTTGCCACCGCAGCGCCGGCTGCGCTGATTGGCACCTCCAACTTCTTCGAGCTGGCAGTCGCGGTTGCCATCAGCCTGTTTGGCCTCAACTCAGGAGCGGCGCTGGCCACCGTGGTGGGGGTGCTGGTTGAAGTGCCGGTGATGTTGTCGCTGGTGGCCATTGCCAACCGTACGCGGGGCCGATTCAGTTAGGCGAGGTGTCTTTTTACTGCCACTTACTCATCGCCACGGGCTTACCAGTAAGCGTTGCGAAACTTCAACAGCAGCTGTGACAGAGCCTCGGGTCGGCTCTGCGGAATCATATGGCCGGCGTCGGCCATTTCCGTCAGCTTTGCACCGGGGATTCGCTCAGCGATCAGTCGGGCGACGATTCTGGCCGGTTCTGGTGACTGCTCACCCCGCAGCACGGTGACCGGGCAGCTGAGCTGGCCAAGCTCCGCGGTTATCTCCTCCGCCTGATCAAGGGCATTAAACTCCTGTGCCACTTTTGGCATGGTGCCAATTACCGCCTGACGGTAGCCCTGCGGCATCTGCTGCCAGACCTGTTCACCAAGCCAGAAGCTCATAAACAGGTCGGCGACCCGGTCCAGTTCTCCCGCTTGCGCCAGTTGGCGGCTGCGCTGTTGCATTTCCAGTATCTGCTGCCACTGCTGTTGGTGGGGCGGTTGCGCCAGCAGGTTAAAGCAGACCGGTTCAATCAAATAGAGGCTGGTAGCCTGCAGTCGGTTTTCGCGGACCTGCCTGGCCACCGCATTCAACAGAGAGGCGGCACCATAGGAGTGCGCAATGACCTGAATCGGCGCGTCGATCTGCTGCATCAGCTGGTCGAGCATTCGTGCATCAGCATCTGCTGGCAAGGCTTGTTGCTCTGGCCAGGGATCGGAGCTGCCGTAGCCGATTAGATCCGGTGCGATCAGTCGGCAGTCGGGGAACAGTTGATCGACAAACCGCCATTGGCGATGGCTGTCGCCGGAGCAGTGAACCAGCAACACCGGCTGGCCGCTGCCGTGGTCGCGGTAGGCGATGTTAAGTCCGTCAAAGTCGAAGTTGAGCATCAGTGTCCATGGAATGTTTTCACCGACCGAAAGCTTCGGTTGCGATAGCGGCTGCTGGCACTCGTTGAAGCGCCTTTGGAGGTCAGCGTCAGGATCAGATCCAGCGCCTCACCCGTTGTTGATAGTCGTTGAACTGGTCGCCAAAAAGCTCTGCCAATGCCCGCTCTTCGGGGATGATTTGCAGGCGGTTCATCATCAGCACAAACAACACGCAGAGAACCAGTGCGCCGCTGTTGCCAAGCCAGATTCCCCAACTGACAAGCAGCAGCAACATGGCCAGATAGATTGGGTTGCGGCTGATATTGAACACTCCGCCGGTCACCAGTACCGAGGTGGTGCCGGGGCGGTGCGGGTTGATGGTGGTCTGTGCGCGGCGAAAGCTGATCACCGCGTCGGCAAACAGGTAAGCCGCAACCAGTCCGCCTACGATTGCCACTCCCAGCCGAATCTCTGTTGCAACCCATTCCGAACCGAAGCGGGTTCGGGGCAGGCTTCGGTCTATAGTCCAAATCGCCACTCCGAACAGCAGCATAAGTAGCGGTGGCGGTATTCTGGCTTCGAGTTTATCCATCATCCTGTTTATCGTCCTGTAATTGCGCTTTGAGCTCAGCAAAAGGTTTATGCCCGCGGGGCACTGTTGCCGTGGTGATGTCGGTAGCAGGATTGCGGTCGTTTTCCAGCTGCCGCTGGTGCTCGTTGTCGTGACAGTAGAGGCAGAGTAGCTCCCAGTTGCTGCCGTCGGCCGGGTTGTTGTCGTGGTCATGGTCACGGTGATGAACCGTCAGCTCATGCAGGTTGACGCGGGTAAATTCGCGACTGCAGCGGCCGCAAATCCACGGATAGAGCTTCAGTGCCCGTTCCCGGTAACCCTGGTTGCGGGCATCACCCTCGCTTCGGGCAGTGGCGATGATGGTGTCGCCATTTTCTGATCTGTGATGGCGGGTGTTCTTTGGATTCATAGGGTTGCCATTGACCGGGCTTCTCACCCATTTTTGGTCTGTTTTCCGACAGCTGCATGATTGGTTCATTCTAGCTGTCACTGGCGACGGCGTGGAGCACCATTCAAGCGGCGTTTAACCGATTGGTAACACTTTATTTCTAAACTGGAAAACGCCTGCGCGAACCAAAATGATCTGACCACCTGCTCTGATGCAGTAAATCTAGCCATTCATAGAGATGTTTATGGCCGCTTCAATCAATCGAATACTATCGTCAATCATCGCTGCTAACATCCTGAAATCGGTTGTTTATCTGCTAACTGTTGCTCTGTTTGCCCAGCTTTTCACCCCCGTCCAGGCCAACGAGGATTTTCCGATCAAACAGACACCTGATCAGGCGTCTATGCTCAAACAACTGAAGGTTGAGAGTGAGCCTTTATATATGCAGGTTCTGCATACGCTCAGGCAGCAGGAGTACCCGATAACCGACCCGCTTTTGGGTGTTCATCCGCTGCATGCTGTTTACAACGCAGAGGCGATTATTCCCCCCCAGTGCTACACCAGGACAGAGGGGGAGTTCAACCCATGCTATGTCTGTCACCAAAACCGAATACCTAAACGGGAAAACAAGATGGATGATGGCGCCCTACAGCTGGAATACAGTTTCAGCGATGTGGGTATGCGTAATCATTGGCAGAATCTGTTCGAGGATCGTAGCGCAAGTGTTGCAGCGATCAGCGATGAAGAGATAGCCCAGTGGGTGGATCAGGACAATTACAGCGCTTTGGCATCGCAACTGCAGCGGGCCAACTTTAAGGGCTGGATCCCCGATCTGAAAAACCTGCAGCTTGGCGCGGGCGCTTTTGATCAGGAAGGTTTTGCCAAAGACGGTAGTCACTGGGTGGCATTTAGTTACAAACCCTTTCCAAGCACGTTCTGGCCCACTAACGGGTCTACCGATGATGTGATGATTCGCTTGCCAGAGCCCTTCAGGACAGATTCGGAGGGCCAATACTCACGCGTCATCTACCAGGCTAACCTGGCAATCCTGGAAGCGAAGATAAAGGGTATGAATGCCATC
>JBPEXY010000040.1:0-11204 GCA_052031065.1 Immundisolibacteraceae bacterium | reverse complement strand
CGAAGGGTGTGCCCCTAGAAAACCATGTCAAAGGCAACGCTGAAAATGTTGACTGTGTCACCCGGGTCGTTGGAGAAACTCAGCCCGGCGTTGCCCGAGTCAGTTTCTGTTCGCTGCCATTCAACTTTAAGCGCGGAGGTATCACTCAGCTCGTAACGTAGACCAAGGGTAGTGGAATCCTGTTCCGGTCCCAGAGGGGAGTTGTCATCTGCAGTGACATCTGCATAGGTCACATGAGGTAGAAATTTCCCGAATCGATATCCTAGGGTCAGATACCATGCGGTCGAATCAGGATACAGTCCGTCGAGCTTGGTATGGGTAAATTCGCTGTAGCCCACCCAGTTTTCCCAATCCAGAGTCATGCCGGCATTAAAAAATGAAGCGTCGACGCCCTGAATCAGATTTAATGTCTGAAAGATGGCCGGTGAAGTCGCAGTGCCTTCCGCCTGTACATAACCGACTCTATAGCTAGACCAGCCGAGGTCTGCGGAGATGTTTAAACCGATAATGTCCTCAACATCAAATTCAGCCTCTACGCTTCCCGCCGGTATGAGATTCCCGAACGCAGCCGAATTTGCGTTAGTGATACCAAGCAGGCCTTCAGTATCTTCATTGCCCAGGAATGGCTGTACAGTCCAATCAATACCACCCCAACTGGTTCGGTAGAGCATGTCTGCACCGTACATACTGGTGAAGGGAACCTGCCCGTAGACTTCTACCGGTGGGCGAATCCAGGGGTAGGCGTAGCCCACTTCGATGACCTCGGAAATCATAAATACCGGAAAAGCAATACGTCCGCCGCGCACGTTGAGCTCGTCGTTGACCTGGTAATCGGCATAAGCCCAGTCGACCTCGAGACTGTCATCGGTGTCCCTGCCTGAGGCGCGGACCTGCAGCGCAACCGACAGTTTGTCATCGACCTGGATTCCCACCCGCAGACCCATAACACTGTCAACGTCAAAAGAAAAATCATCGTCCACCGTGTGCAGAAACTCACCACGGTCGTTATCACTGGAGGTCATCCCGGCAGTGAGGTAACCATTGACGGCGATATCCATGTCGCCAAGTTTGGCAGCTTGCGCAGCGGGCAACATCAACATGCTCGCCAGGAGGGTAGAGTTTAAAGCTGCTAATTTCTGTTCCAGTCCCATTTCTAATACCTCTGAATGACAGGTCTTCCCTGTGGATGTGTTGACGTGTGGCAAGCGTCCGTGCCTAACACTCGTTGTGCTATTGAATGGCTGAAGTCGGCGCGCGGAAACAATCCGTTAAATCTTGAAAGTTCCCAGCAACCGCTGAAGTTCGTGAGAATGGTCACCAACCTGCACGGCCGAGTCGGAGGTTTTGCCGATGTGTTCGACAGTCTGCTCGGTGATTTCCTGAATGGTTTGCAAACGTCGGTTAATCTCTTCAGAAAGCTTGCTCTGGGAGTCGGTGGCTCCGGCGATCTGACGATTCATGTCGGATATGGTGGCCACGGTCTGAGTGATGGCGTCTAACGAGTCGCCTGCTGCCCGGGCCTGTTCGACGCTTTCACCGGCGCGTTGTTGCCCGCTTACCATTACCTCAACGGCATTCTTGGCGCCGGTACGCAGCTGCTCAATCATTGCCTGGATTTCCTGGGTGGATTCCTGTGTTCGCGATGCCAGAGTGCGTACCTCGTCAGCGACCACTGCGAAGCCGCGTCCCTGTTCGCCAGCGCGCGCGGCTTCGATAGCGGCGTTCAAGGCGAGCAGATTGGTCTGTTCAGCGATATCCCTGATGACATCAATGATGACACCGACGTTGTCGCTGTCCTGACCGAGCTTCTGGATAACTTCAGCTGCCTGCTCGACGTTCCCCGCCAGATCATCAATAGACTTGATGACTGTTCCAACAACGTCCTTGCCGGCGCTAGCACCCTGATCGGCCTGTTCGGCGGCTGAAGCGGCAGAGGCGGCATTCGACGCAACTTCCTGGACCATGCCGATCATCTCCATAATTGATGTGGAAGTTTCGGTAGTTTCCTGCTGCTGTTGTGCGGCGCCGCGCTTGCTTTCCTGAGTAACGCTGGACATGGCGACCGATGCTTCGCCCAACTGGGTGGTTGAGTCCACCACGTCGCCGATAAGGTTTCTGAGCATGGTGACAAAGCGGTTAAACCAGCGAACCATTTCGCTGATTTCATCATCACCCTTACTGGAAAGTGTTTGGGTCAGGTCGCCGTCTCCCTCGGCCATATTGCGCAGGGATTCAGTAACCCCGGTGATGTCAGAGACGATGAGTTTGGAGACCAGAACGGCGCTGCCCAACATCACTGCGGCGGTCATCAGACTGACCACAATGCTAACCAGAAGACCACTGTTGGTTTTCTGCTTGGCTTCGTCCAGCGAACGGGTAAAGGCTTCATAGCTATCTTTTCTCGATACCTGCAGGCTGTTACGTACCTTTTCCATCTTCTCCTGGGTATCAGCAACCGCAGATTTCATCTCGTTAGCACTTAGCGTGCCTGAAACCATTCCCTGCGAGAGTGTTGAGCCGGCAGTGAAAAATTGCGCAAACTCGTTGCCGATGCGCCGGAAATTCTCGCCTTTTTCGGCATCCAGCTCGATGATCTCAGTGATCGCCTGACCAAATTCAGCAGATTTTTCCGCGGCGTTATCGATTAGTTCCAGTTCGCCCGAAGTGACCGCCTGATTGAACAGTTCGGCTACCTTGTCGAGACGCACCCGGTTGGCGTCAATGCGCTCCAGTACCGGAAAATGCACCTCTTTGGAAGCATCAAGACGTTTGGCATTGTCGACGCTGATTTTGTACGTGTAGGCGAGTACTACCATGAAGCCGAGAACGCCAATAACGCCCAGCGCCATGATCTTGTTTCGAATTGACATTCTGGTTAACCAGTTCATATTTCAACACCTGTGAATGCATCGAAGTGAGTTAGTAAAACTGATTGACCCAGGAGCCTTTGAAGTCTCTCTGAAATCCTCTCAGTGTTTCGTTCAGGTGCGCTAACGGCAGTGCAACGGAAAACATTAGAAAAACTAAATTTACAGTTGCTCAGAGGGTAATTTTTTCTTAGCCAAAATCTGGAGCTGAGCCTATTAGCGGGCCAGGTTGTTGGTTATCGGCTGAGCCGTCGCTATGAATGGGAGTAGAGGACCACGAGGAGTTCGGCCTTTTAGGTTGTAATCCGCTTCACGGGCAAAGGTTGTGGTGGCTATTCGGTGGCAGTGTGGCTGTTGCTCGTTGAAGGGAATTGGGACCAGAAACTCAGACCCATTTCGCACCATTCGGAGAGTGGTCCACAACATTACGATTAGCTGACATAATCGTTTTGACTAAATCCCATAATTCAGAGTGAGGAGACAGAAATGGCAGCAGGCAAAGGACCGGCAAAAACCGGAGCAGCAGTTTTTCTGGAGGTGTTGAGGAACTATGGAGTGGAGTACATTTTCTCCTCGCCAGGTTCTGAATGGCCACCGCTTTGGGAGGCATTGGCTGAACAGAAGGCACGGGGAATTGACGGACCCACTTATATTAATATCCGCCACGAAGATACAGCAGCGGGCGTCGCCATCGGCTACGCTAAAGCAACCGGCAAGCTGGCGGTCTGCCTGGTCCATGCCAGTGTCGGTACTTTGCACGCCTCGATGGGTATCCGTGCCGCAAATTTTGAAAAGACGCCGGTTCTGTTCTGCGCTGGTGAGTCGGTCACCTTTGGTGAGGGTGACGGCGCCTGGGTAGGGGCCCAGTGGGGCCGCTACCTGGCCGATTACGGTGGGCCGGCCCGGGTCGTTGAACCGTTTACCAAAGCCAGTTATGGACTGCCTACTCCCAATACTCTGGCGGGGGCCACCCACCGCGCCTGCCAGATGGCGGTGAATGCCCCGCAGGGGGCGGTATTTCTCTCTCTGCCATTTGAGTACCTGGCAGCGCCGGCGGTGTTACCTGCGCCACCCGGAACCACCATGCCGAGAACCGCACAGGTGGAACCAGCTGGCCTGCAGGAGGCAGCTAAATTGCTCGCCAACGCCGAGTCGCCACTGATTATTACCGAGAATATCGGTTCAAGAGTTGAAGCTGTCGATCAACTGGTTGCGCTGGCGGAGATGACCGGTTCAATGGTGGTGGAGTCCCAGCAACCGGGATACATCAATTTCCCTCGTGATCACGGCTTGCATGGCGGTTTTAACCCAAACGCCTACTTGCAGCAGAGCGATGTTGTGTTGCTGCTTGACTGTATTGTCCCCTGGTATCCGCCTTCCTCTGCCCACCCGAAGAACGCTACGGTGATTGCGATTAGCGATGATCCGCTGCACGAACGGGCACCTTACTACGGAATTTCCTCTGATTTAACCCTGGTGGGTGATGCTCATGTTGCTTTGAATGACCTGTTGGAGCTGGTGCCGGCAAAAATGCGCGGTAAAAAGAAGGCAGCGGCGGCACGAGTCAAATCTATTTCGAAAGCGAACCATGGGCGCCGTGCAGGTTGGCAAAAAGTCTGCAAGGCGCAAAAGCAGGCAGTGCCGATCGACACCCGCTGGTTTTCGCTGGAACTCGAAGCTGCCCTGAATGATTACGATGCGATCCTGATCGATGAAACCATCCTCACCCACTGGACTATGGCGGAGTCGATGAACAAGCTCCAGCCGGGTAATTTCTACAACGCCCTCAGTGGTGGACTGGGGATCGGCATGGGGATCGGCATGGGGGTCAAGGTGGCCAATCCTGACAGACCGGTGGTGACCATCGTCGGTGATGGCACCTTCAACTACAACGCCCCTTTACCGGCATTAGGGATGTCGACCGAGTATGGTCTGCCGATGCTGACTATCATCGCCAATAACGGCCATTACCGCAGCATGAAAATGGGCATCGAGATGCTCTATCCCAGGGGAATCGCACAGAAAACCAACGTTCACTATGGCGCAGCGATTGATACCACTATCAACTATGCGGTGATGGCTGAAACAGTTGGTGGTTACGGTGAAGAGGTCTCCGATCCAAAGCAGATTCGGCCGGCACTGGATCGAGCATTTGCTGCGCTAGAAGAGGGTAAACCGGCGATTCTTGATGTCAAGTTGGGTGATGACATGGAGTTTCTCGCGCCGATGTTCGCGAAAATAATGCAAGCCTGAAGCAGGCGGATTGCATAGCATCGCAAGCTCGCATGAGTTGATGCAGGGTGGTGGGTTTTTAGCGGACCCACCACCTTTTTTTTTGGAGGTAAAGAGATGTTTATCAGGGATTTCATCAGTCGTGTTGCACTGGCATTTCCGACCCAGACAGCTTTTATTGATGGCGCTCGCCGTGTCACCTGGCCTGAAGTAGATCATCGCTCCAACCTTCTGGCAGTTGCTTTACAGAAGCTGGGGATCGGTAAAGGCGATGCTGTGGGACTACTCTCTTATGAGTATCTCGAGGTGATGGAGCACTGGTTTGCCTGCTGTAAGATCGGCGCCCGGCGTACCGGCATCAACTGGCGTTACTCAGAACGGGAGATGCTGCACATCATCTCCGATTCGCAGATCAAAGTGCTGCTGGTCTCAGCTGAATGTGTGCCGCTGATTGCGCAGCATCTGGACAGTTTTCGTCGTCAGGGTATTCAGTTGATCGGCTATCGTCCTGATCATGGCCTTGATTTTGATTATGAAACGCTGCTTGGCCAGGTCAGTGGCAAACCACAGTTGCCAGAATTATCTGATGCTGACATTGCCATGATCAGTTACACCTCCGGCACCACCGGCCTGCCCAAAGGGGCGATGTTGACTCAGGGCGCGGTGCGGGAGTCGTTGGTCCACACCGCAGTGGCCCTGGGAGTGGGGGCGGAAGATATCTTCTTTATGCCGGGCACCACACCGGGGGTGCCGATTTTGCTCAACTCTTTTGGTCTGGTCACCGGCGCGGCAACGGTTTTGCCTGACGGACTGTTTACTCCCGATGGTTTTTTGCAGGCCATAAACGACTACCGGGTCACCTTTACCGGCGGCGTGCCAACTATGTTGTTGCGGGTGCTGGAGGCTAAACGGGCGGGGGAATATGATGTCTCTTCGGTGCGTAGAATCTGTTACGGCTCGTCACCGGCGACGCCAGCGCTGATCAGGGATATCTACGCCAATTTCGATTGTGAGTTGGTGCAGTTTTATGGGCTCACTGAAACCACTGGCGGCTGGCTCACCTTTCTGCGCCATCAGGATCATATCCGCGGTATCAGCGGCGAAGAATCGTTGCTTACCTCCTGTGGCCGCGCGGCTCCCCATGTAGAGATTTCCATTCGCAGCGCTGAGGGCGAAGAACTCCCGGCCAATGAAGTCGGAGAGGTCTGGGTGCGTGGCGAAATATTGACTGCTGGCTACCTGAATCGCCCGCAAGATGATGCCGAGCTGTTCCGTGGCGACTGGATCAGCACCCACGATATGGGGCGTAAAGATACAGAGGGCTATCTCTACCTGACCGACCGCAAGAAATTTCTGATTATTACCGGCGCGTTTAACGTCTATCCAGTGGTGGTGGAGAATGTGCTTGCCGAGCATGAGGCGATCAGGGAAGTGGCAGTGGTTGGTGCGCCTCACCCAGAGTGGGGAGAGGCCGTGGTTGGGGTGGTTTCGCTGCAACCGGACGCGACAGTTACTGCTGATGCGTTGATAGAGTTCTGCCGCGATAAAGTGGCCAAGTGGGAAGTGCCCAAGTTCATCGATTTTGTCGATGAACTGCCCCACGGCAGTACCAATAAAATAGCCAAACATCAGGTTCGGCAGTGGTATCGGGACGATCTCTCCCGATTGCCGTGGGATCAATAGCAGGGGTAATTGCAGGGCGAGCGAAACGAGCGAATGGTCGCGTTGGAGTTACCGGTGCTTGTGAAAACGGGTACCGCGGTGGTTGAGTACTACTCCCTCCGGGGTAATCTCTTCAATCACCGCCCCCTCTGTAAGTGTCTGGGTTTCGATATAGCGTTTGCCGTTGATCAACAGCAGCCTTTTAGCTGGATCCCGGTCATAGACATGGATGCCGATACGCAGCTGGACAAGGGTTTCCGGTAATTTTTCGGCCACATCGGCAGTCGTTGGGAGTTCCCGCCAGTCTCGTGGCTGGGCGATGGTGACCCTTGAAGAGACAGTGGATGGTGGTGCAGAAACCGGCGTCCTGGTTTCTGCGATGGCGGTTTGGCTAGCGAGTTGATTGTTGTTGATAGTGGTCTGGCTGGCTGTAATAGCCTGTTCCAAGGCCGGGGGGGTGACGGTCATGGGTCGAGCTACTGACGGCTCCGGGATAACAACCTGACTCGCAGAGGAAGCGGCCGGTGTCGTCACCCTGACGCTGTTGTTGACGGTGCTTATTTGCCCCCAGCCGTACCAGATTGCCAAACCAATCAGACCGAAAACGACGGTTATGCCAGGCACTAGTAGCGCACTGCCAGGCCCGCGCCGCTGCTCTGGAGCGACTGTCCGAACTTCGCCAAGCGTGCGGTCGCGTTCCGATTTGCGCATTGCGTCAAGGATGTATGACATCTGCAGAGGGTCCTAGCGGATGATTGACTCCGCCGCCGGTTCTCCTGCTGCATTGTCGGCTGGCGGGTTGCGGTTCAGGTGCAGTGCGGCAAACAGAGCGCCAATTATCAGCACCGCAACAGCAGCGGCAAGTAGCACCGTGGGCCAGCGGTTAACCCGACTTCCATCAAATAGTTCTCTGCCTGCGCGGGCGACGATTCGTGGCGTAACCTGGGTGCACTCCTCACTGTAGGCGCCGAGCAGCGCGCGGTCGCACAGCGCGTTAATCAATCGCGGTACACCGCCGGTCAGACGATAAATTTTTTTCAGTGCGCTATTGCTGAACAGGTTAACACCGATGCCGGCGATAGAGAGGCGGTGACCAATATAGGCCTGTGTCTGTTCTGCAGTCAGCATGCCCAGGTGAAAGCGGGCGGTGATTCGCTGTGACAGTTGTCGCAGGTGGTGTTGCTGAAGTTTCGTGCGCAGCTCAGGCTGTCCCACCAGGATGATTCGCAGCAGTTTCTGTTCGTGGGTTTCCAGATTGGTTAACAGACGAATCTGCTCAAGGGACTCATCGCTCAGGTTCTGTGCTTCATCAATGATGACAATATTCTGCCGGCCTTGCTGGTGACTCTCTTCGAGATGGCAGTTCAGCAGGTCAATCAAGGTTTTCAGACTGCGGGTGTCCGCAGGGTAAGCGACGCCCAGTTCGTCGCAGATAGAGGCGACCAGTTCCGGCGCGGAAAGTTTCGGATTGGTGATCGAGGCAATATTTACACCGTCCGGAAGCCGGTCGATCAGCGCCCGTATGACGGTGGTTTTACCCGTGCCGACCTCACCGGTCAGTAATGCGAAACCGCTGTTTTCGCCTACACCATACTGTAGATGGCCCAAGGCCTCCTGATGCTGAGGACTGGGATAGAGATAGCGCGGGTCGGGTGTGATCGAGAAGGGTCTTTCACGCAGCCCGAAATAGGATTCGTACATGAATCGTTGTGACTATACTAGGTGAATCAGCCCGAGCCGGCCATTAATTTTAGTGCCTTGTCAGCCGGGACAGCAGAATACCGTAGTGTAGCAAGCAACAGCTGTTGTGGAATGGCTCTTCAATTATTGCTCTTCCAGCAGTTCAGCGGCTATCCGGCGCGCTGCTGCCAGATCAACTTTGCCGGTACCTAACTTCGGAATCTGGTCGACGGCGAAATAGTGGCGCGGCTGCATCAGCGGGATAATCTCGCTGGCCTGAACCCGCGAGCGTACCCCGGCGGCGTAGTCCGGGTCGTCAATAAGAAGAATGATCTGTTCGCCCTTGCTGGCTTCTGGCAGGGCGACGGCCAGGACTTCCACCTCCGGGTCATCCAGCAGCGCGGTAATCTGTTGCTCCACCGCACCGAGACTGACCATCTCTCCGCCGAGTTTGGCAAACCGTGAGTAGCGGTCGAGTATGGTCAGAAAACCGTCGTCATCAAGGACTCCCTTGTCACCGGTTTTATACCAGTGCATGCCGTCTGTTTTGATCAAAACCTGAGCTGTGCGGTCTGGATCGTCAAGATATCCGCGCATCACCTGATTGCCGCCGATTAACACCATGCCCGGCTGATTAGCGGGTAGCGGTTCCATGGTTTCCGGGTCGACGACGAGGATCTGGGTCCCTGGCAAAGGCAGGCCAACTGAGCCTGGTTTATTGCCAACCTGCACATTGCCAGAAGTCTCCAGCAGCAGGTCGGGAATGTTGACTGTCGCAACTGGCGTCGTTTCCGTGGCACCGTAGCCTTCAAATATGACCTTGCCGAATTTGTTACGAAAACCGTCGCGAATCTCCTCCGGCAGGCGTTCGGCACCGGTAACCACGACACGCAGTGACTCGAACATCAGCGGATGTATTTTCTTGCTACGCACGTAAATGCGCAGAAAAGTCGCCGTGGCAATCATGATGGTGATGCGGTGTTGGGCGACCAGTCGGCCAACATTTTTTGCATCGGTGGGGTCTGGCTGGCAAACCATCGGTATGGCTTCGATCAGCGGCAGCAGGGTGGTCACGGTAAGACCGAAGGCATGAAATGTCGGCAGTGCATTGAGCATAATGTCGTCGTCATCAGCGTTTAGCACATAGGCAACCTGCTTGATGTTACTCATCAGATTGGCGTGGGTCAGTTCGACGCCTTTCGGTGTGCCTTCGCTGCCACTGCTGAACAATATTGCTGCAACGTCCTGCAGCTTCTGGGTGCGGGTGTGCAGCCAGGCCAGCCACGATGCCGGCAACAGGCGAGCCTGCAGGTATCCAGCTAATAGGTGCCATTTTGGCATGCTGTCGCGAAGGTCCTCCATAAACAGCAAGCGTGCAGAAGCCTTGAGTGGTTCAAGGTCTATATCGCGCTTTTCGAGGCGTTTCAAAAACTGACGGGAGGTGATAATCACTTCGATGCCACTTTTATCAATCGCCCCGGTAACAGCATCAGCTGTGGCCGTGTAGTTGAGATTGACCACCGCTCGCCCACTCATCAGTGTCGCCATGTTGGCAATGACTGTCGCTACTGATGCGGGTAGCAGAATGCCCACGTTTCCTGAGTGCTGTAGATCGGGTCGCAAGTGAGCTTTAAACGCCAGTACTGCTGCCAGTAAACGGCCGTAGGAGAGCCGTTGCTGACCGTCAATCACGGCGGTCCTGGATGAGTATGTCTTCGCGGTGCGGATAAAACTGGTGGCGACTGGCTCCAGGTTGCTGAGGTGTTCTTCCCATGTCCGTACAGAGGTATGCTGTACCGCCTGCTTGACCGTGGCTGCGTCGCTGTCGCAGCTTATCGGGGTGCCAAATCCAACGCTGATCAGCCGGCTGAATCGGGTCTGCTGAGATCTTTGTCGATAGGCAGTCGACGCGTAGGAGAGTTGGCTGCCCCAGAGGCCGTGCAGGTAAAAAGGCACGATCGCCGCACCGGTACCTGCCGCAGCCCGTTCAAAGCCGCCACGGAAGATGCTCAGGTGGCCGTTACGGCTGATATGCCCCTCGGGGAAAATTGCCACGACTTCTTTGCGCAGCAGCGCTTTATTCACCTGCTCCAGCGACTCCTTACTGGCACCGGGCGCAATCGGAATTACACCGAATAGATCAAGAAAACGGCGCAGGTACCATTTCTCGTAATAGCTCCGCGCCATCACGAAACGGATTGGTCGCGGACAGGCGATCTGCAGGATCGCCCAGTCCAGCCAGCTAACATGGTTACCCAGCAGTAATACGCCGCTCTCCCGTGGAATGTGGTCCATGTCCACCACCTGCAGTCGATAGCGCGGCGACAGCAAACCGCGCACCAGATACCTGACAAAGGATTGCGGAAGTTGTAACAGCGCGTAGAAAAACCCGATGAGTGCGACCAAAGCCAGGCCGTAAAGGCTGACATAGGTAGAGATTCCCAGTTGCGCGACCAGTACCGAAATAGCCAGAAAACTGATCATGGCGATGTTCTGCACGAAATTATTGGCCGCCAGTACCGCGCCCGATTCGCCCTCACGGGCGTAGAACTGGATCAGCGCATTCAGTGGCACGATGAACAGGCCAGCACAGAAACCGTAGCCGAGAAACAGCAGCGCCAGGGTTGGCAGTTGATAGGTGGTGGGTAACAGCACCATGCCGATAAACATGCCCAGTGCACCCGCCGGTACCATGCCGGTTTCAATATAGTTTCTCGACCAGCGTCCGGCCATGATCGAGCCGAAGATAATGCCAATGCCCGC
>JBPEXY010000004.1:0-2825 GCA_052031065.1 Immundisolibacteraceae bacterium | reverse complement strand
TCAGGCCACTCAGAGAGAATTTTTTTCGCCAGATATTCGCCCATTCTCAAGCGCGACTGATAGACCGAGACACCGTCGATGATCGAATCGGGACGGGCGAAATAGACATACTCAAACAGACACGGGGTCGTGCCTTTAGCCGGTACACATTGACGGGAGTGGAGCATACCGGAAGCGTCAATCAATACTGCCTCTCCGGGTGCCACGTCACGCAGGAGTTCAAACCCAAGCGCATCAATGGCGACACTTTCAGAGGCGATAATGTGATCATACCCACCGGCGCGACGGCGCCGGCCGATCACCATCGGGCGAATAGCATGCGGGTCACGAAAACCGACCACCCCGAACCCGGTTATCAGCGCCACCACGGCATAGGCACCCTGACACCTCTGCTGTGTTGCCGCTATCGCCTCGAACAGTACATCCGGGGTGACTTCTGGCTTACCCGCCTTGTACAGCTCTCCCGCAAGAACGTTTAGCAACACCTCAGAATCGGAATCGGTGTTCATATGGCGAAGTTCTCGATACTCCAGCTCTTCGCGCAAGGCGTTGGTATTAGTGAGATTGCCATTGTGGCCAAGCGCAATACCATAAGGGGCATTAACGTAGAGGGGTTGTGATTCTGCCAGGGAAGAGCTCCCCGCAGTGGGATACCGGACATGCCCTATACCCATCCGACCGCGCAGTTTTTCCAGGTGGTTAGCACGAAACACATCACTAACCAGACCATTGCGTTTGCGCATATAAAGACGACGGCTATCAGCCGTAGCGATGCCTGCCGCATCCTGTCCCCGGTGCTGAAGGACAGTGAGACCTTCGTGAAGCTCATGACTCACCGGAGAGTCAGCAACAATACCTATGATTCCGCACAAAAGCCTGCTACCCCATTACAAGATGATTACTACAAATATCTATTCTCAAAAGCCTGGACACCCTGCAACGATGATGCTTCCCACCGGTTATCAACAGCATCAACAAACCTCACCTGCCAGATCACCTGGCCGACGTAAATTCAGCGACGATCAGCGTAATCAATTGCTCAAGCGCATCCGCTGGCTGATCGAGAAACCCGACCAGCACTGATTGCTGCCACCAGGGCTGCTGATCCAACCCCGCAGCCCTGAACAGCAGAGCGACACCTGCGATCAACACTACCCCCCGGACCAGGCCAAACACCAGGCCGAGTGAACGATCGGCCCCGCGCATACCGGTTTTATCGACAATCAGAGCGGTCAGTTTACCGGCAAGCCCCAATAGCAGGACCACCCCAACAAAAAGCACGAACCCGCCACACACCTGCCGCAGCAGCGGGTCACTGATCCAGGATTGCAGTAAGCCTCCGACCGGTAGACTGAAGGTAAAAGCGATCCAACCCGCTATCACCCACGAAGCCAGCGCCAGTATTTCCCGCAACACACCGCGCAACCACCCCACCAGGGCAGAAACCAACAGGATAACTATTAAAAAAATATCAAGCATAAAAACTCAGCATCGATAAACCGTTCAACGAGGACCTGACACCCCATAAAGTCGCCCCAATAAAAACTTCCGACGACGAAGACACGCCAGCATCAGCGACACCCCGTCATGTTGATGATGAACAAGGCTCACAAATCACCCGGTCAGGGAAATTTCAGCACCACCCCGGAAAAATCACTTCCCGTTTTAATCTTCTCTAGGGCTTTCTCTGCAGCCGATCGCGACATTTCCGGCCCTACCCGAACCCGGTACAGGGTGCCCTTGTCGGTATCGACCGGCTCAACAAAGACCTTGAACTGTTTACCTGCCAGCGCTCTCCGCACCTTGTCAGCTCTTTCAAATTCAGAAAAAGTGCCGACCTGCACCACCCACCCCTCTCGGGCAGCGGGTCTTTCTGCTTCCGGCGGCTCTTCAACTGCCTTGACGACGCGGGTTTCAGCCGTTTTCTGCTTCTCCTGGGCAGTGCTCTGCCGGTCAGGCTGCTGTTCCTTCTGGTTGCTAGCCGGTCCGTTTTCAGGGGGCTGGTTTGTGGGCGGCAGGTCATTACCGGGAAGAGTGCGGGTCACAGCCCCCTGTTCACTACCCAGGGCATCAAGCCTGGAGGTGTCAATCGGAACCACCCGTGGGTAATAATCCTCATACTTGGGCTGTGGCGGAATTTCAACGATATCGTAATGGCGTTCTGGCTCGCGTTGATAATCAACCAGCGCTGGCAGCAAGATAACTGCCAGCGAACAGAGGACCACGACACCCACTAGCCGCTGTTTCGTCTTCGACGCATCCATCGTGAGTCCATTTCGGTCATCACCTGCAAATATTCACCATGAACCGAGTGATTTCCAGATGATTAATTGACAAATTAGCCCGCTATTCTAGCCCGCCGCCGCTGCGGTGAGAAAGGAACCAAACATTACCAACTGATCGCCACCTGATGCATCAGCCCTGGCAGCAGCCAACGCGCTCTCCGGGTCGGTGTGGAGCGTAGCAGGTCGTTGGCAACCTGCTTGACGCAAATAGCGATGCAACTGCTCTGCAGTTGCCCCCCTTGGTGACGGTAGCGATGCAAAATACCAGTGGTCGATCAGGCCGCTAAAAAACCCAAGACAGCGCGGAATCTCTTTGTCGGCATTCATTCCGACGACGGCTAACCTGCGGCCGGATAGTGGCCGGTCAACCAACAGTCCGGCCAAAGCCGCACAGGCTTGAGGATTATGCGCCACATCAATAATCAGTTCCGGGTTATCGGACCTGATTTCAAACCTTCCAGCCAGAGTCGTTGCCTTCAACCCGATCGACAGTTGCTCTGTCGATACCGGCAACTGGCGATCCAGCAGCGAAACCAGCTG
>JBPEXY010000039.1:0-2986 GCA_052031065.1 Immundisolibacteraceae bacterium | reverse complement strand
TTGTCGAGGATGACGACCATGGAGTCAACGATTTGCTGGCACGGGGTAACGGTAATGTCGTACAGGCTTGAGGACATGAATTTCTCCCGGATTGGTTGGCTGTGAGCAGGAAGCTGACAGGTTACTACGATTGGCCTTGCAGTTGAGAAACGTTGCCGTTTACCAGGAAGCAGTGAGAGTTCACTAGTATGGGTTGGTCGCAAGACTTCTTAAGAGGAGCAACCGGTTCCACCGGGTCAACCAGGGTGGAATGTAATAACGGCGGCTAGTAAGGGTGGCGGTCCATTAAATCAACGTAACATCCAGAGTCAATGTCCCCCCCGGCACCTGTGAATCGCCCCGAGTCCGGGGCTCTGCCTGATGTATTAACACTGTTGCCTGGCTGCTACTCCAGCACCTCGTGCAAGCGCGCCTGGGTTTCGATGAACTCTTCCATGATGTCGTAGATGACCTGGCGAACAGAGATTGCTTCAGTCATGTTACCGACCACCTGGCCGACCGGGTAGGTGAGGAATTCGGCTTTGCGGACCCGCTCAGCGCGGGTGCGCCCTTCTGCCCACCAGAGGATATTTTGCAGTGGTGCCGGCAGCGGGGTGGGGGCGCCGGGCTGGTCGTAGGCATCGGTAAACGCCGAGCGCAGAGTGCGGCAGGGTTTGCCGGTGACGGCACGGCTGAGTACGGAGTCGGTAGCGTCGGCGGCAAACAGTTTTTCTTTGATCTCGGGGATGACTTCGCTCTCTTCTGTTTTCAGCCAGATTGAGCCACACCAGACACCCGCGCACCCCAGTGCCAGTGCCGCCGAGAGGTGTCGGCCACGGCTGACTCCGCCGGCGCCAAGCACCGGCATCGGCGCAACCGCATCAACGATATCCGGCCAGGCGACCATGGAGGTGATGGGCCCGGTGTGGCCTCCGGCTTCATTGCCAACCGCAATGACAAAATCGCAACCGGCCGCCTGGTGTTTGAGTGCATGTTTGGGGCGGCCAGCCAATGCGGCGACACGAATATCTTTTGCGTGGGCTTTTTCCACCAGTTCCGGTGGTGGTGAGCCGAGGGCGTTAACGATCAGTTTGATCGGGTGCTCAAGGGCGATCTCCACCATCTGCATGCTTTCGCGCGGGGTAAATGAGAGTTCGCCAAGCAGTGACCGGACAATTTCGTCTTTCTCAGCCGCTGGCAGGGGCGGTATGTCGGCATCATCTAGCAGCTTGCGCACAAACTCGACATGTTCGGTGGGAATCAGCTGGTCGATGTCGTACTTCAGGTCGCCAGCATCAGAATAGGTAGTCGGCATCAGCACATCAATGCCATAGGGTTTGCCGTCAACATGGTCGTCGATCCATTTCAGCTCTTCGCGCAGCCGCTCTGGCCCCATGCGCGCCATACCAAGCACACCGAAGCCGCCAGCCCTGGAGACAGCAGCGACCACATCGCGGCAATGGGAAAATGCAAACAGCGGGATATCAATCCCGAACATCTCACACATGGCGTTATTCAACGTTGCCTCCGTGGTGGTCGATAGGGATAGAAAATGCAGTTACGGCGGTGGCCAGTCCGGCCAGATGTTAAGACCAGTTATATGGTTGAATGTACTTCTTCGTCGTGCAATGAATAAGTGCCAGGTCCCGGATGACTAATAACAATTCGATTAAATAGCTCAGGTTGTTTAACTTGCCACACCTTGAGCGCCTGTTGTGGAGTGTGGTGATTATAGAGCGTGACATAGCGCTTGAGGGTTTGGGACCAATCCTCGGCGCTTTTAAAGTGGTTCGTCTGGACCAGGCGTAGGGAGGAGCTACCGGGGATGAAAACAAAGAATCTGCAACCGGTCTCAGTTAATCCGCTGTCGCTCGTCGTTCTGTTGCTGCTGCCTGCCGCTGGACATGCGGAAGTCATCAACATACTGGGGACGGACTACTACGTCGCGACACTGGGCCTATTGGTTTATCAAATTATTTACCTGCCCGTTGCGTTAGTACTGGTGGTGCTGCTCTATGTCTTACTGCTGCGCCACATCCGCTGGCGCTGGTTGAAATGGGGCATGCTGCCGTTTTTATACGCTGGCCTGGCGGCCCTGCCCTATTGGGATACCTACCAGATTGGCCAGCAGGCCAAAGTGCTTTGTGAGGAACAGGCGGGGCTGCATGTGTACAGGACGGTGGAAGCGGATGGGTTTATTGGCTACACCAGTATAAAAAAATGGAGTCAGTACGGTTTTAAATATGTAGAAGGATACGGTTTTCACGTCACCATGGTCGATGGAAAGCCCCATAAAGAACGTGTTGGCGTCGAGAACTACCGGAGCCGTTATTCCGTGATTACCAAACAGCATGAACCGTTGGGGGAGAGCCGTTTTTCTCGCCACCGTTCTTGGACCAGGGACAGGCAGACTGACGAGGTTTTGGGAGAGGTTATTGCTTTTACCGTTCCTCCAGGCAAGTGGGACAGCCTGATCCTGGGTGCGAGTGGCTTTGCCTTTAATTCCTGGATTTGTGGAAAGACGGTGCCGGAAGAACTGCAAGAGAAATATGGAAAAACTTACGGAAGGCACGACCTAATTAAGGCCACACTCAAGCCAATGCTATTGCAAGAGGGATGAAATAATGAAAATTTCAGAATTTTACAAATATTCCTGGTTTGCTGACTTGTCTTATGTCAAATGGGCTGAAGCAGGTGATATTGAAGATAACCCATCTCAGACTGCACCAGCAGATCTAATCTTTGCTGCCAACGCTGATGGCACTGAGCGCATTCCCGGCGAGGTAGAAGAGGATAACGACAGCACAATCAACACGCTTGGTGAGTACATTTTTCGCCCCACCGATGAGGGTGAGCAAGACGGTCTGAAAGGCCTTGGCTGGCAGTTGCAGCATTATCAACAGAATGACCCGACCGGTTTTGCGGCGTCGCTCTATGGCGATGGTAATGAAAAGGTGCTGGCGATACGGGGAACCGAGCCTGAGGGTGATCAGCTGGCGCTGGATTT
>JBPEXY010000038.1:0-11874 GCA_052031065.1 Immundisolibacteraceae bacterium | reverse complement strand
AAAAAAGTGCCAACACCTGCTCGGGCGGTCTGCCGAGCGCTGCCTTTCCGTCATGGATCACCACCGGCCTTTCAATCAGCTTTGGCTCATTGACCATGGCATCGATCAGTTGCTGATCACTGAGACCATCATCGCCAAGAGCCATCTGCTTATAGACCGCCTCTTTAGTGCGCATCAGCTCCCGTGGGGTCATCTGCAAAGCCGTCAACACCGCTGTTAACTCCGCCGCGCTGGGCGGCGTTTTCAAATACTCCACCACCTCGGGTTCGATCCCGTTGTCACGAAGCAGTTGCAAGGTCTGTCGCGATTTGCTGCATCGCGGGTTATGCCAAATTGTAGTTGTCATGAATCTCTACCTGTCCCACACACCAAAAAACATATCTCATCCCTCGGTCTTTATTACACCTGTTTGAGCTAGTCGGAGAGCTCATACAGCTCAAACTGTCGAGTCAACTCCAACACCCGGCCCAGGACAACAGTTTGCGCCGGCGCTTGATCAGTAACGATTTTATCGCCGCTGTGCCAGTTACCGGGTGGCAACAGCAACGAATCTTTATCATCACCGGCTGGTTGATAGAGCAACGCCGGAGAGCGCTCACCAGGCTCTCCACCAACCACCTTTAAAGCACTGACCTTGCCCTCAAGCTTTTGTACCCCAACGACCATATCTTCTTCGTCGACATACCTGACCCGTCTGACCATAAAAGTTTGCCACGGCCCGTGTGCATCGTCGGCGACGCCGAGAAGATCGCCAATCATAATCCGCGAACGACCGGAAGAGTCTCTCAGTAGAGCCAATCCACCGACACTGACATCGAGAATTTCCCAATGGTCCGGCTGCAGCGCCAGCCCGGGAGAAGATTGTCCACTCACCTCAACGGGTGTACCGGTATCGCCCAAATGCAACTCGGTAACACGGTCAACAACCTCCCCACTAGCAAGACAGTGGTGAACCGGTTTGACACCACGCACCACCCAAACCTTGCGCCGTTCACTACGCCGATCCTGTTGGCGATTGGGACGTAGTGCGAAGGCGACGACCAGACAACGCAACATCACTACCCGCTGCTTCTGCTGATAACGCTGATCTTCCGCCGGCGTCACCTGGGCCAGGTCGGTAAGCTGCTGATGGATTGTTTTAACCAACTGCGAGGTATCGACCAATATCCCGTCTTCATCTTTACGCAGCACCAGATCCCCTACTTCACTGGCACCCGCATCAATGCCAAAGTGAACCACGAAGTGTCCGGTTTTTCGCTCTGCACCAACACCAGACCCAATCGTGCAGAGCCGCAAATTCTGCAGGACATAGTCATGCACCTGGTCAATACCACCGGCGATCAATCGGTATGGGTCGGCCAGTTCCAGCAGAACCATCGCCAGGTAGAGCTGGCTGATAGTCTGCTGGCCGTCGAACGACTGCGACTCAATCTCCAACTCTCGCGACCTCAGGTAGATCGTATGCGCATCACGCCATAATCCGGTTGGCAATGAGAGATAGGCCCTGAAGAAGACCATCATTCTCTGGCACGCCAGCTCCATGACCCGATAATGGGCCATTGCAGTGATTCCGGAGCGATCAAACCGGCTAGTGGAGTCCACCAGCGCATGGGCCAGGCGCTGATAACCGAGACCGTATTCAAACAGCAGCTTTCCCAGGCTCAGGGCAATTTTTCTGTTGGGTAACGGCAGAGGCTGATCCAGGCCCGCATAGTGACGATCGAGTCCCGAGACGATTTCTGCCACCGCTGGTTTAATCTGTTCGAGCAGAACAAAACGGTTGTTATCGTCCAGCGGTGCCTGGTTCCAGCCTTTCAGGAGCGCATAGACCGCTTTGATCCGGCGGGCGACATCGCCTGTTCCATCGGTCGCCAGCCACTGTTCCATCTGTTTACGATTCGCCGGCAACGTGGGATCTACAGCCGGTTTCAGCGCTGGTAAATCAACACCTCTCTTCAACACTTAAACTCCATTATCTCCCCTAACCTGATCTGCGCTGGCCCGGGGACCAGCAGGATAATAGCTTGCCATAGCCGTTCTCCATGACCACCCGTTGCCGCCGGCTGATTGCTCTGGATTAGAATGAGCGGCAATCCCTTTCGCACCCCTGCTCTAATCGGCAACTCAACCATTATATTGACTCATCAATCCCACAACGCGTCAAAATAGGGACAAACCGTATCACTTACCCCGTGAGCCTGAAACAATCAGCGGCCTGTGCTACCGCCGCAGTTCAATCAGAAGGAGATCAGTTTGGAAATCATCGGTAAGCGTTTTGTTATCTCTGGTCGGGTTCAGAGGGTTTACTACCGCCAATCGACGATCCGGGAAGCAAAACGGCTGGGTGTTTGCGGCTGGGTACGCAACCTGCCAGATGGAACAGTTGAAGCTGAAGCCTTTGGTGGCGTGCAAGCGCTTGAGCAGTTCGAACAGTGGCTACACCGTGGACCGGAAATGGCTCAGGTAGAGCAAGTTACCAGTAGCGAGATCACCCATCGAGGTGACGCTCACCCGCAGATAACCGACGACTTTATCCAGAAAAGCACCCCACCGGCGTAACTGCACCAAACGGTAGGGCATTAGCCCCTGCCCGTTTGTGCACCGGCCACGTGGTTGAGCAGGTCTTCAACAGCGATATCTTCGGCCTCTGCTTCACTACGCTTCTTATATTCAAGGGTTCCGTTTTTTAGCCCCCGTTCACCAACCACCAGCCGCTGCGGAATCCCAACCAGATCCATATCGGCAAACATCACTCCGGGACGCTCCTTACGATCATCCAGTAGCACATCAAGCCCTGCGGCGGTGAGCTGCTCATAGAGCCGGTCCGTCGCCTCGCGGACCAGGTCGGAACGGTGGTAGTTTATTGGCACCAGGGCAAGATCAAAGGGTGCCAGGGCTGCTGGCCAGATGATGCCCCGGTCATCATGGTGCTGCTCAATAGCCGCTGCGACCACCCGCGACACACCAATGCCGTAACAGCCCATGGTCAGCACCTGCTCCTTACCCTCTTCATCCAGGCAGGTCGCTCCCATGGCTCGACTGTAGGTCTCGCCGAGCTGGAAGATATGCCCTACTTCAATACCGCGAACAATGTCGAGTCGGCCCTTGCCATCGGGGCTTAAATCGCCCTTGACCACTTTTCTCAGGTCTGCACTGTCAGGCATCGGCAGATCACGTTGCCAGTTAACCCCGGTGAGATGTTCACCATCACGGTTGGCGCCACAGACAAAATCGACCATATCCACCACCGCGTGATCCGCCAGCAGCGGAACCTCCAGCCCTAGCGGACCCACTGACCCAGCGCCACAACCCGCGACACGGCGAATGGCTTCCTCAGCAACAAACTCCAGCGGCGCTGCTATCGCATCAATTTTGGCGACTTTAATCTCATTCAGCTCATGATCACCCCGCAGCAGTAACGCCACCACCGGTGTCTCACTACCTTTTACCAGCAACGTCTTGACCAACCTACGGGTCTGCAGGCCCAGAAACTCACTGACCTCCTCTATAGAGTGCTTGCCCGGAGTCGCGACGGTCGCCAGCTCCTGCCCCGGTTGCACCGGTTCGGCAACCGGCCTGCCAGCAACAGCCATCTCTACATTAGCCGCATAGTCACTGGCATCGCTAAACGCAATGGCATCTTCACCGGATTCAGCGAGCACATGAAACTCATGAGAACCACTACCACCAATACTTCCGGTGTCGGCCTCCACCATGCGATAGGAAAGCCCGGTGCGGTCAAAAATAGAGCAGTAAGCCTGGCGCATCCGCTCATACATCTGTTCCAGTGAGCTGTGATGCTGATGGAACGAATAGGCATCCTTCATCAGGAACTCTCGGGCGCGCATGACACCAAACCGTGGACGCCGTTCATCGCGAAACTTGGCCTGAATCTGGTAAAAACAGGCTGGCAACTGCCGATAACTACGCAGATTCCGGCGTACCAAATCGGTGATCACCTCTTCATGAGTCGGCCCGAAGCAGAAGGCACGATCATGGCGGTCACTAAAACGCAATAACTCGGGGCCAAACTTGCCCCAGCGGCCCGATTCTTCCCACAATTCTGCCGGCTGCACTGCCGGCATCAGCACTTCCTGTGCGCCAGCCGCATCCATTTCTTCACGAACGATCCGCTCTACCTTGCGCAACACGCGCAGACCCAGCGGCATCCAGGTGTAAACTCCGGCTGCCAGCTTGCTGATCATGCCGGCACGCATCATCAACTGGTGACTGACGATCTCTGCGTCTGCGGGGGTCTCTTTTAATGTCGCCAGCAGAAACTGTGAAGTTCTCATTTATCAGCTCTCTCAAAGAAAAGAGCCCGACAAAGTCGGGCCCTGATTTACATATTCTGGTGACGGCAACCGCCGCCGAACTTCGCTATGGCACTACTTTACTCAATACCCTCAAACAGCACAGTACTTAAATAGCGCTCACCGAAGGAAGGAATAATCACCACAATGGTTTTACCCTCTGCTTCCGGCCGCGCCGCAACCTGCGCCGCCGCCGTCAACGCTGCTCCAGAGCTGATACCGACCAGAATGCCCTCCTGCGCAGCACAGTCACGCGCCATCTGCACCGCCTGCTCGTTACTCACCTGAATCACCTCATCGATGATATCCGTATTGAGCACATCGGGCACAAAGCCGGCACCAATGCCCTGAATTTTATGCGGACCCGGCTGACCACCACTGAGCACCGGTGAATCGGTCGGCTCGACAGCAACCGCCTTGAAATCAGGATTGCGGGATTTGATCACTTCTGCCACCCCGGTGATGGTGCCACCAGTACCCACGCCAGCGATCAGGTAATCGACTTTGCCATCGGTATCGCGCCAGATCTCTTCGGCGGTGGTATTACGGTGCACCTCGGGATTGGCCGGATTGGAAAACTGCTGAGGAATCATGCTGTTAGGGGTTTCAGCGTGGATACGCTCTGCCTCCGCAATCGCCCCTTTCATACCGGCGGCCGCCGGGGTGAGAACTATCTCCGCACCCAGCGCCTTGAGTACCTTGCGTCGCTCGACACTCATCGACTCCGGCATGGTCAACAGCAACCGATAGCCTTTCGCTGCACAAACGAAGGCCAGCGCGATACCGGTATTACCGCTGGTTGGCTCGATAAGCAGGGTGCCACTGTCCAGTTTGCCCGCCTGCTCAGCGGCCTCAATCATGGCGGCGCCGATACGATCCTTCACCGAGGCCAGAGGATTAAAAAACTCCAGCTTGGCCAGCACGGTTGCGTCACCTGTAACCAGGCGATTGATCCTCACCAGTGGCGTGTTACCAATGGTGTCAATGACGCTATCGTAGATCTTCGCCATGGTGTTCTCCTGTAGGGCTTATACCGGTATCGATTCCGCCATCAGCAGCGCCAAACTACCAGCATTCAGCCCGCCAGTAGCCCAACCACTTCGTCAACGGTGGTGATATCTGCCCGCGCAGCCATCGCAGCAACACAGTTTTTGTGGGTTTCAACGTCTGCCGAGCAGCAACCATCATCAACAATAATGACATTGTACCCAAGGTCAACAGCATTCCAGCAGCTGGAGTCGATGACGAATTCGGTGACCACCCCGGCCATCATCACATCGGTGACACCCAGCGACTGCAGTGTTTCATGCAGATTTGAGCTGGCAAAGGCACTGAACACCCACTTGCCGATCACCGGTTCCCCCTCCAGCGGCGCAACCTCATCATGAATCGCAGCACCCCAGCTTCCTGGCACCAGAATGGGATCAGCATTCGGATCCCCCAACATCTGTAGAAACTGTCCACGGCTCGGGTTCTGAAACTGACTGGCTACTGTGGGATCAACGACGATATGCACCACCGGCATCCCCGCCTTGCGGGCCGCCGCCAGTAACCGCGCAGTATTTGGAATCACACCGCTAGCCGCAATCGCTGGCGCAAAACCGACCTGTTGGGAAAACTGAGCATCTGGGTGGCAGATGTCATTCTGGAAATCCATTGATACAACAGCAGTGGTTTTGGGATTGAAGCTCAAAGCCATTTCTAAATCCTCTCTGGGGTTACACCCTTACGGGACAACTTTTCAGTTCAATGCGGAACTTGAAAAGTTCCTCAACAGGTTAGTTAAACATCATCACAGAAAAAATCCAGCAGCAGTGCATTAAATCGCCGCGTGTGTTCGATCTGCGTCCAGTGGCCACATTTGCCGAACATATGTAACTGGGCATTCGGCAACAGTTCAAACAGACGAGTGGAGTTACTGTACGGCAGGATCACATCCTCACGACCGTGAATGATCAGTGCTGGCGCCTGAATTTTGCGAATATCATCTTCATCACTGGCGAGCGCTTCAATTGAGCGCTGCCGTGGAGCCGGAAACATGGAACCATAACGTTCCTGTACGCCGGGACGGCTACTGGCCTCAAACCGCATCTGCGCCAGCTCATCAGTGACCAGCTCACGGTTGTAGGCAAACAGGTCGAGCATTTTGCGCATATTCTCCAGCGACGGCGTGTAGCCCCAGGCGTAATCAAGCCCCTCGGTCAGTTCAAAGCTGACACCGGCGGCACCCATCAGCACAATACGGTTCACCCGGTCGGGATGGCGGATGGCCGTCGCCAGGGTTAGCGCACCACCATAGGAGTTACCTACCAGATTGGCCTTTTCAATACCGAGGGCATCGAGCAGTCCAATCAGGTGTTTAACCCAGTTTTCCAGGGTGTACTCCATTCCCTCAGGGGTCTCGGTGTAACCAAAACCAAGCATATCGGGGGCGATGATCCGCAGTCGCTCCGACAACACCGGAAAAGAACCTCGCCAGTTAGCGAACGCAGTCACTCCCGGTCCGGAACCGTGGATCATTACCGTCGGCTCTCCCTCACCGAGATCATGGTAGTTGGTGCGAATTCCCCCAGCATCGATAAACTGGCCAATCTCCGGATTTTCACTCATTGTCGGTAACTTCCTTTTCAGTGGTCGTTGTTCATTATTGGAGAAGCCCGGCAAACCGGGCTTCTATTAAATTTCGATCGGGTGGATCAGCGACCCAGGTCTTTTGCCGTTTTCCCAGCAATACCCCAGTTGGTGGTCGGTACCTCGATCAGCTGTACACGGATACTCTCTTTCGGTGAGCCAAGCACTCGCGTTACCGTTTCGGTCAGCTCCTGAATCAGCTCACGCTTGGTCTGCTCATCACGACCTTCCATCAGGTTGACCTGCAGAAAAGGCATCAGACCACCTGCGCTGAGAGAGTACCAAGCCCCTGATAACTGACAGTCACACTGTCACCAGGAGCGACGGCCACCGCCGCAGTCAGGGCACCGGTCATGATAAACGCACCAGCCGGCAACACTTCGCCTTTTTCCGCGAGGGCATTGGCCAGCATCGCTACGGCACTCGCCGGGTGGCCAATGACCGCAGCCCCTGCTCCCAGCGCGACCACTTCACCGTTGATTTCCATCACCACGCCCATGGTCTTCAGGTCCACCTGGTCGAGGGTCGCGGAGCGTCCGCCGGTCACAAACCGGGAAGAGGAGCTGTTATCTGCAATCACGCTAACCAGGTCAAACCGGAAGTTCTCGTAGCGTGAGTCGATGATCTCCATCGCCGGCATCACGAAGTCGATCGCGGCCATCACATCGGCGATGGTACACCCCGGTCCCTCAAGCGGTTTTTTCAACACCACCGCTATTTCCGGCTCTACCTTCGGGTGGACGAGCTCGGCAGTGCGAATCTCGCCGCCATCAGGAATCGCAAAGTAGTCAAACAGATAGCCGTAACCGGGACGATTAACACCCATCTGCTCCATCTTCGCCCTGGAGGTGAGCCCTAACTTATAGCCCACCTGTTTAATACCACGGCTGAGTTTTCGCTCGCGAATCAGATCGCAGATCTCATAGGCTTCGGTTAGCGTCAGATCGGGGTATTCATCGGTGATTTTGGTCACCTCCCTCCCCTCCAGCTCAGCGGTTTCGAGAAATTCCGCCAGTTTTTCCTTGGTCGCCTGGTCGATCGCCATAATCAAAACCTACTTAAATAATTGGAAGTGAAGATTAACCGCCACCGGGTCGGTGACAGACAATGTATCTGCTGGATTCTGGATCAGGCCGTTTCGCGATCTTTCACCATATCGAGCGCGATACTCTCGATCATATCTTCCTGGCCTGCCACGGTGCGCCGCCGACCACACTCCACCAGCAGGTCACGCACCGGAATATCGTAAAGCTTGGAAAATCGCTGCGCATGCAGCAAAAAGGTGGAGTAGGTACCCGCATAACCCAGGCTCAGCGCATCACGGTCGACCCGCACCGGCTGATCCATAATCGGTTTGACGACATCTTCGGCAACGTCCATCAATTTGAACAGGTCAACGCCAGTATCAATACCACATCGCTCGCAGACCGCTGCAAAAGCCTCCAGCGGGGTATTACCGGCACCCGCACCGAGACCAGCAGCACTGCCGTCTATACGGTTGGCACCCGCTTCCACCGCCGCCAGCGAATTGGCTACTGAAACAGCAAGATTGTTGTGGGCATGGAATCCCAGCTCAATTTCAGGAGCAATATTTTCACGCAGCAGCGCAACGCGGGCGCTGACATCGGCAGGCAACATATAGCCTGCAGAATCAGTGACATAAATGCAGGTCGCACCATAGGATTCAAACAGCTTTGCCTGTTCGAGCAGCTTCTCCGGCGATTCCATGTGCGCCATCATCAGAAAACCGACAGCATCCAGTCCCAGTTTGCGCGCCATGCCGATATGCTGCTCACCGACATCTGCTTCGGTACAGTGGGTGGCGACACGCACGCAGCTGATACCAAGGTCGGCTGCCATCTGTAATTGGTCAACGGTTCCGATACCTGGCACCAGCAGACAGGAGACCTTGGCATTTTTCAGTTTCGGCAGTACCGCTTTCAGGTACTCCTCGTCACTGTGCAGGCCGAAACCGTAGTTGATCGACGAGCCATCCAGGCCATCACCGTGGGTCACCTCAATCATCGGTACGCCGGCTTCATCCAGGCCGGTGGCGATATCGACCATCTGCTCAAGGGTGATCTGATGACGCTTGGCGTGCATGCCATCACGCAGACACATGTCATGCAACGTTACTTTTTTACCCTGTAAATCCATGCTTTTAACTCCTGGACGCTATCGTCTTGTCAGGCGGTTGCCAGTTCGGCGGAGGGCTGAAAACGGCCACTGGCAATCTCTTCACCGATCATCTCTGCAGTACGCGCCGCCGCCGCGGTCATGATATCGAGGTTACCGGCATATTTTGGAAGATAGTCACCCAGCCCTTCGACCTCGACAAAGATCGACACCCGGTTGCCGTCGAACACCACGTTATGCAGCAGCCGGTAGCCCGGCACATATTTCTGCACCTCGCTAATCATCTGTTCCACCGACTCGGTGATCGCTGCCTCATCGGGGATGGTTTCGGTCAGACAATGAATGGTGTCGCGCATGATTAGCGGCGGTTCCGCCGGATTGAGGATGATGATTGCCTTACCCTTGCGTGCACCTCCAACCTTTTCAATGGCGCCTGAGGTGGTGCGGGTAAATTCATCAATATTTTTGCGTGTGCCCGGTCCGGCAGACTTCGAAGCCACCGTGGCAACAATCTCGGCGTAAACCACATCCTGCACGCGACTCACCGCCCGGACCATCGGAATGGTCGCCTGACCACCACAGGTCACCATGTTGACGTTCATCTCTTTGGCACCGAGATGTTCCTGCAGATTCACTGGCGGAACACAGAAAGGGCCAATCGCAGCGGGCGTGAGGTCAATCATCACCGCATCCTGCGCCACCACCTTGTCGGAATTCTCCTGGTGCACGTAAGCCGAAGTGGCATCAAAAACAATCTGGATATTATCTTCCTTCATGTGCGGCACCAGCCCGTCGACCCCCTCTGCGGTGGTTTTCAACCCCGCCTCCCTGGCCTTGGCCAATCCATCGGATTCCGGGTCAATACCGACCATCCAGACTGGATTGAGGATCTCGCTGCGCTGCAGCTTGGCCATCAGATCGGTACCGATATTGCCTGACCCGATCATCGCACAGTTGATTTTCATTGAGATAACGTCTCCTTGTGAGCGTTTCTGGATATTACCTGCCGTTCCCGCTGGAGCGACTATCGGCGCCCATCACCAACTTACGGGAAAATTCTGTTTCCGTAATCCGCACGACCAGTGGAAAACACGCTAATCGATGGCCTGCGGCGGAGCAACTCTGCTACCCGACTCCCCATCGACAGGGTAAAACAGCCTGCAGAAGAGATCGAAAAAAGGAGGCAAATTCTAGTTTTTCTGGCCCGCTTAAACAACTGCGACCCGTTGACTAGCGTACCCAGCTGCACCCAACTGCTTTCGGCCCGTTCAAGCATCTGATGCAAGCAGGCCCGCGAGGCTCAGTTTTGCACCACCAGCAGACAGCAGGCTTCCAGCTGCAGTGACGCCCGCTCCAGTTGTCTATTTAACTGCACAAGCTGATCATCCACAGCAGCAATTTCCTCTTCGCGAACCGTCGGGTTCTGTCGACGTAGCGCAACCATCCGGGCGCGGCGTTCTTGCAACTCGGCATCAATTGCCCTGGCAGCGCGGGACTGATAAGCCTCGAGTTCCCGTTGCGCCTGCTGCTGACCGTCGTTGAGCAGCTGTTCCAGTTCTGCCCGACGGCTCTGCACAAACGGTATCAGGCGAGCGCGATCCGGTTCCACGCGCTCGGTTTTCGCAGCAAGTTGCTCGACTCCACTGACTCGGCGAATCACCGTCGGCGGAAAGTACCGGTTGATAGAGTCGCTGTGACTTTCACCACCACCAACCTGGGCCAGGTGCAGGGTTTCCAGCAACAAGGTTCCAGGTTTTAGACCGCTATTACGCAGCACTGCGGCGGCGGCCACACCGCGCCGACCCGACAACCAGCGGTCCATCGCCGAGAGGACAAAGGAGTGGTCATCACGCAAAAAAACCATCTCCTCCCGTTGCAAGGCCTCAGCGCGACTGAAAGTGACCGTCATGCCGTCGTCCGGCAGTTCCGCCAGAGCGCCTTCCGGCATCATTGCGCCGGGGCGTAATATCAGCGCCCGCGCTGAGTGGTGTTCCACCTCAACACCGAGCTCTACCAGCAGGGTCTCGAGGAACTCCTGCAGGTCATCCCCCTCATCTCTGCGAGCCAGATCCGCACGTAGCTGTTCGGCTCGTTCCGGCCGGCAGGAATTAAGCTCCAGCAACCGATCACGTCCGCGTTCGATCAACTCCTGCTCCAGCAGTCGAAATTCCAGGGCCTCTGCAAGCAAGCTATCGTCAATGCCCCCTGCACAGGCACTTTGCAGACGTGGTGCAAACTTCTGATACACAGTTGCCGCTGCTGGACTCGGCGAACCCAGCATATCGAGCGCTTCATTACACCAACGCCATAGTAATTCCTGCACACCCTGTTGAAACAGCGGCAGGTGCAGTTCGATATGATCCCCCTGACCGATGCGATCAATACGTCCTATACGCTGCTCCAGCAACTCCGGGTTCAGCGGCAGGTCAAACAAAACCAGGTGTCGAGCTGACTGAAAATTGCGACCCTCACTGCCAATCTCGGAACAGATCATCAGTTCCGCGCCGTTCTGCTCAGCGAACCAGGCGGCTGCACGGTCACGCTGCATCAGCGTCATTCCGGCGTGAAACAGTGCGCTACGCAGCTCGGTGTGCAGGCGCAGGTAATCGTGTAACTGGCGGGCAGTACTGTCCTCGCCACAGAGCAGCAGCACCTTGCCCTGGTGGTCACCGGTAACAAATTCGATCAACCACTCTACCCGCGGATCCTGCAACCACCAGGCCTGGTGCTCCAGCGCTTTTTCCGGAAACGGCTCGGTATCTGGATATCCACCCGGAAGCGGCAGGTGTATCCG
>JBPEXY010000037.1:0-15622 GCA_052031065.1 Immundisolibacteraceae bacterium | reverse complement strand
GTTATCGTCCGCAGTTTTACTTTCGGACCACCGATGTGACCGGTGAGTGTCTGTTGCCGGAAGGAACCGAGATGGTGATGCCTGGGGACAACATCAGCCTGAGCGTTCAGCTGATCACGCCTATTGCGATGGACGAAGGTCTGCGCTTTGCGATTCGTGAAGGCGGTCGTACCGTTGGCGCCGGTGTCGTCTCCAAAATTATTGAGTAATCAGGCGTTTTTTAGTTAGGCTGTTTTCATCTCTATTGGTGAAAACAGCCTCTTTTTTTGCAGGTACAGGCCAGTAGCTCAATTGGCAGAGCAGCGGTCTCCAAAACCGCAGGTTGGGGGTTCGATTCCCTCCTGGCCTGCCAGGGTCTTTTGGCAATCTGCTTACAAGCAGGACTGGCAGTGCTAGAGCGTGTAAAGCAAATATTGGTGGTGATTGCCCTTGGGGCGGGATTTGCGGGTTTCTACTATTTTTCGGATACCCGGCAACTTTATGCCTATGGCGCGATAGCCGGGTCTCTGCTGGTCGCGGTGGTGATCGGTATTCAGACTCAACCCGGAACGCAGTTGTGGGGCTTTTTAAAGGATTCCCGGACTGAAGTTCGCAAGGTTGTTTGGCCGCAACGAAAAGAGACCACGCAGATGACGCTGTTCGTCTTTTTGATTACTGTGTTGGCGGCGCTGATTTTGTGGTTTTTTGACTGGATGTCCAGTAGCGCAATTGAGTTGCTGCTTGGAATAGGGAGCTGACCGTGGCGAAGAACTGGTATGTGGTCCATGCCTATTCCGGCTATGAGAAAACAGTGATGCGCGCACTGCAGGAACGAGTTGAGCGAGCAGGAATGGAGCACCTGTTTGGTGACATTCTGGTGCCCACCGAAGAAGTGGTTGAGATGAAGGGTGGTCAAAAGCGCTCCAGCGAACGGAAATTCTTTCCTGGCTATGTGCTCGTCAACATGGAGATGAATGACGAGAGTTGGCATCTGGTCAAGAGTGTGCCCAAGGTGATGGGGTTTCTTGGCGGAAGCGGTGATAGGCCAGCTCCCATCTCTGAAAGCGAAGCGAACGAAATTCTTGGTCGTATTCAGGAAGGTCAGGACAAGCCCCGACCAAAAGTGCTTTTTGAGGTCGGTGAGATGGTACGGATCATCGATGGTCCGTTTAACGATTTCAACGGCATCGTTGAGGGTGTCAATTACGAGAAAAGCAAGCTTGATGTGTCGGTGATGATTTTTGGCCGGGCGACACCGGTCGAACTCGAGTTTGCCCAGGTCGAAAAGGCCTGACGCAGCGCCGCCGACACAGGCGGATGTTGTTTAACGGGGAGCCTGAAGGCGTTTGAACCCGAATCAAGGAGAGCCAGATGGCTAAAAAAGTAGAGGCTTACATCAAGCTTCAGGTCCCGGCAGGACAGGCTAATCCAAGCCCGCCTGTAGGGCCAGCGTTGGGTCAGCACGGCGTCAATATCATGGAGTTCTGTAAGGCGTTTAATGCAGAAACCGGTGATATGGAGCAGGGGTTGCCGGTACCGGTTGTCATTACGGTCTACGAAGACCGCAGCTTTACCTATATCAAAAAGACGGTGCCCGCCGCAGTGCTGCTAAAAAAGGCCGCCGGCATCAAGAGTGGAAGTGCAACGCCCAACACCAATAAGGTTGGCAGGGTGACCCGCGAGCAGCTTGAAGAGATCGCCCGTTCCAAGGACCCCGACCTGACTGCTGCTGATATGGATGCTGCGGTACGCACGATTGCTGGTAGCGCGCGTAGTATGGGTCTCGAAGTGGAAGGAGTTTCCTGATGGCGAAGGTCAGTAAACGCAGGGCAGCCATCATCGAGCAACTGGGCGATCGTCAAGCGCTACCGCTGGGCGAGGCGCTTGATCTGGTAAAAAACACTGCCACGGCAAAATTCGACGAATCTGTCGACATGAGTCTTAACCTGGGTATTGACGCACGCAAATCAGACCAGGTGGTACGTGGGTCGGCAGTATTGCCCCACGGTCTTGGCAAAACGGTACGTATTGCCGTTTTCGCTCAGGGGGAGGCAGCTGATAAAGCGACTGAGGCTGGCGCCGATGTGGTTGGCATGGAAGATCTCGCGGAAAAAATTAAAGGTGGTGACCTTGATTTTGACGTGGTCATTGCTGCGCCGGATGCGATGCGGGTGGTCGGTGCGCTGGGCCAGATCCTGGGTCCGCGTGGACTGATGCCGAACCCCAAAGTAGGCACAGTGACCCCGGATGTTGCAGCGGCAGTGGAGAACTCCAAAAAAGGACAGGTGCGTTTCCGTTGTGACAAGGCGGGTATCGTCCACTGCTCTATCGGTAAGGCTTCGTTTTCCAGTGAGGCGCTGAGTGACAACCTGCAGTCAGTGATTGCGGAGGTCAATAAACTGAAGCCAGCGTCTGCAAAAGGGGTCTACCTGAACAAGCTTACAGTGAGTTCAACCATGGGCTTGGGTATTCCAGTCGACGTCGCCACGATCTAGTGGTGGTCCAGGTTCGGTCTTAACTGGTTAAGGTAACCAAAGCAACGGACGGTATTTCCCATGAGCAACAATCTAGAAATCAAGAAGGCTAAAGTCGCTGAGGTCCAGGCGGTAGCGCAGACGGCGACAGCCATGGTGGGGGCAGACTTCTCCGGGGTTACCGTGGAAGAAATGACCCAGTTCCGGGCAGACGCGCGTAGAGCGGATGTCTTCGTCAAAGTGGTGAAGAACAACCTGCTTAAACTGGCAGTGCAGGGGACTGAATTCGAATGCGCGACAGAGGCATTTAAAGGGCCGTTGGTTGTTGCGTTTTCGGCCGAAGAGCCCGGTTCAGCAGCGCGCCTGGTACGTGATTTTTGTAAAGACAACGAAGCGATGCAGGTGCGACTGGTCGCTGTCGGTGGTGAGCTGCTTGACGGCAGTTCGATAGACGCGGTGGCGAAGCTGCCGACACGCGATGAAGCCCTGGCAATCTTGATGGGTACGATGAAAGCACCCATTACCAAGCTTGTACAGACGCTCGCTGCACCAAACAGCAAACTGGTACGCACACTGGCAGCTGTTAAAGAGCAGAAAGAAGCCTGATATTTGTAGGCCTCTTCTTAGTTACATTTTGTTCAATTATTACCAAGTTATCTGGAGTAAATGATGGCTGCTAATCAGGAAGAAATTCTCGAAACGATCTCTAACATGAGCGTCATGGAGGTGGTTAACCTCATCGAAGCGATGGAAGAGAAATTTGGTGTCAGTGCCGCAGCGATGGCGGCCCCGGTGGCTGTGGCAGCTGGCGGAGATGCCGGCGGCGCAGCGGCTGAAGAAAAGACTGAGTTCGATGTCATCCTGACCGGCTTCGGTGACGCTAAGGTTGGTGTTATCAAAGCGGTTCGAGGCATCACCGGTCTGGGGCTGAAAGAGGCCAAAGAAGCGGTAGAGGGAGCACCTACTCCGATCAAGGAAGGTGTCTCCAAGGAAGAGGCCGAAGAGATTGTCGCGCAGCTGACCGAAGCTGGCGGTAGCGCAGAGCTCAAGTAGGGCTTGCCCGCTTCTGGCGGCCTGTCCGCCCTGATCTACTCGCCGCTAGCGTATCTGCTGGCAGCGAGAGCAGAATCCCCGTCAAGCAGTGAAAGCGTGCTTTTGCTGACGGGGATTCTTTGTCTGCGTGTGCAGTGAATTGACCGATCGGCAGAGCGTGGTTATCGCATGGCCGATTGTATGGATTCGGTAACTTTCCGGACCAGTCAGAGGGATTCTAGATGACCTATTCTTACGCCGAGAAAAAACGTATTCGCAAGGATTTTGGTGTCCGTGAGCAGGTGCTCGACGTGCCTAATCTTTTGGCGATTCAGCTCGATTCATACCACCGCTTCCTGACCAGCAAGGCTGATGGCTGGCAGGAGGGGGAGATTGGGCTTGAAGCGGCGTTTCGGTCTGTTTTTCCGATTGAAAGCTATACGCGTTCAGCAGCGTTGGAGTATGAAAGTTACGAGCTAGGCAAGCCGGCCTTTGACGTTAAAGAGTGCCAGATCCGCGGCTTGACCTATTCAGCGCCGCTGAGCGCAAAGGTAAAACTGGTTATTTACGATAAGGCTAACACCAAGAACCGAGTCGTCAAAGAGGTCCGCGAGCAGATCGTCTACATGGGCGAAATTCCGCTGATGACTCGCAACGGAACCTTTATAACCAATGGTACGGAACGGGTCATCGTCTCCCAGCTGCACCGGTCACCGGGGGTCTTCTTCACTCATGACAAAGGCAAGACCCACTCGTCAGGGAAACTGCTGTTTTCGGCGCGGATTATTCCCTACCGCGGGTCCTGGCTCGACTTCGAGTTTGATCCCAAGGATCTTCTGCATGTAAGAATCGATCGACGGCGCAAACTGCCGGTGACCGTGCTGCTACGTGCGCTGGAATACACCAATGAGGAGATGCTGGAGCTGTTTTTTGACGTTGACGAAGTATCGTTGACGAAAACGACCGCGAAAGTAAAGCTGGTGCCAGAGCGATTGCGTGGGCAGTCCCTTAGTTTCGACGTCAAGGGCAAGGACGGCAAGGTGGTGGTCGCTGCGGGTAAGCGGGTAACTGCACGCCATGTCAAGGAGCTGGAAGAGGCCGGGATTACCGATCTTTCCGTGCCTGATGAATTCCTCATTGGCCGAACTCTGGCGCGCGATATCGTCGATACCTCCACCGGTGAGCTGATCGCCGAAGCTAACGCGATCATTGAAGAAGAGCAGCTGGAGGCAATTCGTGCTGCGGGCATCAAGAAATTACCGCTCCTTTATACCAATGATGTAGATCGTGGTGCTTTTGTCTCTGACACGCTAAGGGTTGATAAAACCACTACACCTCTGGAAGCGCTGGTAGAGATTTACCACATCATGCGTCCGGGCGAGCCGCCGACCAAGGAAGCGGCGCAGAAATTATTCAACAACCTCTTTTTCAGCCTGGAACAGTATGACCTCTCGGCGGTAGGCCGGATGAAGTTGAACCGGGGAATAGGCCGTGAAGCAACGACCGGTGAAGGGGTGTTAACCCGTGAAGATATTGTCGACGTCGTCCATAAGCTGATCAGCATCAAAAACGGTAAGGGGTTGGTGGATGATGGCGATCACCTCGGTAATCGACGCGTTCGCTGTGTTGGAGAAATGGTCGAAAATCAGTTTCGTATTGGTCTGGTGAGAGTTGATCGGGCCGTCCGTGATCGGCTCAGTTTTGCCGAATCGGAAGACCTGATGCCGCAGGACCTGATTAACGCCAAGCCAGTTTCAGCCGTAGTGAAGGAGTTCTTCGGTTCCAGCCAGCTGTCGCAGTTCATGGATCAGGTTAATCCGCTTTCCGAGGTAACCCATAAGCGGCGTATCTCCGCCCTGGGTCCAGGCGGCCTGACTCGGGAACGTGCCGGCTTTGAGGTTCGCGACGTGCACCCGACCCACTATGGTCGTGTCTGTCCGATTGAAACCCCTGAAGGGCCGAATATTGGTCTCATCAATTCGCTCGCGGTCTACGCACGCACTAATGAATATGGTTTTCTCGAGACGCCCTATCGGGTTGTGCGCGATGGTGCGGTAACCGATGAAATTTATTATATGTCTGCTCTTGACGAGCCAGAACAGGTGATCGCTCAAGCTGGCGCCAAGACCGACAGTAAGGGCAAGCTGGTTGATGATCTGGTCTCCAGCCGGTACCTCAACGAGTTTACCCTACGCCCTTCAGAAGAAGTCGGCTATATGGATGTCTCGCCTCAGCAGGTGGTTTCAATAGCGGCGTCATTGATTCCGTTTCTTGAGCACGATGACGCAAACCGGGCGCTGATGGGCTCGAACATGCAGCGTCAAGCAGTACCGACACTGCGTGTTGAAAAACCGCTGGTGGGTACCGGCATGGAGCGGATCGTGGCTCGGGATTCCGGTACATCGGTGATCGCTGAGCGGGGCGGCATCGTGGATGACGTTGATGCCAACCGCATTGTCGTCAGGGTCAATGACGACGAAACCAGTGCCGGTGATCCCGGGGTTGATATTTACAACCTGGTCAAATATACCCGCTCAAACCAGAACACCTGCATTAACCAGCGGCCGCTGGTATCGCCAGGTGACCGTATCGCGGCAGGTGACTTTCTTGCTGATGGTCCTTCAACCGACATTGGCGAGCTGGCGCTAGGGCAGAACATGCGCATCGCTTTTATGCCGTGGAATGGCTACAACTTTGAAGATTCGATCATCATCTCAGAGCGTGTGGTGCAGGAAGATCGTTTTACCACTGTTCATATACAAGAGCTGACTTGCGTATCCCGAGATACCAAACTGGGTCCGGAAGAGATTACTGCCGATATTCCCAATGTTGGTGAAAGTGCGCTGTCCAAGCTCGACGAGTCGGGCATCGTTTATATCGGTGCCAAGGTACGTGCCGGGGATATTCTGGTCGGTAAGGTGACCCCGAAAGGGGAAACCCAGATGACTCCCGAAGAGAAGTTACTGCGCGCGATTTTTGGCGAAAAAGCTTCTGACGTGAAAGATACTTCCCTTCGCGTGCCGTCAGGCGTTGTCGGCACGGTGATTGATGTGCAGGTGTTTACCCGCGATGGGGTTGAGAAAGATGTACGCACGCGCTCTATCGAAGAAGGCGAGCTGGCGAGAATCAAGCAGGATCTGAACGACCAGTTCCGTATTGTCTCAGAGGATGCTTACCAGCGATTGGAAAAAATGTTGGTAGGGTCCGTTGCTGCAGCAGGTCCGAACAAACTCAAGGCCGGCGACAAGATTACGAAAAGTTATCTGGCTGGAGTGGACCGTAGAGAGTGGGCCAAAATCGCGCTGCAGGACGAAGATAAAGGGGCAATCGTCTCGCAGCTGCTTGATCAAATCAAAGGACTGCGCAAGGCGTTTGACGAGCAGTTCGAAGAGAAACGCGAAAAGCTGATCAGCTGCGACGACCTGCAGCCGGGCGTGCTCAAGATGGTCAAAGTCTACGTCGCCCAGAAGAGACGTATTCAGCCCGGCGACAAAATGGCCGGCCGCCACGGTAACAAAGGGGTTATATCGGTCATCGTTCCCGTCGAAGACATGCCTTACGACGAAAACGGTGAGCCGGTCGACATTATCCTCAATCCACTTGGTGTACCTTCGCGTATGAATGTTGGCCAGGTTCTGGAAACCCACCTGGGGTTGGCTGCCAAAGCGTTGGGGCTGAAAATCGGCAATCTGGTCGATAGCGGTGGAAGTGTTGCTTCTCTGAAAAAGCTGCTCAAACAGATCTATAGCACGGGTGGTAAGCCAGCAGATATTGATGCACTGGAAGATAGCGAAGTGACCGATCTGGCGAATAATCTTCGCGGTGGCGTACCAATGGCGACACCGGTATTCGATGGTGCCAGCGAGGCGGACATCAAGAACATGCTTGAGTTGGCCGATCTGCCGCTATCCGGTCAGAGCGTGCTCTATGATGGCCGTACCGGCGATGCCTTTGATCGCCCGGTGACAGTGGGCTACATGTATGTCCTGAAGCTCAACCACCTGGTCGACGACAAAATGCACGCCCGTTCTACCGGTCCCTACAGTCTGGTCACCCAGCAGCCACTGGGTGGTAAGGCGCAGTTTGGTGGCCAGCGTTTTGGGGAGATGGAGGTTTGGGCGCTGGAGGCGTACGGCGCTGCCTACACCCTGCAGGAAATGCTTACGGTTAAGTCCGATGACGTTAATGGCCGCACCAAAATGTACAAAAATGTGGTCGATGGGAACTACACCATTGAAGCCGGTATGCCTGAGTCCTTCAATGTGTTGGTCAAGGAGATTCGCGCGCTTGGGATCGACATTGAACTGGAAAACTAGTGGTTCCGATACGCCGGGAACCTTGGTAACCGGCGATCAGTTTCAGCAAGACCGGCCAGAGGGTGAAACCCGCAGGCTGTTAAATCTATGGGGGTTAGTTGCGTGAAAGAATTTCTCAACTTGATGCAGCAGAATTATCAGAATCAGGAGTTTGATGCATTTCGAATCGCACTGGCATCCCCGGAGAAGATCCGTTCCTGGTCCTGGGGTGAAGTGAAAAAGCCCGAGACCATCAATTATCGGACCTTCAAACCCGAGCGCGACGGACTGTTCTGTGCCAAGATCTTTGGACCCATCAAGGATTACGAATGCCTGTGTGGTAAGTATAAGCGGCTCAAACATCGCGGTGTGATCTGCGAAAAATGTGGTGTCGAAGTGACCCTCGCCAAGACTCGCCGCGAGCGCATGGGCCACCTGGAACTGGCCTGTCCGACTGCCCACATCTGGTTTCTGAAATCGTTGCCTTCAAGGATGGGTATGATCCTTGATATGGGCCTTGGGGAGCTGGAGCGAATTCTCTATTTCGAAGCTTATGTCGTCACTGAACCTGGCATGACCCCCCTGGAGCCGGGCCAGTTACTCACCGATGATGAATACCTGGAAGCGCGTGAGCAGTACGGCGATGAGTTCGTCGCCGCCATGGGTGCGGAGGCAGTTCGCGAATTGCTGGCACAGGTGGATCTTGCTGCTGAGGTTGAGCAGCTGCGCGAAGAAATTGCCGAGACCGGTTCCGAGACCAAATACAAAAAACTGGTCAAGCGACTGAAGCTTATAGAAGGGTTTATCGAATCGGGCAACCGCCCTGAGTGGATGATTCTCACTGTGTTGCCAGTTCTGCCGCCGGAATTGCGGCCATTGGTCCCGCTCGACGGTGGCCGTTTCGCTACGTCAGACCTTAATGATCTCTATCGGCGCGTCATCAACCGCAATAACCGACTGAAAAGGCTCCTCGACCTTAATGCCCCTGACATCATCGTGCGCAACGAAAAGCGCATGCTGCAGGAGTCGGTCGATGCGCTGCTTGATAATGGTCGTCGGGGACGAGCCATTACGGGTACCAACCGCCGGCCGCTAAAGTCCCTGGCAGACATGATTAAGGGCAAGCAGGGTCGTTTCCGGCAAAACCTGCTCGGGAAGCGCGTCGACTATTCAGGCCGTTCTGTGATCGTTGTCGGGCCGCAGTTGAAGCTGCATCAGTGTGGTTTGCCAAAGAAAATGGCGCTGGAGCTCTTCAAACCTTTTGTTTTCGGCAAGTTGGAAGCGAGGGGGCTGGCGACTACCATCAAAGCCGCCAAGAAAATGGTCGAGCGTGCCGGCGCAGAAGTCTGGGACGTTCTTGAAGAGGTTATCCGTGAACATCCGGTGCTGCTCAATCGTGCGCCGACCCTGCATCGGCTGGGCATTCAGGCGTTTGAACCTCTGCTTGTGGAAGGCAAAGCGATCCAGCTTCATCCATTGGTCTGTACCGCGTTTAATGCTGACTTTGATGGTGATCAGATGGCGGTGCATGTGCCGTTGACCCTGGAGTCGCAGCTGGAAGCGCGGACCCTGATGATGTCTTCCAACAACATTCTATCGCCCGCCAACGGTGAACCGATCATCGTGCCGACGCAGGATGTTGTCCTTGGCCTTTACTACATGTCGCGTGAGAAAGCTGAAGCGCGCGGTACCGGCAAGATGTTTTCCAGTGTTGTCGAAGCTCGCCACGCCTATGATGCTGGCGCTGTCGATCTGCACGCCCGGGTGAAGGTGCGCATTACCGAACGGCTCGCCAACAGTGATGGTGAAGTCGAAGAGGTCACCACGTTACGCGATACCACCGTTGGACGTGCGTTATTGTCGCAGGTGCTACCCGACGGTATGCCTTTCGAGATGATCGACCAGACCCTAAACAAAAAATCGATCTCGGCACTAATCAATTTCTGCTATCGCATCATCGGTCTGAAGGCGACGGTGATATTCGCCGATCAGCTGATGTACACGGGTTACCAGTTTGCTACACGGTCGGGCACCTCCATCTGTGTCGATGACATGGTCACCCCGGAATCGAAGCAGGATATCCTCGGCGTTGCCGAGAACGAGGTGAAAGAGATTGCCCATCAGTACGCGTCGGGTCTGGTAACTGATGGCGAGCGCTACAACAAGGTTGTTGATATCTGGTCACACGCCAACGAAGAAGTCGCCGATGCGATGATGAGCCAGCTCAAAACCGAAACAGTCGTGGCTGCAGGTGGTGAACAGGTTGAGCAGGATTCTTTTAACTCCATTTATATGATGGCTGACTCGGGCGCTCGTGGTAGTGCCGCCCAGATTCGTCAGCTCGCCGGTATGCGTGGCCTGATGGCCAAACCCGATGGTTCGATTATAGAAACGCCGATCACCGCCAATTTCCGCGAGGGGCTCGACGTTTTACAGTACTTCATCTCTACTCACGGGGCGCGAAAGGGGCTCGCCGATACGGCACTGAAAACAGCCAACTCCGGTTATCTGACGCGCCGCCTTGTTGACGTTGCTCAGGATCTGGTAATCACCGAAGAAGATTGCGGCACAGAGACTGGCCTGCCGGTGGCAGCTGTGGTTGCCGGTGGCGATGTGATCGAGCCGTTACGCGACCGGGTTCTCGGCAGGATTCTGGCTGAGGATGTGACCGGCGGCGAGAATCAGATCGTGCTGGAGCGGGGCGCTATGCTTGATGAGGCTGCGGTCGACCTGCTAGAAGAAAACAGCATTGATGCGGTGACCGTTCGCTCGGTGATCCATTGTGACGCTCGTTTTGGTGTCTGTGCTGCATGTTATGGCCGCGACCTGGCACGTGGACATCGAGTCAACGTAGGTGAAGCGGTCGGCGTTATTGCTGCTCAGTCAATTGGTGAGCCCGGCACTCAGCTGACTATGCGTACCTTTCACGTCGGTGGTGCAGTTTCCCGAAGTGTATCGACCAATAACGTCCAGCCGAATATCGACGGCACCATTCAACTCGACAACGTCAAAACCGTGCAGCATGCCGATGGCCATCAGGTGAGTGTGTCACGTTCAGGTGAGGTGGTGGTGCTCGATCCCCAGGGACGCGAGCGAGAGCGGCACAAGATTCCTTATGGTGCCATGCTGGCGAAACCAGATCAGGCAGAAGTTACGGCTGGGGAAGTAGTGGCCAGTTGGGACCCGCATACCCATCCTGTAGTCAGTGAAATGGCCGGTTTTGTGCATCTGATCGACGTAGTTGATGGGCTGACGACGGTCAGTGAGGTTGACGAATCAACCGGGCTGGCCAATATTGTCGTCACTGATCCGAAACAGCGTGGTGCAGCGGGCCGCGATTTGCGCCCGATGGTGAAGTTAGTCGATGCCAAGGGCGGCGATATCAACATTCCTGGTACCGATCTGCCGGCGCAGTATTTCCTGCCTGCCGGTGCAGTGATTACGGTCAGCGACAAGCAGGAAGTCGGCGTTGGTGATGTGCTGGCAAGAATCCCCCAGGAATCCTCCAAGACCCGAGACATTACCGGGGGTCTACCACGAGTGGCAGACCTGTTCGAGGCGCGTAAGCCGAAAGAACCGGCAATCATGGCGGAAAAAACCGGCGTTGTCTCTTTTGGTAAAGAGACCAAGGGCAAGATTCGCCTCATCATCACCGATGAAGAGCGTGAGCAGCACACCTTTCTGATTCCCAAGTATCACCATGTCACCGTGTTTGATGGTGAGCATATCCAGAAGGGTGAAATCATTGCTGACGGAGCCCCGGTTCCGCACGACATCCTTCGCCTCTTGGGAGTTGACGCCCTGACTAACTACATGGTCAACGAAGTGCAGGAGGTTTATCGCCTGCAAGGCGTGAAAATCAACGATAAACATATCGAAGTGATCCTGCGACAGATGATGCGTAAGGTCGAAGTTCTCAACCCCGGTGAAACCAATCTGTTGAAAGGCGAGCACCTTGATCGGGGTGCAATTGCTGATATCAACAATGCCGCAATGGAAGAGAACAAAGAGCCGGCGGAGTATGAGCATCAGCTGCTTGGAATAACCAAGGCATCCCTGGCGACAGAGTCGTTTATATCGGCCGCGTCCTTCCAGGAAACGACCCGCGTACTTACCGAAGCTTCGGTTAACGGTAAGCGGGATGAATTACGCGGGCTAAAGGAGAATGTCGTGGTTGGCAGGTTGATTCCTGCCGGTACAGGCTTTGCCTACCACACCAAGCGCCGCGAAAGCCGAGCCCAGGAAGAAGTAGCGGTGGAAGATATCTGGGAGGCTCTACCGGTCGCTGAAGGGGAACCATCAGATACTGCCGAGGCAGATGTTTCGGCCGATAACTCCGGGGATGAGGCCGCTGCGGTTTGAAGCTACGGCCAGGTTAATGCCGGTTAGTTAATTTGGCTTGACTGGTATTAACCTCCTCCATATACTACGCAACCCCTCACGGACCGCCACCCGATTTACAGGCGGGCCCGCAGTTAAATTATTAAGGTAGAGAGCTGGATGGCGACCATCAATCAGCTGGTGCGCAAGCCGCGTATGCGGCCGCGAAAAAAATCGAATGTTCCTGCTCTGGAGGCTTCTCCACAGAAGCGCGGAGTCTGTACGCGCGTCTATACGACGACGCCCAAGAAGCCTAACTCGGCACTGCGTAAGGTTGCGCGCGTGCGCCTTACCAACGGCTATGAAGTGACCACTTATATTGGTGGCGAGGGTCATAACCTGCAGGAGCACTCTCTGGTTCTGATTCGTGGCGGCCGAGTGAAGGATTTGCCTGGCGTGCGTTACCACACGGTGCGCGGGGCTCTGGATACATCAGGTGTTGCTGATCGCAAGCAGGGCCGTTCCAAGTACGGAACTAAGCGCCCAAAATCCTGATTGGGAGAGACGGCAGCGATAGTTAGCTGCCGGGTGGGTTGGATTGGGTCGATCAGAGTCGACCGCTTAATAGGCAGTAAAAGAGCCGTGACTCGGTCGCGGCTCTTTTATTTTATAGATTTACTAATTACTACTAATCAGTAGCACGGTTCAGGCCAGCAGTATGTCCAGAAGAAGAGTAGCAGCAAAGCGGGAAATTTTGCCGGATCCAAAGTACGGAGATCAGACCCTGGCAAAGCTGATGAACGTCATCATGGTGGACGGCAAGAAGTCGGCAGCCGAAAGGATCGTTTATGGAGCGCTCGACAAGCTATCCGAAGTGCACCCGGGTCAGGATCCTGTGGCGTTGATGAAGCAGAGTCTCGAAAACATAGCGCCGTTGGTGGAGGTCAAGTCTCGCCGTGTTGGTGGTGCTACTTACCAGGTGCCGGTCGAGGTGCGGCCGGACCGACAGCGGGCGCTGTCAATGCGCTGGCTGATCGACGCGGCGCGCAGACGTGGTGAGAAAACCATGGCGTTGCGCCTTGCTGGTGAAGTAGCTGACGCGGTGGAAAACCGCGGAGCGGCAGTCAAAAAGCGGGAAGATGGTCACCGCATGGCTGAGGCAAACAAGGCATTCTCACACTACCGCTGGTAGTCGCGGAAAGTCTCAATCCATCCAGCTTTTATTTAACTCACTTGCTATAGAGAACTCGTACCGTGGCCCGTACTACACCCATAGAGCGTTACCGGAATATCGGCATCATGGCGCATATCGATGCCGGAAAGACGACGACTACAGAGCGTATCCTCTACTACACCGGTGTATCCCACAAAATCGGCGAAGTTCATGATGGTGCTGCGACCATGGACTGGATGGAGCAAGAGCAGGAGCGCGGTATTACCATAACCTCTGCTGCGACCACCTGTTTCTGGAGCGGCATGGAGCGCCAGTTTGACGAGCACCGGATCAACATCATTGATACTCCCGGCCACGTTGATTTCACTATCGAGGTAGAGCGGTCGCTGCGCGTTCTTGATGGTTCCGTAGCGGTGTTCTGTTCCGTTGGGGGAGTTGAGCCGCAGTCCGAGACGGTCTGGCGCCAGGCGGATCGTTATGGCGTCCCACGCATGGCGTTTGTTAACAAAATGGACCGCGATGGCGCTGATTTTCTGCGCGTTGTTGGCCAGATCAAGGATCGTCTCGGTGCCAATCCGGTGCCGATCCAGCTGCCGATAGGTGCGGAAAAAGATTTCGAGGGCATCATTGATCTGATCAAAATGAAGGCGGTGCGCTGGGAAGAAGAAAATATGGGCATGCAGTTCATCGAGAATGATATTCCCGCGGAACTGCAGGATCTTGCCGAGGAGTGGCGTGCCAACATGGTAGAGGCGGCCGCGGAGGCGGACGAAGAGCTGATGGAGAAGTATCTCGAAACCGAGGAGCTGTCAGCAGAGGATATTATTCGCGGCCTACGCGCCCGCACACTGGCTAACGAGCTGGTGGTCGTTACCCTTGGAACAGCTTTTAAAAACAAGGGTGTGCAGTCGATGCTGGACGCTGTGATTCGGTTCATGCCGTCGCCCATTGATGTGCCTGCAATTAAAGGTATCAACGAGGACGAGAGCGAAGGCGAGCGTAAGTCCGACGATAACGAGCCCTTTGCTGCGTTGGCGTTCAAAATTGCTACTGATCCTTTTGTCGGTACCCTGACTTTTTTTCGGGTCTATTCCGGTGTGCTCAGTTCCGGTTCGTCGGTTTTCAACCCGGTGAAAGACAACAAAATGCGCGTCGGTCGTATTTTGCAGATGCACTCTAACAATCGGGAAGAGATCAGCGAGGTTCGCGCCGGAGATATTGCAGCGGCCGTTGGTCTTAAGGACGTCACTACCGGCGATACCCTTTGCGCGCTGGATAAAGTGATTACGCTCGAGCGCATGGAATTCCCTGACCCGGTTATTTCCGTCGCGGTTGAACCGAAAACAAAAAGTGATCAGGAGAAAATGTCCCTGGCGCTCGGTAAGCTGGCGCAGGAGGACCCTTCATTCCGGGTTCATACTGACGAAGAGTCAGCGCAGACCATCATTTCCGGCATGGGCGAACTGCATCTCGACATTATTGTTGACCGGATGCGGCGCGAATTCGGTGTCGAGGCGAACGTCGGTGCACCGCAGGTTGCTTACCGAGAAACCATTCGCCAGACCATTGAGCAGGAAGGCAAATTCGTTCGCCAGACTGGCGGGCGTGGCCAGTATGGTCATGTCTATCTTCGCATCGAACCGCAGGAGCCCGGTGCCGGCTATGAGTTCTCCAACGAAATCGTTGGTGGTGTGGTGCCGCGTGAATATATCAATTCGGTCGATAAAGGTATTCAGGAGCAGATGGAAAATGGCGTCATCGCTGGCTATCCAGTCGTGGATGTGAAGGTCGCGCTCTATGATGGCTCCTACCATGATGTCGACTCCTCTGAGATGGCGTTCAAGATAGCCGGTTCGATGGCCTTCAAGGAAGGTGCTCTTAACGCCAGTCCGGTGCTGCTTGAGCCGGTAATGAAGGTTGAGGTGGTCTGTCCGGAAGAGAACATGGGTGACGTGGTTGGCGATTTGAATCGTCGTCGCGGCATGATCGAAGGCATGGAAGATGTACCGCTTGGCAAAACAGTGCGAGCGACAGTGCCACTGGCGGAGATGTTCGGTTACGCGACTGATCTGCGCTCGGCCACCCAGGGCCGCGCCACCTACACGATGGATTTCGACAAGTACATGGAGGCGCCTTCCAGCGTCGCCGAAAAGGTCATCAATAAGTAAATCACAAACGGGTTTATTCCCAACTTGTAACGGCTATTGGAAGTAAAAGGTAACTGCCATGTCCAAGGAAAAATTTGAGCGAACGAAGCCGCATGTGAATGTGGGAACGATAGGTCACGTGGATCATGGCAAGACCACGCTGACGGCGGCGTTAACGACGGTGATGGCGACCAAGCACGG
>JBPEXY010000036.1:0-7893 GCA_052031065.1 Immundisolibacteraceae bacterium | reverse complement strand
GGTTTTAAACTGCTCTGCTGACCAAATTCGCCGCTACCTATCAGCAGCGCAGCGGCGCCATCGTTGATCCCGGATGCGCTGGCTGCAGTGACTACACCGCCCTCAAACAGTGGTTTCAGGGCGGCCATTTTTTCCAGGTCGGCGGGTCTTGGGTGTTCGTCGGTATCGACGACCAGATCAGGTTTGCCCCGTTTCTGCGGGATGTTGACCGGCACAATCTCTTCGCCGAAATAGCCCCTGCCGGTTGCTTCAGCCCATTTGCGCTGCGAATGGTAGGCAAACTGGTCACACTGCTCACGGCTGATATTTTCCGCCTTGGCGACCTTTTCCGCTGTCTCCGGCATGGCGTCATGACCATACTGCTCGCCGATACGCGGGTTGGGAAAGCGCACCCCAATGGCGCTGTCATATACGCTAATGTCCTTGCTAAAAGCGGTGTTGCTTTTGTTGAAGGTCAGCGGCGCGCGGGTCATGCTCTCCACGCCACCGGCAATCATCAACTCCGTCTCGCCACAACTGATGGCCCGCGCGGAATCAATCACCGCAGCCAGACTGCTGCCACACAGGCGATTCACCGTCTGCGCGCTCACCTCCACTGGAAGGTCGGCCAGCAGCGCGGCATAACGGGCAACATTGCGGCTGTCTTCACCTGACTGGCAGGCGCAGCCGAGGATCACATCGTCGATCCGTAGCGGGTCGATACCGTTTCTCTCCACCAGCGCCTTGATTACCACGGCGGCCATGTCATCCGGGCGTACCTGGGCCAGTGCCGAACAGTATTTTCCAAATGCGGTACGGGCGCCGTCATAAATGTAAGCGTCTAACACCGTGCAGTCTCCCTGGTTGGAAAAATTGCCACCATTGTAATGGCAGCCGGTGGAGGCGAAACGGTCGCCTGAGCGTCTCGGATTTCAGTCGCTATCGATAACAGTCAGAATTGCTAGACTTGTTCACTGGGTTGCAAACTGTGCGGGCAGCTGAGCTGAGGAGTGAGCTGTTCTGAGACGGTCAGGGTCGTGGTCCCAGATTCAAAACAGACTAAAAAACAGTTTTTGGGGAGAGTAATGGGAGGAGTGATTAACCCAGCCGGGGGTCGGCCGGTGGGTGAGCGTCTGGTCCCACAAAGGCCAGGGGGCACAGCCATACGCTTGACTGGTTCCGGATTAACTGGTTCGGGATTAACCGGGTCGGGCCGGTTTAGCATCATCATATTTCTGCTGGCTTTGCAGCTGACGCCGACGCCAACTTTCGGCACAGAAGATGCTGACCAGTTAGCAAATGGCCAGCCCCCCGCACTGGCGGCGCTGCCTTTCAGACACTATGCAGATGCCTTGTTGCTGGGTATTGCCAGTGCCGGTGAGCGGCTGGTCGCGGTCGGCGAACATGGACTGGTGTTGCTCTCTGATGATCAGGGCGCTAGCTGGCGTCAGTCCCGCCAGGGGGTGGTCGACACCACTCTCAGTGCAGTCACTTTTGTCGATCAGCATCACGGTTGGGCGGTAGGCCGCGAAGAGGCGATTCTTCACAGTCGCGACGGCGGTGAATCGTGGCAGTTACAGCACTGGCAGCCGATCCCGGAATCAGGACTCGAAGCCGTGCTGCTGGAGGTTCTGTTTATCGATGCCAGTCAGGGGTTTGCGGTCGGCGCGAACGGTATTTTTATGAGTACCAACGATGGTGGCAGCAGCTGGCAGCGAACAGCGTTGATTAACAACAGCGGTTTTAAGCCCCATCTGTTTGATATTGCCGGTGGCGGTGAAACACCGCTCTGGATCAGTGCGGAGGAGGGAACACTGCTGCGTTCCGACGATCATGGCCGGCACTGGCAGGAGGTGACGGTCCCTTTCGGTGGTTCCCTGTTTGGTGTGGTGCCGATCAATAACTCCGGACTGCTTGCTTTTGCCATGCTCGGTAAAGCTTTCTACTCGCCCGATCAGGGCGGTTCGTGGCTGGAACTTTCTGCCGCCACTCGCAGTGCCTGGATGAATGGTCGGGTCAGCCCAAACGGTGAAATCATGCTCGCTGGATACCGAGGCACCCTGGGGCGATATCGACCGGGTGACGAGACCATCCAGGTGGTCAGACAGGATCATCGCCGTGCCATTGCCGACCTGATACCGCTTGCGGCAGATCGCTGGCTGTTTGTCGGTGAGGGTGGTGCCTGGCAGACGATGGCGCAGGGGACTTCTGGCAGTGGTTCTGGAGGCAAGCAATGAACAGCGTTCATCAGCTGCTGTTCACCCTTCCTGCCCGTAGACCCGTTTGGCTGCTGATTCTTATGGTGCTGGTGACCGGCTGGCTGGCATCGGCTCTGCCCGACCTGAAACTACAGCCGGCGTTTCTGAATCAGTTACCTGAAAAACACCCCTTCGCCGAGGTTTACAATCGCTATGACCCGCTGTTCGGTGGTGGCAATCGGATGGTCATCGCGCTGCACCAGCCGGATGGGGATATCTACACCGCGGAATTTTTTAACGCCCTCGCTGGACTCACCGAAGATGTACTGAAAATCAGTGGTGTTAATCCCGCCACCGTCCGTTCGCTGTTTACCGGCAATGTGACCTACCGGGAAGTGACCGAATTCGGCTACGACGGTTCGCGGGTGGTGCCCAAAGCCTACAACGGCAGCAGTGCACAGATTGAACAGATTCGCGCCAATGTCGACCGGTCACGGGAAATTGGCCGCAGCGTAGCGCTGGATCAGAGTGGTGCCCTGGTCAGTTTTGAGCTGGTTGAGGCAGACGCCCAGTCTGGCCAGCGACTCGATTACGCCGAGCTCGGGGCCACCCTGGAGCAGATTCGCCACCATTATCAGCAGGATGGTTTTCAGGTAAGGATGACCGGCTTCGCCCCCTTTGTGCTGGCGCTAATGTCGGCGACGAATCAGGTGCTGCTGTTAATGGCAGTTTCTCTGCTGCTGTTGCTGGGTGCCATCAGCTGGCAGCTGCGCAGCGTTCCTGCTGCCGTTGCAATCGTGGCCGCGGTAACCATGGGCATTACCTGGCAACTTGGACTGGTGGCGCTTGCCGGTATCGCACTTGATCCACTGTCGATGCTGGTACCGGGGTTGCTGTTTCTGTTCGCCGCGACCCTGGCGTTACTGCTATATCGCCATTGGCGCGCCGATTCATCCGCCCTGTCTGATGATGCGGTTCAGCAGCAACAGGCCTGCAGCAGTCTGTTTGCGGGAGGTGTCGCTCCGGTCACGGTTACCCTGCTGTTGGTTGCAGCAATATTGGCATTAAGTCGCAATAGCGATGTGCCGCTGATCCGCCAGTTTGTTGAACTCGGTCTGATCGGTCTGGCATCGCTTTGGGCGGCGCTGTTGATCGGTCTGCCGACGCTGCTGGTACTACTGGCCAAACCCCAGCCGGCGGTCGAAGAGACGGTAACGAGTGCAGGGTCATGGACGATTCGACGCACTACAGTATGGGTTAGCCTGTTGCTGGCACTGGTGGTTGGAGTGCTCTGCCGTCAGCTGTTAACCACAGGTGACCCTGCGGCATCAGCTGCCAGTCAACTGGCCGCCGATTCCCGCTACAACCGCGAAACTTTAGCGCTACAACAGGATTACCGCTTTGGGGTTGATCAGCTGACCATCGTCGCCGAGTCGACCCGTGACGGCTGTCTGGAATTTGATGTGCTGCATACCATCGACCGGCTGATCTGGCAGTTGCGGGACCTGCCTGAGGTGCGCATGGTCTATGGACTGCCGGTCTATATGAAGCTTTCCAGTATTGGCCATCACGAGGGGTTTTTGCGGTTTTTTGGCTATGCTCGTGAGGCACGTGGCAACAGCGTCAATACCTGGGGTACCGAACTGCGCGACAAGCTCTATGACCAAACCTGCAGCACCATGCCGATTCGAATCTTCCCGGTTAACCATGGCGGGCAGACGCTGCGCCGAATCGTCGAGGTCGCGGAGCGGTTTATTGCCCAACAGAATAATGACCGGCTGCAGTTCCGGTTGGCGATTGGCAACGCGGCGATTCGGGTCGCGGCAAATGATCGTGTCAGCGTGCTTGAGAGCGGGTTCCTCATCACCGCGCTGCTGGCGGGGATGGTTGTGGTTGGTTTTGCAACCTTTAACCTGGCTCGGGGATTACTGTTGCTGGTGATGGTGCCGCTGGCAGCATCCGGCATCTACCTGGCGCTGCTACTGGCGGGCCAGGGGTTGACGGTGACCACGTTGCCCACGGTGGCGTTGTTGCTCGGGTGGGGCTGCGTGCCGCTACTATCTGCGATTTTTAACCGGTCGGCGCAGTTTCAAGCTTTGCTCAGAAGTGGCTCGATGGCGCTGCTGGTGCCTGCTGTGGCGCTGCTGCCTTGGCTTTTTTCACCGCTGCAATATCAGGTGACCACCGGTCTGGTAACGCTGTTGGCGCTGGTCGCGTTTGTCGTTATCAGCCGCTACCTGTTACCCCGATGGTGGCATGCTGTGCGCTAAGTGAAGCGGTCTTGAGCAGCTTTGCGCTGCTACAACGATTACTATATCAATCTTTGTGTAAAGTTTCGTACAGGAAAGGGTAGAGGGGTTCTGCATGACTGACCAACAGCCGTTAGTAACCACGCATCTGCAGCAGGGTGTATTCACCATTACCTTGAATCGTGCAGAGAAAAAAAACTCCATCACCCAGGCGATGTACCACCTGATCCGTGAGGCGATGCAGCAGGCCAACAGTGATCCCCAGGCGCGGGTGATTCTGGTTCGCGGTGATGGCGGAGTGTTTACCGCCGGTAACGATGTGGGCGATTTTTCCAAAGCCAGCTCGGAGAACAACGAAGGAGAGAATAAGGTCAGCGATTCGCCGGCAACCCAGTTGATGAAAGTCTGGATCAGTGTTGAAAAGCCGATTGTCGCCGAGGTTGCCGGTTTTGCGGTTGGTATCGGTGCCACCTGCCTGCTGCATTGCGACCTGGTGCTGGCAGCTCGTTCCTGCCGGTTTCGGCTACCGTTTACCAGTCTCGGGCTGGTGCCTGAATTTGGGAGCACTTTTACCCTGTTGCAGGGTGCCGGCAAGGTCAAAGCAAGCCACTATCTGTTAACCAGTGAGCTGTTTGATACCGAAACCGCTTTCGATCTGGGCATGGTGAGCCGTATCTGTGCCGATGAACAGCTGGCTGAGATCGCCGCTGAGACCTGTCGGCAGCTGGCAGCGTTGCCGCCATCTTCACTGCGTACTACCAAAAAACTACTCAACGACAGTGCCTACCAACAGGCCATGCTTGAGGTTATCGACGCTGAGATGGTGGAGTTTCGGCGCTGTCAGCAGTCAGACGAACACCGCGAGGCGGTAAACGCTTTTCTCGAAAAACGACCTGCTGACTTTTCCCGTTTCAGTTAACCCACGGTAAAGTGCATTTAGCCGCCCACCCGCCGTTTTTTGCGGTGCTGAATCGCCACCACCGATGGCCGCGGTGGCATGTTGGGGTCAAAATCGGGCCAGCGGGTTGCCGGGTCGGCAAAGGTGGAGTGGCTCTTACGGTCACCAAATTGGTCGGTGCCATCGGCTGATGGGTGCTGAACTGCCACAAACAGGGTTTTCCCATCGGGGGTAAAGGCCGGTCCGCAAAGCTCTGCCCCTACCGGAACCTGATAGAGCCGCTTGGCCGTGCCCCGTTCGGGGCCTTCTCTGCGCAATGCCCAGAGGCCATCTGCAAAGCCGGTTCGGGTCCAGTTACTGCCCTGGTCGCTGGCAATCCAGAGGCGGCCGGAAGGGTCAAAGGTGCAGTTGTCGGGCGATACAAACCAGCTTGGGGTTTGCCCATCTGCATCCCAGGTTGCCCCGCTTTCGGGGTCTGCCGGGTCACCACACAGCACCAGTAGTCGCCATTCAAACCGTTCGGCGGTGTGATCCCTGCCGGGTGCTTTGAGTTCAATGATGTGTCCCGAGGGATTGCCGCGTCTTGGGTTGGCAGCGTCCACCGGGTGGTCCTCGCCGCGGTCACTGTTATTGGTGAGAACCACCACCACACGACCATCGCTCGGGTGCGGCTGGATGTCCTCGGGACGATCCATCGGCGTAGCGCCGAGAAACTGTGCAGCCCGTCGGCACTCGATTAGCACATCAGCCTGGGAGTAGAAATGGTTCTGCTCGGTCAGCGGCCCTTCGCCGTGGACGAGCGGCAACCATATCAGGTAACCGTCGGCACCAAGCCGCGCCACCGACAGGGTGCCGTGATCGAGCAGGTCACGATTCTGCTCGCGTTTTTTACTCACCCGGTCGCGAGAAACAAACCGGTAGAGGTACTGAAATTTCTCGTCGTCGCCAGAATAAACCACCAGTCTTCCGTCGCGGTTGACCACCGTTTCCGCCCCTTCATGTTTAAACCTGCCCAGAGCAGTCCGTTTTATCGGGGGGCGATCTGGTTCCTGCGGATCGATCTCGACGATCCAGCCAAAGCGGTTTGCTTCGCGGGAGTGTTTGGACAGGTCGAACCGTTCTGGTAGCGTGGGCGCGACGGGTTTTGAACAATTGGAATCATCACCAATATCCAGTCGCTGGTAGTTATCCGCTTCGCGCTCATCGACGAGTTTGCCAAAGAAGTAATCGTCAAAATTTTCTTCAGCGGTGAGGTAGGTGCCCCAGGGAGTGACACCACCTGCGCAATTGGCCAGGGTGCCGATGACCGTCTTTCCAGAAGGGTCTTGTTCGGTTTGCAGTCGACTGTCTCCTGCAGCGGGGCCGCTGATCTGGATGGTGGTGGAACGGGCAGTAATTCTCCGGTTCAACCCACTGTTGGGGTTGTATCGCCACACTCCATCGTTGCGGATCAGTTCGATGACCGAAACCCCTGTCGCCGCGAGCTGAATCTGCAGCATTTCGGCGGTTACCGTGTTCCAGTTGGTTCTGCCATCCGCATCGACAGCAACCTCTGGAAACATCAGGTGGGCAATGGCGTATTCGTGATTGACACACATCAGTAGCCGGTTCCGCTCCACTGGAATCAGGCCGATGTAATCATTGTTATAGCCAAACTGCTGTTCCTGGGCTGCAGCGCTTTGGTGGTGAACGTCAAACTCCGGTGCGCCGGCGACCACCGGGTCACCCCAACGTAATAGCGGTAGGGCGGTGTGCTCCGGGTCGACCAGGTGGTCGTGGCCAACCCCATGGGGGAGTCCGGCAAATTCAAAATCAAGATCGCTGCCACAGCCATTCAGCAGTCCGGGCAATGCCACTGTAGCACCCAACGCCAGTGAACCTTTCAGCACCGAGCGGCGGGAGTAGCGGCGCTCGATGAGCTGGTTGAGGGGGGTGTTTTGCGATGGCTGCTTCATCTGTACGGGGCTGTAAAAGTTGGCGGGTAGTTAAGGTTGGCTGCGTGCTTTTCTAAGTTTAAGCCGAGTCTGATGTCGATGATCCGGTCCGTTTATGACGGTGTGATGACATCACCGTAGAGGGTTGAGTCACCTGCGGGCCGGCTAGTAGGCGATGATTACAATGATGGTCGTGGACAATGCTGTTCAGCCCGTGTCATCACCTGGCGTTCGAGCGAGTCATCAGCATCGATTTGCGGATATTTCTTTGCCAGGTCGGCAAAACAGTTAGTGGAGGCGGAAATAACGGCCAGCAACTCTCCCTGTCTGGCCATCATCTCCTGCAGGTTGCCACCCGCCTGGGCCTGTTTAACGTTGGCCAGAATTTTCTCCGCATGGCGATAGGGTTCCGCCAGGCAGGCACAGACATCTTTGCTGGCCTGGTCCAGATTTGGGTCAGCTGTCGTGGGCAACGGAAGAGTCAGTGAGAGGGTAGCCAGCAGGGTCAGCAGGTGAGCTTTCATGGTCTCTGCTCCAGAGGTCAGGTTGGGTAAACGTACAAATTGGGGCCGACCAATATAGCCTGATCGCGTTGTATCCGAGGAAAACTGATTTCTATCAACCTGTTGTGGTAA
>JBPEXY010000035.1:0-2457 GCA_052031065.1 Immundisolibacteraceae bacterium | reverse complement strand
CCCGCTTTCAACGAAGCGCCCCGGCTCGCCGCCCTGCTTGAAGAGTTAAAGCAACGGGTTGACCAGATCGTTGTGGTAGACGATTGCAGTATCGATAACACAGCCAAAATAGCCGCCTCCTGCGGTGCCGACGTGATTCAACATACCGAAAACCGAGGTTATATCGACTCCATCAAGAGTGGATTTGCAGCGGCCACTGGTGAGTTCGTCATCACCATTGACGGGGATGGAGAGTTTTCGCCAGATTACATTCCCGCTCTGCTAGAGCCCATCATCAAAGGCGCGGCAGATATGTGTCAGGGCAGAAGAGCTTTTGTTGCCCGCCCGTCGGAGCGCTTCCTCACCTGGCTGGCATCACTAAAGGCCGACGTCGGTGATTCCGGCACCGGCTTTAGAGCATTGAGGACGGACCTCGCCCGCCAGCTGCAAATTAACGGCGCCTGTATCTGTGGGATTCTGGCACTGGAAGTGGCCAGTCTCGGTGGTCGTATCGTTGAAGTCCCGGTTAATCTGCGCAGTTCACACAAACCAAGAAAGATCGCGTGGTTTCACATCAGGCAGTTTTTCTATCTGCTCCTATGGTTATTGAGGCGAAATACAAAGCACAGGATTCTGTTAAGTTAGAACCATAAAGTTAATAGACTCAGGGGAGGAGGACTCTGTGGACAACAATAATTCATCTTCAAAGGGTGGCCACAGCCGCCGACAGTTTCTTGCTGGGACACTCGCTGGCGCCGGTTCGCTAGCCACTTCGTCGCTGCTGGCGCAAACGGCCGGCAAACCTGACTTCGGGACGCAGGCGCCGGCAATCCTGAAAAATCGTGGTAGCACTCCGGCTCACGGATACAACATGCTGTTCATCACTTCTGACCAGGAGAGTTTCGAGTACCCCACCGTCCCGAGCTTCGAACTGCCCAACCGACAACGTATCGCCGACAGTGGTGTAACCTTTCTGAACCACTACACCACCTCCAACATGTGCACCGCATCGCGGGGCGTATTGTTTACCGGTCGGCATGTACAGCAAACCGGGCTGTTCGATAACACCAACTACCCCTACTCTCCTGACTTTCCGGCTGACACTCCCACCTGGGGACACGCGCTAAGGGAACTGGGATATACGGTGGGTTACAAGGGCAAATGGCACCTTTCCAAAGCATCTCTAAAGCCCGGCAACAGAAATTTCTCTGACGCATTGCAGCGTTACGGTTTCGACGACTGGGGCGCCCATGGCGACCGCTTTGGCCTGCCGCTGGAAGGCTATTTTGATGATGACCTGATCGCCGCCAGCGCCATCAGCTGGTTACGCAAACAGGGAACCCGGAGCAATCAGGCAGGCAAACCCTGGGCGCTCACCGTCTCACTGGTGAACCCACACGACATCCAGTGGGCGCTGGTGGACCGACCAGGAGAAAACATTCAGTGGAATGAACAGGTTGCGCGAGTATTACAGCCAGCTCCGGACACCCCACTCTATCGGCGTCAATGGAACAGCCCAGCACCGAGGGCACTGCACCAGCCGCTGGATCAACCCGGACGCCCCGCCAGCCATGCCGAATTTGTCGCCGCATGGGACCAGTTGGTCGGCCATATCCCCAGTACCCGGGAAGATATGTGGCAGACCCACGCTGACTTCTACCTGAATCTACTCGCTGACAACGACCGTACAATTGGCACCGTGCTGGATACCCTGGCCGACCTGGGCATGCAGCACAACACCATCGTGATCTTCACTTCCGACCATGGGGAATACGGGGGTGCCCACGGCGGCATGCGCAACAAAGGACCCGGCGCCTATGATGAGCATATTCATGTTCCGCTGATGATCGCCCATCCGGAAGGCCCCTCCGCGGCGCAGTGCGCGGCACTGACCTCACATATCGATCTGTTTCCAACCATCCACGCGCTGGCGGGCGGCAGTATCGATCAGCTTCAACAACTGACCGGGAATCTACCCGGGCACGATTTCAGCCACCTGGCACTCTCCGCCGACGGCGACAGGAACGCGCTGCGGCCCAACGGCCTGCTCTACTGGTACGACGGGCTGCTGACCACAGACCGCAATTTCGTTGCCAAAGCGACTGCAAATGCACTGGCCGGCACGTCGGACCCCGATCTCAAACCCGATTTCAGCAAGCGGGGACTGCAACGGACCCTTTACGATGGTCGCTACAAATTTAGCCGCTATTTCGCCGCCAACTGTTTCAATACACCAGCGACCCTTGCAGCACTCTACAGAGATAACGACGTCGAGCTGTTTGACCGTCAGAATGACCCCGATGAGATGATCAACCTGGCCGCAACACCACGACAGAACCCAAAACTAACCGAATCCCTGAACCGCCAACTGAACCAGCTGATCGCGCTGGAGGCGGGTAAGGATGATGGTGGTGCAGTCACCCGGGCCATTGAGAGCTGGGGTGAATGGAGCTGATTCGCACTGCGTATTGTCAACCA
>JBPEXY010000034.1:0-2697 GCA_052031065.1 Immundisolibacteraceae bacterium | reverse complement strand
TAGTAGCATGAGTGCCAGAAAAGCGCCGACCACCGTCGCCAGCAGCAACACGACGACTATTGGCGTGACCACGAGTAGCATCAGTCCCAACGCCAACGACTTCCAGGGTGACGACTGCGCCGCCAGGGCTGTGGCCAGACAGGGACGGGGAAACAGCAGGTAGGCAGCCCCAACCGCTATGATCAGCCCGACGTCAAACAGGATTCCCGCCCGGCTGTCGGGTCGTTCAACTAACTGTTTGGGCAGAGGTTTCTGTATGACTTCGCCGGTAATGCGTGCCTCAGCATTCAAATCGGGTGCGTTACTGCTGCGCCACACCAGATTACCGAGAACGACGGCTCTGGGTTTAATAGCAATCTCCTGGGCGGCAATTTCCACATTACCGGCGATTTCCCCGGCCAGAATGACCTTGCGTCCCGCAACCTGTAGATTGCCGCCAACGCGACCGTCCACGCGGACGGTGTCGCCGGCCAGCCAGGCTTTGCCAATCACCTCTGCACCCTGGTCAATCGACACTTCCTGTCCGGCGGCGACCAGGTGATCACCGACCTTGCCGGTGACAGTAACAATACGGCCCGCAGCTCGCACATCGTCTGCAACCTCACCGCGTATCATCACCGCCTCGCCAGCGGCAATGACATCACCACCCACTTGTCCGTTAATGGCTATCCTCTGTCCTGCGAGGGTGACGTCCTGTGCAGTATCCGCCGTCACTTCCACATCTCGTCCAACGGCGTAAACGTCCTCGGCCTGTGGCTCGTTGATATGCACAAATTCACTCGCGCTCTGCGCCAGCGAGGCAAACAGAACTGTCACTACCAACAACAAATAACGCATGGTTATGGCCCTTAGTTCGGTCATCCTGGTACGGCAATCACTCACTGGATTGGCATTGCAGGGCCTGTACTTGTATGTCACCCCCCAATAATCCTGTTAATAGAATTATAAAGATTGGCGTTAGCAAGCGCTTGAGTTGAATCAGACGGGCGTTGAATGCAGCTTCTCGACTTCGACACACGGCCAACGGATGGTCGGAACCAGTGGCAGGGGCTAAGGTCAGAGCAGGCAGCCGTTGTTGGGCTTCGGCGCCTTAGCTATCGGCCCTAATCGCCAGGGCCTACCCAGAGCAGTGGGTTATAGGCCACTTCCCAGAGATGACCATCCGGATCTTTAAAGTAGCCGCTATAGCCACCCCAGGAGGCTTTCTGAGGCTTTTTGACCAGCGTCGCACCAGCTGTTAGTGCCTCAGTCATGGCGCCATCGACTTCATCCTCAGACATTACATTGTGGGAGAGCGAAAAACCTTCAAAGCCGCTTCCTGCTGCAGTAACCTGCGCATCATCCGCCAATGCTTCGCGACCATACAGGCCGAGCCAGGTGCCATGCAGATTAAAAAAAGCAACTTCCGGCGGAGAATCCAGACGGGGGAACCCGAGCCCTTGCTGGTAAAAATTGATCGCTACCTTCATATCGCGAACACCGAGAGTAATCATGCTGATTCTTGGTTTCATGGTTGGCTCGTTCTCCTTGCTGAAGGGCATGACAGGAAGACTACCCTCGCACCGAGTCTAATGGCAGTGACAGAAGCAGTGAGTAGCCTAAACACCCGCTCTTCACCGTTTGATCTGGTCAACGCAAACGTCAAATATTCAGGCCCTTGCCGCCGTTTTTTCTGATACTTTAGGTCCGCAATGACATTACTGTTTACCTACCTGGCCGTCGCCATCGGCGTTTCCTTTCTCTGTTCGATACTCGAAGCGGTACTGCTCTCCATCAGCCCCAGCTTTGTGGCGCAGATCGCAGCAGCCAAACCCCGCGCCGGCAAACGGATAGAAAAAGTCCGCGAGCGTCTGGACGAGTCCCTTTCCAGCATTCTTATTCTCAACACCTTCGCCCACACCATGGGCGCCGCCGGTGTCGGCTCGCAAGCCGTGCAGATCTTCGGCGCGCAGTGGGAAACCCTCATCGCCGTGTTACTGACGCTGGTGATTCTCTACTTTTCGGAAATCATCCCCAAAACCCTCGGCGCAACCTTCTGGCGCAAACTCGCTATCCCCGCCGCGTTTATCATTGTCTGGCTGGTCAAAGTGGTTTATCCACTGGTCTGGGTATCGACACGCCTGACCAAACTATTCAGCGCAAAAGAGGGTGACGAAATCACCCGCGAAGAGATCATCGCCCTCGCCTCACTGGGCCACCGGGAAGGTGCCCTGTTCTCCCACGAAAGTGAATACCTGTCGAATATTCTCAGCCTGCGGGAAGTGTCCACAGAACAGGTGCTCACCCCCCGTAGCGTTGTGCACATGCTAAACCGGGATATGACCGTCAGCGAAGCACTCGACGACCCACTCACCAAACAATTCAGCCGCATGCCTGTTTATGGTGCCAGCACCGACGACATCATCGGCAAAGTCATCAAACGGGACCTGTTTCAAGCCGAGCGCGCCGGCCATGGCGATGAACGAGTCGGCAACTATATGCAGCCCATTGTCCGCGTGTCCGAAAAACTGCCGATACAACAACTGCTCGACCAGTTTATTAAACATCGCGCCCATTTATTTCTGGTCGAAGATGAATTCGGCCAAAACTCCGGCGTCGTGACGCTGGAAGACGCCATCGAAACCCTGCTCGGCCGCGAAATTATCGACGAAAGCGATACCGTAGAAGACATGCAGGCGCTAGCCAAAGACAAATACC
>JBPEXY010000033.1:0-40050 GCA_052031065.1 Immundisolibacteraceae bacterium | reverse complement strand
GTTTCGATCTCACAGAGCAGGTCGTCTTCGCGCACTGCATCACCCTCATGCACGTGCCACTGCAGCAGCTCTGATTCAGTAATGCCCTCGCCGACATCCGGCAGGTGAAACTCATAACTCATGGTTGATTCTCTCCCGTCGCCAATGCGCGGTTGCTTTAAAACTGGTAGCCCATCACCGCTTTGATGCCATGTTTAATCCGCTCAGGACCCGGTAGATAGATATCCTCTACCTGGTTATCTGGAAAAAAAACATCAAAGGCGGTGACCCGCTTGACCGGTGCTTTCAGCCACTCCAGGGCGTACTCATTGATCAGCGCTGACAGCTCTGCGCCGGGGCCTGCGGTGCGCCGCGCTTCGTGAACAATCAGACAGCGGCCGGTTTTTTTCACCGAGTCGAGAATCGGTTCGACATCTAAAGGCGCCAGACAGCGTAGATCGATCAGTTCAACGTTGTAATCGAGCTGGTCGATCGCTTCGCTGGCAGCGTGCACCATGTTGCCCCACGCCAGCAGGGTCAGGTCGTTCCCTTCGCGAACGGTGCGGCAGCGGTCCAGGGGCAGCAGATACTCCCCGGTGGGTACCGGCTCGCGAAAGGCGCGATAGAGTTTGGTGTGTTCGAGAAATATCACCGGGTCATCGCAGCGAATCGATGCCGCGAGTAGTCCCTTGGCTTCGCTGGGGCTGCTTGGGCAGACGACGCGAATCCCCGGGGTGTGCATCAGATAAGCCTCGGTTGATTCGGAATGAAACGGCAGTGGTTTGATCCCGCCGCCAAAAGTGGCACGAATGGTCACCGGGATGTCGACAAGGCCACCGGTTTTCTGGTGCAGGTTGGCGAGGCTGTAGATGAACTGTCCCCAGGCGTTGTACATGAAGCCCAGAAATTGCATCTCCACTACCGGCCGTTCACCGCGCATGGCCATACCGACTGCGGTGCCGATCAAGCCGTTTTCGCTCAACGGAGTGTCGATCACCTGGGTGTCACCAAATTCGTCGAAAAGTCCTTCGGTGGCCCGAAACACACCACCGATAGGGCCGATGTCATAGCCCATCACGCGCACCTGCGGATCGCGTTGCAACTCTTCGCGCAGGGTCTGGTTGATGGCACTGACCAGATTAAGCTCCTCGGTCTGCGGGTCGGTTATTGTGTTCATCAGAGACCCTCCCCGCTGTAGTCGACAAACGGGTTCCGGCCCGCCAGCTCCGCAGCCAGTTCCGCCTGCTGGTGGCGTTCACTCCATGACGGCTCGCCTTTGAGGTGGCTGGCGAACATTGCCTGCGGCTCGGTCGGCGGCACAGCGCGGCCCCGGTCGATCGCTGCACGTAGCCACTGCTCTGCTTCTGCGGCAAGGGTTTCGCGGCTACCCGAATCGATGATGTCGTTGTGCAACAGGTACTGTTCAAAGCGCTCAAACGGGTCGAGGGTTTTCCAGTAATTCGCCTCATCCTCAGTGCGATAGACCTCGGACGAATCGGCGGTATTGTGATCCAGGATACGGTAGGTGACCGCTTCGATCACCGTTGCGCCGCCCCCCTTGCGCGCCCGGGCAGCAGCCTGCTTGACCGACTTGTAGACAGCGAAAACATCATTGCCATCAATGCGCTGGTGGGGAATGCCGTGGGCTTCTGCTTTCTGGGCAAAGGTTTTTGCTGCGGTCTGGCGGCTCGCCGGCATGGAGATACACCACTGATTGTTCTGGATGATGATCACGCAGGGGGAATCGAAGACTCCGGCGAAACCGAGACCGTCGTGAAAATCCCCTTCACTGGTACTGCCTTCGCCAATAAAAGCGAGAGCAATGGAGTCGCGGCCTGCCAGCCGGTCGGCCATGGCGGAGCCAACCGCCAGGGGGATATTGGCACCGAGAAACACGGCGTAGGGCATGAAGGTCACCGCCGGCAGCTGCTCGGGAGAGAGCGGCAGATGTTCGCGGATGTGTTCGGGTGAATTGCCCATCAGCCCGGCCATGGCGCGGTCGATCGGTGATTTCCAGTAGAGCAGGGTGCTGGTCTGCCGGTAGGAGGGAAAACACCAGTCGCCAGGCTTTAACGCCGCTGCGGCGCCGAGTCCCACTGCTTCTTCTCCGCGTGAGCTGGCGGTAACGCTGAGGACGCCACGGCGTTGCAGGCGCAGGGCGATCTCCTCAAAGGTACGGGTTTCTATAAAAACCTGATACCAGCGCCGTAATTCACTTTGAGATACCCGTGGCAGGCGGCCATTGACCGAGCCGTCAGGGTTAAGAATGCGCAGAAAACTCTCATCCGGCCTGGTTTCAGACCACTTTTTCTTACCCAATTGCCTCCTCCGTAAAGAGCGTTTGTGACGGCGGCTGGTTTATCCCCGGAATCGCTCCGGGCCTGTCCACAGAATTGCCATTGGCTTATTCGCCGGTTTGTGGTCCAGTATAAGAAAAAACCCCTGAAAAATGTTCTGTCTGCGGAATGTTATGTCGGCGATCCGACTCTGCTGAACAGGATCGGTTCAGGGCGGAAGGGTCGTATAGTGTGTTGATTCAAAAGCCTCAGCTTACCGGGCTACGGGGGCTGGCGGCGTCCTGTTGAGGAGAATGGCAGTGATCGAACTTTATGACCATCCAGTATCACCCTGCGCACAGAAGGTGCGGCTGGTGCTGGCTGAAAAAGCGATTAGTTACGAAATCAGGCCGGTGGATCTCGGTGCCAAGCAGAACCTGACCCCGGAGTACCTGCAGCTCAACCCCGCCGGCCTGGTGCCAACGCTGGTGGTTGATGGTCAGCCGATACCTGAGTCCACGGTGATCTGCGAATTATTGGATGAACTCTATCCAGACCCTTCGCTACGGCCGGATGATCCCCTGCAGCAGGCGCAGATGCGGCTCTGGACCAAGCGCCTTGATGAGTCGCTGCATGCTGCCTGTGGTGCGCTGCAATGGCCGATGGTGATGTTGCCGGTGCTGGCAAAACTCTCTACGGAGGAGGCCGAAGCGTTGCTCGCGAAGGTGCCGGATCCAGTGCGGCGCGAGCGCCAGCAGCAGCTCTACCGACAGGGCATGGCTGCGCCGGTGGCGGTTGCCGGAATCAACACCTACCGGAAGTTTGTTGTCGATATGGAAGCGACGCTGCAGAGTCGCGAGTGGTTGGCTGGCGATAGTTTCTCGCTGGCCGATACCGGGGTGATGCCCTATTTTCAGACCCTGCGCCATTTCTGCTGGACCGATCTTTTTGCCGATCTGCCTGCGGTACAGGGCTGGTATCAACGCTGCTTTGACCGGCCCAGTTACCCGACCGCCATTGGCGAGGCGTTACCGGCGCCGGTGCTAGAGCAGTTTGCAGTGGCCGGTGAACAGGCGTGGCCCGGTTTGAAGGCGGTTATTGCCTAGGCGCTGCGCGCCCTGGCTGCATCCCGCATCTGTTGATGCCGACGCCGATAAGCCTCCGCGCAGAGGTCGCGTAGGGTGCTTAGCAGAGCGTGCTGTGGCGGACTCAGATGATCAAGATAGTGAACCTGGGGGTGGTCGATATAGATGAACCCCTGGGTTTTACCCGCCGACTGAAACGGCAGAATGGCGAAACAGTTGCCAGCTACCCGTTGACGGTACCAGTCAGGCATAGGTTCGATGATTGCGTGGGCGGCAACATCGCCAACCAGAGTGTTTTGACCGGTACTGATGGCCCTGCCAAAAACGCCGGATGCTTCACTCAGGGGAAACTGAAAACTCTTTAACAGCGGATTCACTTGTTTTCCGACTGCATAGCGGGCTTTGACTTTCTGTTGTGGTTCGAGTACCCGGCAAAGGACTACTCGGTGACACTCGATGCCGTAGTAGATGGTGGCCAGTATTTTGCGGATCAGTTCATCAAACTCGTAATTCCCGTTACTTAAGCTCTGTTTAATCTCCTGAATACCCTTTACCAGGGTCACCGAAATTTTCTGCTGCCTTGCGCCACCTCCCATGGTCGTGGCCAGGCTGGAAAACTCGGTTTGATTCTCGTCGGGTTCTTCGGCAAATTCTTCTGGAAAATGGCCGTCCCAGTTTTCTATGGCCTGATGGATGCCGGTGCCATCAATATCGATCTTGAGGATCGAACAGAATTTCAGAAATTCTACTTTGCTACGCTGCAGAGTCTCTTCCAGCTCATCGCTGCTAATATCGATCAGGTCAATGTAACGGCTGCACAGATTGCTCAGTCGTCGTCGGCTGGAGGCCGCTTCGACCGTAGCCAGCAGGTCGGTAACATCGCAGGTGAGCGATCCGTATACGACGGGCCGCAGGTGCTGAAAATCTGCCGGGCGGGTGAAATCGACCTCCTTAAGCGAGTCGACCAGAAATTCAGGGAGTGACCAGTCGGCGCTGATCTCCTCACCAATTTCAGCGTAGCCGTATCCAAGAATCGCTCGCGAGGCCTGAAGTTCGGATTCACCGGCGGCTATCTTTTCGCTAATGTGCGAAAACTCTTCCGGCAGGTGGTAGCTCACCAGAAGCCGTCCAAAGCGGTAGAACATCGCCACCAGAAAGCAGCTGTCGCTTTCTGCTTCGCCTTGAACAATAGCCAGTTTTCTCGCCAGAGTGGCACTGAAAAGAGACCTGGCCAGCTGCTCCTTGACACCGGCGGCGTTCCGGTCGCCGGGCAGAATATCGATCATCATCAACGATGCGGCTATTTCCCGCACAGCCTGAAAACCGAGCATCATCACCGCGTGGGAGAGATTGGTGATTTCGCCAGCAGCATTGGGCACGTAAGCGCTGTTGGCAATGCGCAGCACCTTGGTGGTCAGTGCCAGGTCTTTGGAAATCACCGCCGCAATGGCAGCGGCATTGTGTTGATTGCCGGCAAACAGGCCATTCAGATTGGAGATGCTGGCCGACAGGGTGGGCAGGTCTTTCTGTCCCCGCAGCCGCTGACGCAGTTTGCGCAGGCCGTCTTCTGCCGGTTTTGCAGTGGAGTGGACCCTGGCCGGTTCACTCAAATCAAGCTGGTAATCCCGTAGTGCCTGGCGAAGATCGCCAATCGTCTCGAACCGCTGTTCAGGTTGTACTGCCAGAGCACGCGCAACGATGGTATCCAGGCGACTGTCCAGTTCGCTGTTCAGTGATGAAGGACTGGGGAATTTTCCGGCAGTGATACTGGCAAAAAGTTCGTCAAGGGTTTTGCCGCCGAACGGTTGCTTACCGGTAAACAACTGAAACAGGATGATGCCGGCAGCAAACTGATCTCCGGCAGCACTGACGAGACGGTCGGTGATGTATTCGGGGGCCATATAGCGGGGTGAGCCAGCCATGCCTGCTCCCGACTGTTCGCCTTCAACGATCTGTTCGCCAGCCCGTCTGGCGATACCAAAATCGGTAATCTTGGCAATCCCTTTATGGGAGACCAGTACGTTTGCCGGTTTCAGATCGCCGTGAATGATTTCGTGTTCGTGAGCGAAGGCGAGGCCGTCGAGCAGGTTGATCGCCAGTTGCAGCGCGGTGTCCGGTGGGGTGCCGTCGGGGTGTTTTTTGATAATCGCCGATAGCAGCGGGCCATCGACATATTCAAGCACCAGGTAGGGGGTCTGGTTCTGGAAACCGATTTCGTAGATGCTGACAATGTTGGGGTGCTGGAACCGGCTAATGACCCGTGCCTCACGGAGTAACACCTCGACCTCGCCCTGGGCCATCGCTGAGTCGCCGTCCTGCTTGATCGATTTGATTGCAACCTGGCGCTGTAGGTGAGGGTCTCGGCCCAGATAGACGACTCCCTGGGCCCCCTCACCCAGAACTTTGGTGATTTCAAACCGGTCCAGTTGACCGATGATGGTGTCTGGTTTTTCTACAGAGGTGGCGGTTTCAGATACTGCGGACATAGGGCGTCGTTATTGGTCTGGTTATTGTCGGGGCCGGGCTCAGCTTTTTTGCCGCTAGCACCATGCACCCGAGCTTGATGCACGGCAGAAATCAGCGATACGGTTAGTATCGGCACCAGCAGGGAGGGGTTGAGCGTTATTTCGCGAAGGCGGGCGGTAAGCGAGCCCGACGCCAGTGGCTATGGCGGAGGGTGAGTGCGAATCAGTTGGGTGGATTGGCTGAGTAGTGCCAGAGTCCCTGGTCATCCTGCCAGCGGAACACCTGTTGCGCTTCCGCCGTTTCTGATTTGGCGTCGTTCAGCTGTTTGTTCTCAGGCAGGTTGTCGCGGTGCAGCTGGCGGAATTCGATCGCTGCATCGAGGACGCGTCGTGATGTTTCTTCAGGCGCATTTCCAGGGGTAGGGTGATCATCGGTGTTGTTCTGACTTGCTTCGGGCGGCTGTTTGCACCCGGACAAACCATAGCCCTGATCACCTGTTTCGATGCGTTGCAGGTAGGGGCCGACAAAGGTGAGCAGGCGGGAAAAGCGGTTAGTCCCACAGTTGTAGTGCCAGGTTTCAACCGGCTGACTACGGCGCTGCTGCTGGCGGCCAATTAGCAGTAGTTTCTGTTGCAGTTGGTCTGCCGCAATGACCTCTTCTTCCCGTTCGATAACGCCTGACCCTTCAACGAAGGAGGGTTGGCCGCACTTGCGCAATACTTCAAGTTTGGTGTCGCCTTCCTGTATCAGCCGGTTGCCGCAGCGCATTGCCAGGCTCGTTGATGAGAGGAGCACCAGCAATAGTGCTAACAGGAGTTGCTGGCCGACCTGTCGATGTTTCATGATCCACTCCTGGGCTGGATTACAGTGATGCTGACCGCATCCAGGTGCCAATGGTTGCAACCTGCCTCAATTTTTTCGCAGCTGATAGCCGCACAGTTCGTACCGACCGATCTCGGATTAACGCTGTACCGCTTCAGCACCAAAGGGTTTGACCATCACAATCAGCTGCGGCAGGAGTGTCAGTGCGCCAAGGATCGCAATGAGCATCGACAGGCCGGTTAGCAGACCAAAGTAGATGGTCGGAATAAAATTAGACAGGACCAGAATTGAAAAACCGACAATGATGGTCAACGAGGTGTAAAACATCGACTTACCGATACTCGCATGGCAGCGAGTCATGGTCGCCTGGTAATCGCGATCTTTTGGAAACTCGTGGCCGAAGCGTTCGATGTAGTGGATGGTGTCATCGACGGCGATGCCGATCGAGATGGCGGCGATGGTAATGGTCATCATGTCCAGCGGGATGCCGGTCCAGCCCATAATGCCAAGTACAAAGCAGGCTGAAAGGAGGTTTGGGGCCATGGCGATGGTCGCCAGCTTTAGTGACCGAAACAGCAGTAGGAACATCACCATAATTCCGGCAAAGACGCTGCCAAGGGTTAGCACCTGTGAGCGGAACAGACTCTGCAGCATGTTGTTGTAAAGCACCATCATGCTGGTAAGACGAAACTGTTCAGGCTGCAATCCCACTTCGTTAACCAGATCGGAGCGGATACGTTGCAACAGTTCATCCCGTTTCAGGTCAGGATCAGAGTCGATAATGCGCATGGTCAGTCTTGCTTCGTTATCGGCTACCGACACATAGGGGTCCACGACCAGTTGGCGGAACTGGTGTGGAATACGGCTGTAGAGTAGTGCCAGCTCCAGATCGCCAAGGGGTTCGCCGTCGGTAAACTGCTCGGCTAGTTCCATCATCGTACGCATCGACATCACCTTGCCGATCTCCGGCTGACGATCCAGGTAGTCATGGACGGCGCGAATCTGCTCCATGCGGTCGCGGGTGAACCAGTGACGGTCGTCTTCGGTAGCCGCTTCTTCGTCATCCCAGAGTGCGTCAGCGCCAGTCTCAGCGCCGTTTCCTTCCTCCTCGTCGCCCCATAGCTCGTCGAAACCGTCTTCCCCATTACCTGTTTCTTCGTCATCCCAGAGTGCCAGGTCATCATTTTCAGCAGTGGCTGCATTTTTTGTCGGGTCGCTGAGGGTAAATACCACATCCAGTGGCGTGGTACCCCCCAGTTTTTGATCGATCAGCAGCATGCCGCGATGGATTTCGGTTTTCTCGGAAAAATAGTTGATAAAGCTGTTTTCAACGATCAACCGGTTCATGCCGGTAACCGTAAACAGAACCAGCAGTAAGCTTGAGACCAGGATCAAACGGCCATGTTGCTGGGTAAAACGCGCCATGCTGGCGCTAAAACTGCCGTGGCTCAGATCATCCTCATCGGCGCGGTTTATCGGCAACAACACCAGTGTTGCCGGGAACAGCAGAAAAGTACTGCAGTAGGCGCAGGCTAGGCCAATGGTCATCATCCAGCCAAAGTCGATGACCGGCCTGATGCCGCTGACCAGCAGGGAGATAAATGCCACCGCAGTGGTTAAAGCGGCAAACAGACAGGGCCGGGCGAGGGTATAGACCGCCTCTTTCACCAGTTCAATCTGCGGCAGATGTGGATGACGCGCGAGATATTGGCGGTAACGGACAATCAGGTGCAGCGTCATCGACATGGTCAGAATCAGCAGCAGGGAGACAAAATTGGATGAAATGACAGTGACCGGCCAGTGTAGAAAGCCGAGCAGACCGGTCATGATCAGCACTGTGTAACCGCAGGTTAGCAGTGGCAATGCAACGAACCGCAGGCGTCGGAACAGTATCGCCAGAGAGCCGATTAGAAACAGCACCACTCCCGAACCGAAAGTGACGATATCGTTACCGACATAGGTGATCATATCGTCAGCAATCATGGGGACCCCGCCGAGGTAAAGATCTGCAGATTCCCGGTGACGATCCATCACTTCGCGTACGGCGGTTATCAACTGGTGGCGGCGCTCGTTGTAGTCACGGTTGTAGTCGCGAAAGCGTCGTGAAGCCTCTTGCAACGCTACCTGTTGTTCCGTGTTCAGCCCGGTTGAATCGCGCAGGTCGCGCAGATCATTGCGCGTCTTGAGCAGCTCGAAATAGCGTTGATCGATCTCCAGATCGACCTGCAAAGCGGTGGTGCTGAGGTCAGGACTGAGCAGCAGGTTGCGGTAAACCGGACTGGTTCTGAGTTCCTCTATAGCGGCATCAAGGTCGACATCGGGGGACTCCAGGGTGCGAATGTTATCGGCCATCTCGGTGAGCGGCACCGGCGGGCTACGTAGTAGCGGGACATCAAGCAGGCTGGTGACATGAGTGACCCCGGACAGAGCCCTGAGGTCGTCTCGCAGTGCGGCGAGGTGGGCCAGTGATGGAGAGGAAAAGAGATCACCGTGAGGTCTGACCGCGACAAACAGGAATTCCTGGGTGCCGTAGCGCTGGTTGATCTGGCGAAAATATTCCAGATCCTGATCCTGTTCCAGGGTCAGGGAGTCGGCAGAGGCATCTAGCTCGAACTGCTGGCTATGCCAGCCGGCGGCCAGTCCCACGAACAAAAGCAGGCATAAGGTTAGCAGTGGCCGGTGGATCACCAGCGCTTCGTAAGTGGACTTGCAGCGTTGCAGCATTTGTTGCTCTTTTTCTAAATAGTAAAGGTGTTGGTCTGATAACCGTTCGAACCCCTGGCGTTGACTATGCCGGGCCACTCATCAATCAGCTGGTCATGGTAGCAAATGGTTCTATAAGGTGATGCCACGCCAGCGGCCGCGTCGCCACAGGGATCTAAACAGCAACGCCTGCAGGAGACGGTAGAGCTCCTGGACAATCCAGATACCCAGCAGCCCCAGCCCCAGCTGCAGACCGATCAGCGCGGCGACTGGAATAAACAGCAGCCACTGAGTGGAGAGTTGGATCTGCATTGGCCGGCGCGGATCGCCAGCGCCCAGCAGGGCGTGTTGGTAGACCCGCTTGATCCCCTCAAGAATGACAGTGATACCGATAATCTGCATCGGTAACCTGGCCAGTTCGCGAGTCTGTTCGGTCTGGATGAAAATAGCCAGTAAGGGGTCCGGTAGCAGCCACATGGGGCTACCCAGCAGACCCAGGGCGAGAATACCAATCAACAGGCTCTCGCGTACCCAGCGCTGGGCGTCGTCGGGGTCGTTGCGCCCCAGAGACTGGCCCACCAGGGTTGCACAGCCGATGGCAAGCCCGAAACCCGGCAGAATGGCAACAGTAGTGATATTCAGCAGTACACTTGCCGCTGCCAGCTCCGCTGTACCGACACGGCCGATAATCCAGTAGAGCGCCACGTTTCCCGCCATGACGGACATCTGCGTTATGCCGGTAGGAATCGATTGGCGAACGAGCAGGTGCAGTTCCTTGCGCGCCGGTAGTTTTTGCAGAAATCCGGCCCGGGTTGCATGTTTTTTTGCCAGCCAGAAATAGCAGCAGGTGCCCACCCCCAGAGCGATGCTGGAGGCAAGTCCGGCACCGGTTGCCCCCATTTGCGGTGCCCCCAGTTTGCCAAAGATGAGCATGTAGTTAAGCAGGATGTTGACGCCATGAATCAACAGCAACGTCCACATGTAGAGACGAGAAAGGTCGACGGCATTCCAGTAACCGCGAAAACAGTAGTTGAAGCAGAGAAACAGAGCAGCCGCTGCCCGCACCTGAAAGTAGGGGATAGCCACTGCCACCACAGCGGGGTCGCTACTCAACAGAGGCATTAGCCAGGGTGCGCTGGTGATCAACAGCAGCGACAACAGTGGCGCTGACAACAGGGCGAGCAGTAAACCGCCATTGAGAATAATGGCGGTCTGGTCGAGTTTGCCTTCGCCTTTGCGCCGAGCGGCAATGGTCTGTACACCGGTAGAGAGCCCCAGTACCAATGACTGCAGGGTGAACAGGGTAAAACTGCTGATGCCAACCGCCGCCAGAGGGGCATCGCCGAGCTGGCCAACCATGCCAATATCGACCAGGTTGAGCAGACTTTGCGACATCATTGCCATGATGATCGGCAACGCCAGTGCAAAAATTCTACGCAGCCTCTGCGGGTCGATTAGCAATCAGTACTCCTGAATATTTGGTGAATTCGGTGGTGGTCGGGGTCAGCTACGTGTTAGCCATGACCAACTTTAACGAACCGTCAATGAATAGCGGGTGTAATCTGAGAGGTGGCACCAGGCAAGGGTAGACTTAAAGCAGGTGGCAGGCTGCGCGCAGGGTGAGATCGTGGCTGTCGGTGCCCCCGGGTTCGACGACCGGGGAGGGCAACGACCCCCGTCTCCGCCGGGGTGTGGAGTACTGCCCGGCGATCAAAGGTGTTGTCGAATCCTTTCCGCCAACTGCTCCAGTTCAGCGTGATCCACTCCCAACTTGCCGTGAACCTCAACCACCATTTTATCGTCCGCGTAGCGCGGCAGGATATGGTTGTGGAAGTGAAACACGGTCTGCCCGGCTGCTTTACCGTTCGCCTGGAATAGATTTATCCCGTCAGGTTGCAGGGCGGCATGAATCTTTTCGGTTAGTCGCCGGGTGGTTTCTGCGACTGCACGGTAAGTTGCTTCGTCCATGGAGTGAATATCCTGGTGGTGTTGTCGGGGGATCACCAGAGTATGACCGTCGTTGATCGGATTGATGTCGAGAAAAGCTAAAGTCTGGTTATCCTCGTAAAGGGTGACCGCAGGTGCCTGGCCAGTAACAATCAGACAGAAAATGCACGGCTGGCTCATTAATTTCTCTCTTTTTGAGTGTGGCGTTATGAGTCAAGTATGGACCTGATCTCTCTCAGCAGCTCAGAGGGGGTGAACGGTTTCTGCAGCAGTTGCAACCCCTCCTTAAGGACAAAGTCGGTATGCACGCCATTATTAGAGTAGCCACTGGCAAACAGACAGCGAACTTGCGGGTTTAATTGGCGCAGTTCCTCCATGCACTGTTTGCCGCCCATGCGCGGCATGATCACATCCAGCAATGCGAGGGCAATCTGGTCACCATGTTGACGGTAGATCTGCACCGCCTCTTCCCCATTTCTGGCCATCAGGATTTTATATCCTGCGGCTCCGAGTACTGCTTCAATCAGTTCGACAATGGTTTCATCATCCTCGGCGACCAGGATGGTTTCATTGCCCCGCTTTACCGGGCCGACCAGCTTTGGACCAACATTTACCGCCGGCCGTTCTGACTGTGGCAGGTAGACCTTGAAGGTGGTGCCAACCCCCGGTTCGCTGTAGGCTTGAATCATACCGCCATGCTGTTGAACGATTCCGTAGGCCATGCTTAACCCGAGTCCACTGCCTCCAGAATCCTTGGTGGTGAAAAAGGGTTCGAATATCTGTTCAAGGGTCTTCGCGTCCATTCCCTTACCGCTGTCGGAGACGCTGATCAGGACAAATCGGCCAGGTGTAGCCCAGCCGTGGGTTCTGCAATACTCTTCGGTAATCAGCACGTTCTCTGTTTCCACCGTCAACACCCCGCCGTCAACCATCGCATCACGGGCATTGAGGTAGAGGTTTAGCAGTATCTGTTCCAGCTGCACCGGGTCACTGAGCACACTGCCAAGGTCGTGGCCGGGGATAAACTCATACTCGATGTGGCGGCCAATAATTCGCTCGGTTACCTCGCGTTGCGAGCTGATCAGCTCGTTGAGGTCGACGTTTCTCTTGTCGAGTACCTGGCGGCGGCCAAAGGCAAGCAGCTGTTTGGTCAGGGTTGCCGCCCGGGTCGCCGCCTCGTGGACATGGTTGATCTGCCGTTGCTGCGTCTCATCAAGCCCTCCACGTTCCAGCAACAGGTCGGCAAAGCCGAGAATGCCCTGCAGCAGATTGTTAAAGTCGTGGGCGATGCCACCGGCCAGTTGACCGACCGCCTCCATTTTGTGGGCCTGGCGCAGCTGCTCCTCAAGGTTGCGGCGTTCGGTAACGTCGGTAACAGTGGCCCGGATAAGGGATTTGTCCCGGGAGGTAAGTTTTAGTTGAACCTCGGCATAAACAGGGGATCCATTGGCATGGAGGTAGCGCCACTCAAATTTCTGCGTTGCGCCAGATAATGCGTCGTCGATTAACCTTCGGTAAATCGTTTCGGCATCTCCCGCCGCCTGAAACGGATCGCTGATATCGACGACGGTTTTCTGCATGAGTGCTGGTTCGTCATAGCCCAACAGCGCCGTTGTGGCTGGATTGAATTCGATAAACTGCCCACTGTCAGCGTCGATCAGGGAGATCGACTCTGGAGCAGATTCAAATAACTCCCGGTACCGTTCTTCGCTCTGTTCGAGCTGTTCGAGCAGCAATACCGTATTGAGTCGATCGGTAATTCTTGCCGCCAGACTTTTTAACAAATGTTTGTCGCTGTTGGTCCAGTCGCGAGGATGGTCATACTGGTGCAGGCCGAGCAGCCAGGGGTCGCCGGTTGCCGGCTGAATGGCGATGACCAGGCGACTGAGTATTTGTTGGTCTCTGCCGGTCGCTTCAGGCAGTGCTGTATCCTGATTTTTGCCATAACTGATTGGGTCGTCGCTGTTCAGGTGATTGATAATCAGCGCACGCAGGGCGTCGGTAACGGGAATCGGTGACTTTATCTGGAGCTCTTCGTATCCGGACTCTATGGCGTCGTAGGCTATTTGAATCCACTCGGCAGCGGGGTCGCATGGGGTCAACAGCCAGGCACGGTTTGCTGCTAAACGCTCACGTAAAAACTCGATAGTGGTCTGCAGGATGGCCTGCGGTGTCGGTTGTCTGAGTAGCAGGGCTTCCAGATCAGCAAGGATTTGCAGGTGACGTTCATTCTCTTCGATGCCGCGCTGTCTGGTGCGTTCATCAGTTATATCCTTATAAGTGGTGACCAGAATTTGCCGTTCACCCAGCCAGAATGTTTTTGCTGAAGCTGCACAGATGCGCTTGCCGAGATTGGCCAGGTTAATGGTCAATTCGGAATCCGAAAAACCGCCGTTTTCTACCAGCCCTTCGATGAGCCGTTGACGAACAGTTGGCGTAAACCACCCCTGGTCGCGCACGGTATGGGTGCCAACTAACGCTTCTCTGGGGAGTTCAACCCAGTTGCATAGGGTAGGGTTGACATCGACGATCTTCCCGCTTTGCAGTTCACTGACCAGGATCGGCAATGCGTTGTTGTCAAACGCATAGCGGTAAATATCAAAATGATCGCTGTCTTTGGATCCGCTGGAAGTGGTCATGGCCTGGGTCAGGGGTGGCTCGGGTCAGATGGTTATTAGAGGAATTATCTGTTTGCTGTTTTTTATATTTGTAAGGGGAGTCTCATCACACATGTTACGGCTAAAGCAGCAGCCCGCAAACTCCGCGCGGCTCACATTTTAAACTGCGTGGTGGGACCAGCCGGCATTACTCCATAAGCGTAGGTAAACGGTAAGTTGCAATAGCCGGTAGGCCTCTTGCACAACCCAGATACCCAACAGTCCAAACCCAAATACCGGCCCGATCAACCAGCAACAGGGCAGTGCAAACAGCCACTGCATGGCCAGACCCGTGCGGGTCACCCGGTGGGTGTCTCCGGCACCGACCAGGGCGTGCATGTACACCATTTTGATCCCCTCCAGCACCACGGTGACCCCGACGATCCGTAGCGGCAACGATGCCACGGCAAGAGTGCCGGGATCGATTATAAAGGGCTTTAACACCCAGTATGGTGCGATCCACAGCGGTAATCCAAGCAGGAACAGCCAGAACAGAGTCATACGGTTGATCGCTGAGACCCAGCGGCGGGCCTCGTCAGGGTCTGCTTGTCCGAGCGCCTGGCTGACCAGAGTAGTGGCTGCCAGCGCAAAGCCCTGACCCGGCAGCACCGCAATCAGGGTGATATTGAGGATCACGCTGGCAGCCGCCAGTTCGGTGGTGCCGACCTGGCCGATAATCCAGTACAGGGTGGTAAATCCGGCCAGGAAGGAGAGGTCATTGATGCCGTTGGGAATCGCCTGGCTGATCAGCGTACGTATTTCACTGCGGGGCGGTAGCCGGCGGAGAAAACCATAAGGGCGCGCATAACGTAGCGCCAGTAGAAAGTATGAGCAGCTTCCCAGTGCGACGGCCAGAGCGGAGGCGATAGCGGCGCCAGTAACACCCAGTGCAGGTGCGCCAAAATGGCCAAAAATCAGCATGTAATTGAGCACAATATTGCTGCTGTGAATCACCAACAGGGTACCGAGGTAGAGCCGCGAACGGTCGATTGCGTTCCAGTAACCGCGAAAGGCGTAGTTCATGCCGACAAACAGGGTTGCGGTGATGCGTACCTGGAAATAGGGGATCGCCAGCATCAGTACTTCCGGGTCGCCGTTCAGTAGTGGGTAGAACAGGGGGGCCGCTAAATAGAACAGTGCTGCCAGTGGCGGTGATGCGATGAGGATGATCAGCAGAGCGGCGTTGAGTGACAGGGCTGATTCAGTTAGTCGACCCTCGCCTTTGCGCCGCGAAGCGATGGTCTGTACCGCGCGGGAGAAGCCCAGAATCATCGCCTGACAGGAAAATACCACCAGTCCGCCGAGCCCCACTGCCGCCAGCGCGGCATCACCAAGCTGGCCAACCATTGCAGTATCGACCAGGTTAAGGATGCTCTGGGAAACCATAGCGCCGATGATCGGCAGCGCCAGGGTTCTGACTCTCTGGCGGCGTTCGGATTGGCCTATCACCCTCGCTTCCATGGTAAGCGGATGTGAAAGTCCGACCGCTGTCGACCCGCGACGATTTGCTGAGGCGATCAGCTGAGTGCGGAGAATCCCTGCGTGAGGTCGGCGATCAGGTCTGCAGGTGCTTCAATGCCAGCGGAGAGGCGTATCGTTCCTGGCCCTATGCCGGCGGCAGCCAGCCCCTCCGGGGTCATCGCTGCATGGCTCATGGTTGCCGGGTGTTCAATTAGGCTTTCCACGCCCCCGAGTGATTCTGCAAAGGAGTAAATTTTCAGTGCGGCGATCAGCCTTTGGGCAGCGGCCTCTCCACCCTTGATGTCGAAACTGAGCATGCCGCCAAACCCAGATTGCTGCCGGCAGGCGAGAGCGTGATGGGGGTGCGATGGCAGGCCAGGGTAGTAGACCTTCTCCACCTGTGGGTGCTGGTCGAGAAATTGCGCCAGCGCCAGACCATTTTCTTCGTGGGCCTTCATGCGCACACTGAGTGTTTTCACTCCGCGCAGCACCAGCCAGGCGTCGTAGGGGGAGCAGGTGGTGCCGAGGGCGTTGCAGATGGCCGCGACCTCTTCCGCCAGTGCGGCAGTGGCGGCGACAATGGCGCCGCCAACCACGTCGCTGTGGCCGTTCAGATATTTGGTGGTGGAGTGGACCACCAGGTCGACTCCCAGGCTGATCGGACGCTGCAGGTAGGGGGTTAAAAAGGTATTGTCGGCGACCGTCAGCAGATCATGAGCGCGGGCAATTTCCGTTACCGCAGCGATGTCGGTCAGATTCAGCAGCGGATTACTGGGAGTTTCGATCCAGATCGCCCGGGTCTCCGGCCTGATAGCGCTGCGCACGGCATCCAAATCGCCCATGTCGACCTGGGTTACCTGCATGGCCCGTTTTGGCATCACCTGATTGAACAGTCTGAAGGTGCCGCCATAAATCTCATTACCGGCAACAATGTGGGCATCTTCTGGCAACAGATGTAAAACTGAACTGATTGCACTCATGCCGGTAGAGGTCGCGGTGCATCCAGCTCCGCCTTCCAGTCCGGCGAGGTTCTCCTCCAGCGCCACGCGGGTGGGGTTGCGGGTGCGAGTGTAGTCATAGCCGCTGGTCCGTCCGGGGCCTTCAAAATAAAAGGTCGAGGAGGGGTAAATGGGTGTTACCACCGAGTTGTAGATTTCGTCTTTATAGACACCGCCATGAACGCAGCGGGAAGCGAAATCCAGATTTTGCGTGTCGAGTTGTTTTTTCACGATGTTGGCTTCAGGCGGGGAGCATTAAGGAGAGGGTTTTTTTAGTCGATTTCTCCGCTTCCCTACCCAACTAGACGGAACAATTAGCTGGAACGGGTAGAGTGGGTGAAGCAGAAGGATAACAACTGATAATTTGTTAGCAAGCGGGTAATTCTAGCAGTATCTGCCGTCTGCTATCGACACGCGGCAGTTGCTTGAAGAAGAAACAGAGAGCTGATATGAACAGGATAGGTGTCGATGTCGGTGGCAGTAAGGTCGCGCTTGGGGTTCTCGCTGCCGACGGCCAGCTGGTTTATCAGCAGCGTCGGCCGACGCCGGTGGCTGATTATTCGGCGCTACTGGCGTTGGTCCGTACCATGGTTGATGAGGCCGAGCGCGAGGTTGGGTATTGTTCGGTCGGGGTCGGTGCACCAGGAGCAACCCGTACAGACAGTGGGTTGATCAAGAATGCTAATTCAACAGTGCTCAATGGTAATCCGTTTGGGCAGGATTTGAGTGCATGCCTCAACCGACCGGTGCGTCTGGCCAATGATGCCAACTGTATGGCTCTTTCTGAGGCAATTGATGGGGCGGCAGCCGGAGCCGGTGTGGTATTCGGAGTGATTCTCGGTACCGGTGTCGGTGGCGCTATTGTGGTCAATCAGCAGCTGTTAGAAGGAGTTAACCGCATCGGCGGTGAATGGGGGCACAACTCGCTGCCGTGGCCCCGTGACGATGAGTTACCGGGTCCCGATTGCTATTGTGGTCGGCGCGGCTGCATAGAGTGCTGGTTGAGTGGGCCGGGGCTGTTACGTGATTATACTTTCGACCCCGGAGGGGAAAGCGTAGCGAGTGGCCGAGAGGTTTGTGCGTTGGCTAATCAGGGAGTACCAGCTGCAGTGGTGACACTGGATCGGTATTTTGACCGACTGGCTCGTAGCCTCGCGTCAGTGATCAACATTCTTGATCCGGATGTGATCGTCTGTGCTGGTGGCGTCAGTCTCCATGAACCGATTTATATTGAGGTTCCCAAACGCTGGGGGCGGTGGGTATTTTCAGACACTATCAACACGAAACTGGTGATGGCAGCTCACGGCGACGCCAGTGGTGTGCGCGGCGCGGCCTGGTTGTGGCCTGGAGATGGCGCTGGTTAAGTGTTGGTATCGTCATGGTCTTCGCTGTCCGTTCGCTGTGGGGGTGTTTCGTAAAGGGTGCGCAGCGTTTTGCCGCGCAACGCATGATGAAGCCCCTCCTGGCCCAGCTGCAGTAGTCTTTGAGCCTCCGGCAGGTCAGCCATCGTCAGCTTCACGGGCGTTGAATGACTGCTCTGGCGAAACTGTTCCAGCAACTCGCTGACAGCCATCCGGTCGGGGTCTCTACTAAGCATCCATAGCGGCGGTTTTTCCTGCGACTGATGCAGCACACCGATGGTTTGCAAGCGCTGCAGGGTCGGTCCGAGGGTCTCTTCGGGTACCCCGGTCAATTCACTAAGCCCTGTGGTGGAGTGGCCTCTATCACCGTTGCTGAAACTGCGTCCGATCAGGCCGGTCACGGTCAGCGCGAGAGTTTCCTGCTGGTCCGAAGTGAGGATTTGCGGTTTGTGCCCACTGCGCTGGTATTGCGGGTTCTGGACGTAGAAAGCGACCTGCGCCCCAATTAACAGGATCAACCAGCTCCAGTAGAGCCAGATGAGGAACAGTATAAGAATTGCAAAGCTGGAGTAGATAGCCGCGGTCGTAGGGGACGCGAAAATCATGCCGAACGATTTACCCAGAGTTTCCCAGAGCACTCCGGCCACCAGCGCACCGATCAGAGCGCAGCCAAAGCGCACACGGGTGTTGGCAATAAACATGTAAACAAATGTGAAGGCTGCGGTAATTAACAGATAGGGCATCAATTTGGTAAGCAGAACCAATAGCGTGCCAAATGGCTCTACGGCTGCGACAGTCTGAACCAGGGAATTGTTCAGCGCCGCGCCGGTTGCGCCGAGCGCTGCTACTACTAAAAGCGGGCCAATCAGTAGAACGCTGAAAAAATCGCTAAAGCGCCGTGCAAAGTGACGCGACTGGTTAACATGCCAGATGAAGTTAAAGGCCGATTCGATTTTCTGCAGCAGCAGGATCACCGTGCCGATTAGCACAGCCAGCCCTACACTACCAAGGGCGCCGGCGTTGACATTGTTTACAAAGCCAATCAGGCGGGCGACGATTTCTTCTCCCTGTGCTCCCATCGGGGCAACGAAATTGAGCAGCATCGGTTCGAGCTGGTTATCGACGACGCCAAGGCCCTTGACCAGTGAAAAGCTGATAGCCAGTAGCGGTACCATCGATAGCAGGGTTGAGTAAACCATGCCCATTGCGCGTAGCGTGATCTGACCTTCGACAAGGTCCCGAACAACGGCAGAGATCACTCGCGCAATGACGATGAGCCAGCGCGCCGGAGCAGGCAGCTGATCGAGATCGACATCCCAGAGCCAGCGGGCGAGTTTGCCCGGATGTTGGTTACTGCTGGCAGTTTCGGCCATGAGTGGTGGAGTACTCCGAACTAACATATGACAAAAGGACCAGGCATTTGGGTGGGTCCGAATCGAGCGTCTGGCCGCTTTTTCCCGGGGTACCGGGCCTTTTTCCCGGGGTACCGGGCAGTGTCAGCGTCAAAAGCTATTGTTCCCACGAGCATCAGTAGGTGGCACATAGCTCAACAGGGTATCACCACTACCACCTTTGAGTGGATTGCGTGAGGTGGCTACTTCTATCTCACCACCTGCTTTGATGCAAAGTAAATCGATCGAATCTGGTCGCTTGTCCTGTCGCCACTTGTCCAGGTCATAATTCTCGGTGAGGCGTGTTTTCTGGAACTGCCAACCGAGGTAATGGCGGCGCAGCAGTTCATCATAACTACAGTGATCTGCAAAGGCTGGATTACCGCGCAGACCGCTCTGAAACTCATCAGCGGTTCGACCTGCATCGGCGAGTTGGTAAACGTTTTGCCAACCGAGGTCTGCTGCCAGTGCAGTACAGACCAGGGCGTTATAAGAGTCGTTGTCTGTCAGTGCCAGTAAGGTTTCCATTTCGGTCAGTTCGAGAGCGGTTTCACTACCGGAGGAGAGAAGCTGACCATAGTGAACGGGGATACCGGCCAGGCGCGCGCGACGTAATCGGTTCCAGGAGTTGTCGACCAGCCGCAGTGGAACCCCGAGCTGATGAAGCTGTCGGCACAACTCCGTGTTCCATTGTGATCCACCGATAATCAGTATCCCATGGCGCTCGCTGCTCGCCAGGCCCAATAGCTTGCCCCAGCTAGCCATGGTCAGGCCGTGCAGGGTAACGGTGACCACGATGAGCAGAAAAACCAGCGGTACCAGTTTTTCGGCATCTGCAATCTGTAATGCGGTGAGTTCGGGTGCGAAGACTCCAGCGACTGCAGCCGCGACGATTCCGCGTGGTGCAATCCAGGCTGACAGTAACCGTTCCTGAATGGTCAGCCCGCTACCTATAGTCGCAAGGAGTACTGATGCCGGCCTGACCAGAAACAGTATTGCGCCGATCAGCAGTAGCGTGTTCCAGTTAAGTGCGCTGAAGGCCTGCAGATTGATATCTGCAGACAACACGATGAACAGCATTGAGACGAGCATTAGAGTGACGTATTCCTTGAACCGGCGTAACTCATTCATGCTCGGCAGGTTCATATTGCCAATCACCAACCCCATAACGGTTACCGTCAACAGCCCGGCATCTTCCAGCCAGTGGTTGGTAATCACAAACAGCGTCAACATCAGGGCGATCAGTACCGGGCCCTTGAGGTGTTCCTGAACCAGGCCACGGCGAAAACCAAGCGCACACAGGTAACCACCAATGGCGCCGCTAACGCCGGCCAGCCATAACAGGCTGATATCGACCAGCAATTGACCTGGTGTGGCGCCGCCGTGAATTAGCCAGTGAAAAACAAATACAGCGAGGACCGCGCCCAATGGATCGTTGACAATCCCTTCCCACTTCAGCAGTGCTGCAGGTTTGTGGCGGAGTTTGGCGTGACGTAGCAGCGGCAGGATTACAGTCGGACCAGTGACCACAATGATTGCACCGAACAGCGAGCTGATTCCCCAATCCAGACCGCCAATGTAATGGCTGGCCAGGGTGCCAAATATCCAGGCTAGTGGAATGCCGACTATGGACAGGCGGCGAATTGCTCGGAGCGTGCCGCTCAGTTCATGAAGGTGCAGGTTGAGACCGCCCTCAAACAGAATAAAAGCAACCCCAAGTTTTACGGCCGGTAGCAGCAGATCCCCCAGTTGGTCCGACGGGTGGATCACTTCCGTAACCGGGCCAAGCATTACCCCGCAAAGCAATAACAAAATCAGCGCGGGAATCCGGAGTCGCGTTGCAAGCCATTGGCAAGAAACGCCCGCGACCAGAATCAGTGCCAACGTATCCACGAGAATAAGCAAGGAAAGCTTCCTGTTTAGTTTGGTCGCTACCCGCTGCTAGGGGCGGGGGAGGGGTCAGCTCGTTTTGACGTGAAGAGCGAGTACTGGTTGGTGGGCGTGGCGAACGACACGTTCCGTGATTGAACCGACGAGGAATTTGCGAATTTCCGAGTGTTCATCAGTTGCCATCACAATCACATCAACAGACTCGCGGTCGGCAGTAGCGACAATCTGGTCGCTGATGCTGCCCTGGGCGACCAGGTGGCGGGCATTGGCGGCATTACCGATTGCCTGCTCCACCAGCGTGGCCAGGCGTTGGCCGGCGTGTTCCGCAACCTCCTCCATACGCAGGTCGATGTCCATCATCTCAACCGGGAAAATGGGGCTTTCGACGACATAAAGCAACACCAGCTCGCCGTTGTGCTGCTGGGCCAGTTCAACAGCGTAGTCGATGACTTCCTGACGCGGCTCCGTACAGTCAACAGGAACCAGTATTTTATTGAATGTTGCATGGGTTTCTGCCATGGGTGACGCTCCGGTTGAGAATGTCAGTCGCCAACATCCCGGGGGAAGTTGCAAAGAATCAGTTAGGTGGTAAGACTGCCGGTATTTGAGCGGCCATGCAAGCGGTAAAGAGGGCTTGCGGGCCGCAGGACAGCCAGCTGTTTCTCCAAATTCAGTCGGAGCGTTATTAATGTTGACCGATGCCGCAACCCTACAACGTAACTTAGATCAGCATGAGGTCATTCTGGTAGATTGCCGTTATCGCCTGGAAGATGGGAGTGCTGGCCGGCGGGCCTATCATCGCGGTCATATTCCCGGTGCCTACTATCTATCCCTTGCGGAGAATCTGGCGGGACCCGGGGCGTCGATTGATGGGCGCCATCCGTTGCCCCAACCGGAGAGGTTTTTTGAGTTACTGCGTTCCCTGGGGATAACAGAGCGCAGCCGTCTGGTAGCCTACGATGACCAGGGCGGGCTTATGGCAGCACGTTTCTGGTGGTTATGTCGCTGGGTGGGTCATCTCCAGGTGGAGCTACTGAATGGCGGTTGGCAGGCCTGGTTAGCTGCTGGTGGGGAGGCTTCCAGTGAGGTTTCGCAACGACCGCGAAGTGATTATGTCCCTGGCCCTTTTAACAACCTCACCGTAAGTGCAGCCGCTTTAAAACGGGAGCTCGCTGAAGGGTCGGTGTTGTTGGTAGACGCGCGGTCCGTGGCCCGGTTTCGCGGTGAGGAGGAGCCCATAGACACAGTCGCTGGCCACATCCCGGGGGCAGTTAATCGCCCCGCAACACAAAATCTTGATGCTGAGGGCTATTTTTATGAACCTGCAAGACTGAGGGAGTCGTGGCTATCGCTGCTCGGAGATTTTCAGCCGGACCAGGTTGTCCACAGCTGTGGTTCCGGTGTTACCGCCTGTCACAACCTGTTTGCAATGGAGCTGGCAGGGCTAGCTGGCAGTAGACTCTATGCCCCGTCATGGAGCGGCTGGATCGCGGATCCGGATAATCCCTGTGAGGTCTAAATTATCTGTATAAATGGCTGGTATGGCGCCAACAGGTTAGGGATTGATCAAAATGATTGACTGAGGTTGATGAGTGCTCCGATCGAAAGCAGCGCGTGAAACTGTCAATGAATGGGAAAGACCATCTATCCAGGTACTCTCAGTACCATCATACAAAAGCAATGGGCCAGCGTTGCTGTGCACCGACCATCCGCTAATGGAAGGGGCATGAACAATCAAAGCTGGGGGAATGGTAATGCGAAAATCGAGTGATGCGGTTGCACTGCCGCCACCGACCACACCATTTTGATCTGCGCTACTTCTTTGAGCAAGCGTCAATACAGCCACCAATAGATAAGGTGAAAGCCTCTGAACTGATGATTTACGGACAGCGGGCACGTAGCAGATTCCTGGAGCGAAGGGTGCTCCAGTGTTAGCGACAGTTGCTGTAATAACTTTAATGATGAACTGCGGTACAAGTTGTTGAAAAATCGACGATTGAGCAGATTTGATTGACCCATTTTCTCAACAGTGGTGAAAGATAGCGCGTAATTTGAAAGGCGATGTAAATATTAAAAATAAAAAAATATAATATGAAACAATAAGATAAATAATTAAATTAAAGTCATATATCAAAAATTTAAGGCCCCGGAATATTTTCTGGCACAATATCTGCTGAGTTAAGATCACCTTTTCGATATGAAATGCTGAACTACAGAAACTTGTAACGATAAACCCAGGCCAATAGGGTTCTGATCGACGATGGTTAAACGTCAACAACGATTTAATAGAAGTGAGGTGTCAGAAATGAGTCAACGTAACAAGCAGACTATCCCGTACCGGTTATCGGCTGCAGTTGCATTAGCTTTAACTCTATTTTCGCTCGGCTTTGCGCGAGTCGCATGGGCTGACCAGGACAATGCGATCGGATCCGGTAACAGCGCGTCGGCGAATCTCGATTTCAGAATCCAGATTCCTACCTTTCTCGTGTTTCGTCTGGGTACCGCAGGGGCCGGGAATGTCGACCTGATCGATTTTGATCTGGTCACCGGCGCTATCGTTCCCGGATCTGGTGGCCCAATAGCGGCTACTGCTGGAAGTGGTGACCAGGGTAACGGAAGCGTGACGGTTGGTATCCTGACCAATGCTAACGGTAATTTAAGTACCACCGTTACTGCTGCTGCGACCGGTCTGAGTGATGGTGGAACAAATACTATATCGTTTGCCGACATTACCACTGACGATACAGGAACAACGCTTCAGGCGCCGCAGTTGGTCGACGGTACCAGTGCCGCTGCAACGACTGCCGTGACGGGTATTACTAATACCCTGGCGTCTGGTCAGTCCTGGACCTACACTTACGACAACACTGCCACTCCTGCTGCAGGCACCTATGGTGGGGTGAATGTGAATGATGGCCGGGTCACCTACGCAGTTGCTCTTCCCTGAGATTATTCGGTTTTCCGATCTCCGCAGCCGATCAGAAAAGGCAGCGGTTTCGGGCCTGTATTGCTGCGGTGAGAGCGCCATCCGGTCTGGTCGCTGCTAGAATGAAAACTCCGATAGCATTGTCGGAGTTTTTTTTATCTCGGTGATACGCCGATGAATTCAAGATCTCTATCCTATTCCCTGCTCTGCGGTACGCTGATGGTGGCTTTTGTCTGGTCAACCCAGGCTACCGCGCAGATTGTCTTTCTTGCCGACCGAGCGGTGCCGAGAGTTAGATTGGTCGTTGGTCCAACGGGCTCTGCCGTCGATGAGGTGGTGTTTAACGTGCCTGCGGCACAGGTAGGTAGTGGCGCCGCCATTGCGGGTGATATCTCCGTTCGCTTTTTTATGCGTGCGCGCTTTACATCTCCGCAGCCAATGTCGATAACGGTCGATTCCACTGGCGGGCTGAATAGTGGCGGCAATTCGATTCCAGTCACTGAGCTTTCCTGGACCTCCGCTGACGGTGATATCCCGGCTGGCAGCTTTGATGGCTCATCCAGTCAGGTGCTATACAGTTTCAACACTTCACAAAGACTGACGGATACTCTCTCGTTTAGCTACAGCAATACCTCAGTACCTGCTGCTGGATCCTATACTGGGCGGGTAACCTATACTGTGGTGTTACCGTGATCCGCCTCGCAGCTCGAGTGGCCAGTATTTTCTTGGTGCTGTTTTGTGGAGTAGTTAACGGGGCGGAAATTCTTGATGATTCGCCGTCACCGGTGCAGCAGCTCAGGCTGCAGTTTGAGTGGCTCGAGGAGAGCGCGCTGGAAATCGGCAACCAGCCAGATAATCAGATGGTTGGCCATCTACACCGGGTTGATGTACGTCTCGATACTTCAAGCTATGTCGGCGAACGGGCAAAAATTTACCTGCGTCTGCCACGGTTAACTGAAGGAGCCATCGCTGACAGTGAGTTAAGAGTCTCCTGGGAGACTGACGGCTTTTTTAATAGCGGAGAGGTGAGTCCGGGAACGCGGGCCCTGCTATACGAAGGAGTCGTGACCGATTCGATCACGCGGGAGCTGTTTGACTTCACTATCTATTTCCGTGCCTGGATTATGTCTGACTCGCTGAGGATTTTGCCGGTGTATGAAATTGAACGTTTTTGAGTGCAGGCCGGTGTGGCTGAAGTTTCTGCGAGCGGTTGGGCTGCTATTGATGATGGCACTGTTACCCAGAGGAGTTCTGGGTGCCGATTTTGCGGTTGGCGTGGCCCCCCCTCATTTTGAACTGCGCGGAGAGCCCGGTTCTGTGGTTCGCGACGTACTGTTGATGCTCAACACCGCAAATGAGTTTGGAGATTACCGTGTGCGTAGTGCTGACTGGTCCATGGATGAAAACGGCGGGGTCACCATTCACGGACCAGAATTGCTTGAAAGCAGCTGTCGTCCCTGGGTCAGAATTGAGCGTCACAAGGTGTCGTTGGAGCCTCTGGGCAGGCGAAACTATCGTTTTGAGATACATATTCCAGAAAATGCGGCGGAAACAGAGTGTCGTTTTGCCCTGTTGATTTCTCAGGCTCTGGATGAAAATGTCGGGATAGACAGGGAGCGTAGCCAGAATTCAATACGCATGCCCATCGCCGCTCAGATCGCGGTGATCGTCTATGTCGCCGTGGGTGATGCCCAGCCCGAGTTAACTTTCCTCTCTGCAGGTCTTGAGGACGGTGACAAGGGCCTATTGCCTGCACTTCACCTATCCAATCGGGGGCGGGCGCATGGCAGACCCTTTGGTAGCCTGGAGGGTGTCGATGCTGCGGGTAACCGGCATGAATTTATTGTCACTCCATCCCCGATTCTTGCTGGCTCCAGCGGTCGGGTTCCACTGCTTTATGATCCCAGTCTTCCTACTGAGCGTATCGTGCCGATTGTCCCGCCATTGGAGTTAAAAGGTGATGTGGAGTATGAGCAGGGTCTGGTGCCGATCGAGGCCCGGCTGAATTAGAGCAACATGCAGGCGCTATTCGGTAATGCGGACCAGAGGGATCTCCAGGCGCGTCTCCCTTCGCGGGTTGACAATGACCTTTTGCTCGACCTGTTCCGACACCACCCAGGGTAGCGGGAGTAGCTCTTCAGCAATGGTGATTTGATGTTCGCCACCGTGGACCGGCCAGAACTCAAAATCGCCGTTTTGGTCACTGCTCCGACGAAAACGGCCATCGAGTATCAGCTGAACATTGGAAGCAGTTTGCTCACCTGGTGAGCGGATGCCATCCCGGTCTTCGTCAAAAAACAGTGTGCCGGTGATGCGGCCAGCGCCACCGGTATCGCTCTGCCGACCGAGCAGACGGGGTGCCGAGCCGCTCGAGCTGCTGTACTGCAGCGTCACGAACAAACGGCGCTGGTCATTCTCACGCGTCGATCCGGCTTGAGGATTGCTCTGGTTGCGCGACCAGTTAAGGTTGGTGCGTAAAGAGAGCGCCGGTGTTATCTGCCATAACAGCCCCAGATTGGTATCCACGGTATTGGTATCATCTGCATTATTGCTGCTTCTCTGACCAAAGATGAGATCTGCGTCAAGGCGGGTGTTCTGACCCAGTCGACGGTCATAGAGGATACCTAGCGTGGTCTCCCTGAGTTGATCGGTTACCAGATTCTCCCGGCCGATGGTCAGGTTGGTGCGCAATCTGTTAACGCGAAAATTGCTCCACTCCTGGTCCCAGGAAAGTGATAAACGGTCGCTATCTCCCGAATCGCTCTCTTCGGTTTGCTGCTTAAGTCGTAAATTAGCCGTCCCAATTCTGGTTTTATAGCGGCTAAACAGTTCCAGTGCATACTGGTCTTTATAGCCGTTCCCTGCTTCAGAAAAGTTCTGCAGGTTGGCTGAGGCTACACCGCCGATGCTCAGTCGGCGTCGCGCCTGGTAACTGTAGCGGGCAAAAAGATTGTGTACTTCCGTTGTGGTTAACGAGGCCTCTTTATCCAGGTTATTTTGCTGATAATCCCAGCCGAGAGAGAGAAACTTGCGAAAACTGCGAAAATCCCCCTGCCAGTAACCTCCTTGTCGATCCGCTCCAACCTGCTGATCAGTCCAGAGTAATGCTGGTTCGAGTCGGAACAGGCCGTATCGATGCAGCCACCGCCCACGCCGCTGTTTGCCATCGACCCAGCCGCCTGCTGCTCCCCGGTCGTCAACTAGCCAGTGAAACTGGTGGTGTTGATCGCGTTCTTTATCGCTAAATTCCATGGCACCGGCAAGGCTACTATGGTCCGGCGTCTCTTCGGAGCCGGTCAGGTTGGAGAGGTTGACGGCCAGTTTTAGTTTGCTGTCAATCTGTCGCTCATAGTCCACTGCCGTGAGCCAGCCAGAGCGCGTTACAAACCCCCGGGTCTGAAAACCGTTTAGGTTCCCCACCTCACCACTGGACAGAGTTATCCGCGATGTAGAAGAGGCCAGGGTGGCGGAGGCACCGCGAATCAGCGATGAAGAGAGTTTCAATCGGTAGCTGTTCGCCAGTAGCGGGTTGGGTCTTGAGAGATGGTCTCCCGCAGCAAGACTAATATCCCAACCACCTCTGAGCGGCAGGTTGTCCTGACGCAATAGCAGGGTTTCATGAGTCGCCTTTTCGTTGTTACGCAGATGGCCGCTCTGGTAACGACCGCCAGCATCGACGCTGATTATTCCGTAGTTGACGGTTTCCCTGGACCAGGTAATACCGACCCCCTGTTCCCAGCCCGTCGGTTGATCACTTCCCGATTGGCGGTAAAAAGTCAGTTCGCCGCCGAGGAGTGAACGTCCCCTGTCAGTATCCATGAGATCAGCCGCATCCATTATATCGGCAGCGGCCTGATCGCTCTGTTCAAGAACCTGATCGACGTAGATTTCTGCCTCTACCGGACCGGCATCGAGCAAGAGACTAAAAGCCAGGCCAAGAGTCGTGGACAGTAAGTTCCGCCATGACCGGGTTACGGGCCCGGGAATGACGAGATATTTGATACCGTCGGTCAGTAGTAGAGACGCCAATTGATAGAATTTTTCTTTAGATTCAATCAGAAAAGCGCGGATTATTGATATTCGCACTAACTACATGATTCTATCCTGATTAGCGCCTGAATAATCTCTGTCCCTACCAGCTATTTACTAACAGCTGCCAGAGACAGACTGGTCAACAGTGCTATTTACCGATTGAATGCAATTCACTCAAGTGTGAGATCACACTGCTGCAATCGAGGGTAGACAGGTCGATACCCTGGTTGTATCCGTAATCGACCATGATAGTGGCGGCTCCTGCTCTGGAACCAGCAAGAAAATCGTTAATGGAATCACCGACCATCAGGCACTGCTCAGGAGATAGATCGAGCAGTTCACAACAGTGCAGTATCGGCAGCGGATCCGGCTTCACCGCCGGGGTGGAATCGCCGCCGACAACCGCAGAGAAATAGTGGTGAATCCCGAGCTGTTTGAGTAGAGGCAGGGTGAACCCGATTGGTTTATTGGTCACACAGCCGAGCTTTACACCCCTGTTCTGTAGAGTGTCGAGGGTATCTACTACGCCAGCATAAAGTCGGCTCTGATCGGCAAAGTGCTGGCCATACCAGGTAGAAAAATGGCGTTTTGCTACCGCGTGTAGGTCGGCATCGGCGTCATCCTCAACGCTATTGGTCAGGGCTCGGTGCAGCAGTCGGTCCATGCCGTTACCGACCCACTGGCGCACCTGCTCAACTGTGTGTTGCGGGCGGTCAAGCTGGCGCATTGCGTAATTCACGCTTTGTGCAAGGTCCGGAACGCTATCAACCAGGGTGCCGTCAAGATCGAACAGAACCCCTTTGACCGGTCTGTCGATCAATATTTGGCTCTGCTTCATGGGTGTCTATTTTTCAGTTGGCGATGCGTTTTTCAGCAGCTGCCGCACACGGGCATGGTTCAGCTGCAGCCACTGTAGGGCAATAATCGCCGGGCTGTTGTTGATTTGTCCGGCTTTGAGCATGCCGAGTGCCCGTTGCAGTGGTAACACCAGGACGCGGATGTCTTCATCCTCCTGATCGAGACCGTGGGTTCCGCCGAGGCCTACACTGTCGCAACGCGCACAGTACACTTGCATATGCTCACTAACCGCGCCGGGACTCATGTAGTAGTCCATCACCTTAAGTAGAGCGCCATCGAGCTCACAACCGGCCTCTTCAAGCGCTTCCCGTCGTGCAACCTGTTCCGCGTTTTCTCCGTCGTCAATGATGCCGGCGACAATCTCAATCTGCCACGGACTGTCGCCATGGGCGTAAGCGCCGGCCCTGAACTGCTCAATCAGTACCACCGTTTCCTTCATTGGATCGTAGGGGAGAACCGCTACCGCGTGACCCCGTTCAAGTACCTCCCGGGTAACCGGCCGGCTCCATCCGCCATCATATTTGCGGTGGCGCAACTGGTATTGATCCATGCGGAAGTAGCCCTGAAACACCGTTTCCCGGTTCAGTAGCTCCACATCCTCGCGGCCCAGCTGCGTGGGTAGGGAATCATCGGGCTGATTAGACAATCGACACTCCAGAGGTCAATTGCAGTTCCATTGATTCAGCCTGGTGGAGATTACAGATAACTGAGGAGCAGATAAGTGGCGAGCAGAATCGCTACCCAGAGCACCATGCTGCCAATTGGCCAGGTGCGGGCCAACGTCCCCTCAACGCCATGGTGGCGGTGGAGCTGATCGGTAAGCAGCTCCCAAATACCGCTGAGCAGAAAACGCCAGACAAAAACCAGCGGCCTGGTGATCCGACCGGCGGTCCGAATCGTCCATGGCGTGACTTTACGATAGAGCCAGTCAATATCGAGATTAACCGATGGTAACTCGGGCGGATAGAGCCCCTTCATCTGCAGCCAGACAAAGGCCCCGGCGGAGAAGAACAGTATCTGCGTCTGTGTCAGGACATGGGTTGCATCGTAGGGTGAGTAGCCGGTGTCGTAGGGTAGCAATCCGTACAACAGTGCCGGGTAGCTGCCGATCAACACGCAAAGCACTGCTGAAATGGTCATCGCAGCGAGCATATTCCAGGGTGGCTCCTGGGTGCGAATACCTGAATCGTGGGCGAAAAAGGCGAAGTAGGGAATCTTGATACCAGCGTGGTGAAACACCCCGGCAGCCGCAAACAGCATCGCCAACCAGACCCAGTGGTTGCCATTCTCAAGCAGCGCCGACATTACCATTGATTTGCTGACAAAACCGCTAAACAGCGGAAAGGCCGATATGGAGGCTGCACCAACGATACAGAGCAGTGTGGTTTTGGGCATGGTCTTATAGAGATGGCCAAGATCAGAACCGTTGATCTTGCCGGTCATCTGCAGCACTGCGCCCATCGACATGAACAGCAGGCCCTTGAATATGACATCGTTGAAGGCATGGGCTACCGCGCCATTAAGTGCCAGTTCCGTACCGATACCGACCCCGCAGACCATAAAACCAATCTGGTTAATCATGCTGTAGGCGAGCACGCGGCGCAGATCATTCTCGATCACCGCGTAGAAAATCGGGAAACAGGCCATGGTGGCGCCGACATAAATTAGCAGTTCGGTGCCAGGGAAACCGCGTGCCAGCGCGTAGACCGCCACTTTGGTGGTGAAGGCAGAGAGAAACACCGTACCGGTCGGCGTGGCTTCCGGGTAGCCATCAGCCAGCCAGGAATGTAGACCGGGGAAGGCGGCCTTGATACCAAACGCCAGCAGAATCAGCCAGCCACCGATGCCGGTGTCAGTCAGGCCAATTTCAGTGAATTCAAGAGTGCCACGCTGCTGGTAAATCACCAGCGCACCAGCGAGGAGTAGCACACCGGAGAGCACCTGGATGATCAGGTAACGCTGACCAGCGCCAACAGAGCGGCTGCTGCCGCGGGCCCAGATCAGGAACACTGAGGTTAATGCCAGCCCCTCCCAGAATAAAAACAGGGTGAGCAGATCGCCGGCAAACACCGCGCCCAATGCGCTACCAGCGTAGAGCATTGCTGAAACCTGCTGGATACGGTCGCGTACATGCAGCGCATAGAGCATGCCGATAAACGCCGCCAGGTGGAACAGGTAGCCAAACAACAGACTGAGCCGGTCAGTACGAAACGGTATCAGCTGGAAATCGAACAGTGTGCGGTAGCTACTCAGGCCGGGATCGACATCGAGCCAGAGGTGCAGTCCGCCAAGCAGCGGTACCAGCAGACCCACCGCAGCACGCAAGGCGTGGCTGCGTGCCAGCGCAATAAGCAGCGCTGCGGCAAAAAACGGAACAAACGGCGGTAAGTCAGCTGCCCACATGGTGATGCTCCTCCGCGCGGGCGGTTACCGACTGGTCGTCTGGCTCAGCGGGGTCGTAATAATCTTCGTCGCGCATCACCAGTTTACGCATCTGGGTCGCCGCAAGTACCAGCACCACACAGGCCACAAAGCCATATCCAGCATGAAAGGCAAACAGTCCTTCCCACGGGTGGTAGACATGGCGGTGAATTACAAACTCGGCCAGCACCAGCAGCACGCAGCAGAGATAAAAGCCGCGTAGCAGTCGCTGTACGTTCTTCGGCTTGTCAAACAGATACTGTTTTTCCGCCTGGTCTGGATTTTGATGGTTACTCGACATGGCGTATTCTCATCATGGAAACAGAGCTGCAACCAGCTCATAGAGCGGCTGGGGATAGAAAAACAGCACCAGACAGCCACCAGCAGTGATGGCCATGGCGATCAGGCAGGGTAGCGGTGCTTCCTTGATTTTTACCGGGTTGCTGGCTGCTAATTTAGTGCCACTATCCACAGTGGGAGAATAGAAAGCGCGAATTGGAATCGGCAACAGGTAAGCGATGTTCAGCAGTGAGCTAATCAGCAGTACCGCCATCATAAGCCACTGTTCGGTCTCCACCGTTGCCATCACCAGATACCATTTGCTCCAGGTGCCGGCCATTGGCGGCAGGCCGATAATGCTCAGACAGCCGATCAGCATGGCAGCAAAGGTGAACGGCATGGTTTTGCCGAGACCGCGCATCTGGCTAATTTCGGTTTTGTGACTGGCGACCATGATTGCGCCAGCAGCAAAAAAGAGGGTGATCTTGCCGAACGCGTGAGTGGCAATATGCATCGCACCACCAAGTATCCCTAGCTGATGGGCGAGCGCCGCTCCAAGCACAATATAGGCCAGCTGGCTGACGGTTGAGTAGGCGAGTCGTGCCTTCAGGTTGTCTTTGGTCATCGCCACCAGGGAGGCGAGTAGCACGGTAGCACCGGCAACATAGAGCATCCATTCACTGGCGGCGCCCTGCTGCAGCGTCTCAATTCCAAAGATGTAGTAGCTGATTTTCAATACGCTGAAGACCCCCGCCTTGACCACCGCTACCGCGTGAAGCAGCGCCGAGACCGGTGTCGGTGCGACCATAGCCGCTGGCAACCAGCGGTGAAACGGCATTAATGCAGCCTTGCCGACGCCAAACAGAAACAGGGCGTAGAGCAGCGCTACCAGTGGCGGGGCCAGATCAGCCGGCAGAATACCGCCAGCGGTAAAGTCGAGGGTGCCGCTTAGAAACCAGGTGGCGATGAGGGCCAGCAGGAAAAAAGCGATTGATGTGCCGAGCAGTATCCCCAGGTAGACCCGGCCCCCCTTACGGGCTTTGTCGGTTCCGGCATGGGTTACCAGCGGAAAGGTGGAGAGGGTCAGAATCTCGTAAAAGACAAACAGCGTCAGCAGGTTGCTGGAGAAAGTAAGCCCCATGACGCTGGCGATAGAGACGGCAAAGAAAAAATAGAATCGGGTCTGGTTCTTTTCGTGATGGCCGCGCATGTAGCCAATGGCGTAGAGGCTGGTGACGATCCAGAGAAAACTGGCAATCAGCGCAAACAGCATGCCCAGCGGCTCAACGCGAAAGGCGATGGGGAGTCCAGCCAGAGGCTCAAACAGCTGCATCTCGACTACCCTGCCTGCCTGGGTCGTCTCATATATTCCGAGGACGTTCCAGAACAGCGTTGCCGCCGTCACCAGGGTGACGGTCTCGCGCAGATTGGGCTTGTTGCCGGTCAGCAGGATCAGGCAACCGCCCAGCAGCGGGATCAACATACAGAGCAGAATCGGGTTGTCCATCAATGCGACCATCAGAGTCCACCTGACAACTGTTCTGCGGCCTGCAGTACCGTTTGCCAGATCACGCCGCCCTGTAGTCCAACGGCAAAGTTGGCAGCCACGGCTATCCAGAGCGGAATGAGCAGTGACAACGGTGCTTCTTTAATCTGTGCCGTTGTGTCATTAACCGGGCGCAGGTACACCACCTCGACCACCTTCCAGATGTAGATCACCGCGAGCAGTGAAGAGAGCAGAATCATCACTGGGACAATGGTCCAGCCAGCTTCGAGCCCAGCTACCACCAGGTACCACTTACTGAGAAAACCTGTGGTCAGTGGTACGCCAATCAGGCACAGGCCGCCGGCAACAAATGCGGCCATAGTCCACGGCATCTGTTTGCCCAGACCGGCCATGTTGCGCAGCTGACTGGAGCCAAGCCGATAAACCACAGCCCCAAGCGCCATAAACAGGGCGGCCTTGATCAACGCATGGTTAAACAGGTGCAACATGCCGGCGGCCAGTCCGGCGGTGGTTGCCAGGGAGACCCCAAGCATGATGTAGCCAATCTGAGCCACCGACGAATAGGCAAGCATGCGCTTGGTGTTCTGTTCAAAAATTGCCACCAGCGAACCGCTGAACATGGCAATCAGTGACAGTACCATCAGTACTTCGCCCAGTGGCATGGCCTGAAAGGAGAACTCGGCCCCAAAAATGGTGTAGAAAAACCGCAGCATCACATAGATGGATACTTTCGTCGCGGTGGCGGCGATAAAGGCCGTTACCGCTGAGGGTGCGTAGGCATAGGCGTTGGGCATCCATAAATGGAGCGGAAACAGCGCCAGCTTCAGGCTGGAGCCAACCACAATAAAAACAAACGCCGCTTTTAAGGTGCGCTGCTGGGTCACTTCCGGCAGTCGCGCGGCCAGGTCAGCCATATTCAGCGTGCCGGTCAGCATATAGAGCATGCCGATACCGATGAGAATAAAGGTTGCGCCAATGGTGCCGGTGATCAGGTACTGGTAGGCGCTGGTCAGGCCACGGCGGTTGGGGCCGGCAGCAATCAGCGTATAGGTTGCCAGTGAAGACACTTCGAGAAAAACGAAGACATTAAAGGCGTCACCGGTGATGGTGATGCCGAGCAGTCCGGTGAAGCAGAGCAGCCATGCGCACCAGAACAGCGAGCGCCGCGATTTGGGTACTTCCCTGTCGACACTGGTGCGGGCAAAAGGCAGTACCAGCGAGGCGATAGCACAGACCAGTATCAACAGCAGCGCGTTGAACTGATCAACCCGATACTCAATTCCGATAGGTGCGGCCCAGCCACCCATGAAGTAACGTATCGGGCCCTGATTAAGCACTTCTCCATACAGGTTGATGGAGATAGCCAGACTGGCCAGGGTCGCTGCAAAGGCGATTAGCCACACCAGGCGGGTGGTTCGGAGTAGTAAACAGAGCGGCGCAGCGACAAGCGGCAGGACGATCTGCAGGGCCGGATACTGGGCGATCATGAGACCAATTGATCCTGTTCGTGAATTTCGTCTTCTTCGATAGAGCCATAGGCTTCATTGATACGTACCACCAGCGCCAGCCCCAATGCGGTGGTGGCCACGCCAACCACAATGGCGGTCAGGATCAATACATGGGGTAACGGGTTGGAATAGAGCGTAGTCGGGTCGTCGCGAAGTATCGGAGCGACCCCGCCAGGCATCTTGCCCATGCTGATAAAAAGAATGAATACCGAGGTCTGAAAGATGTTCAGGCCGATGATTTTTTTAACCAGATTGTCACTGGCGATGATGGTGTAAAAACCGATCATCATTAACAGAATGACGATCCAGTAGTTGTAGTGGTCAACCCAGGTGATTGCATCGGTCACGGCTGCTCTCCGTCTGCTGCCTGGGTTGGCTCTTGAATCAGTTTGCCCTCAGCATCGCGCTGCCCACGTCCTGCAAAAGAGAAGAAAATGGCAGTCAGTACAGAGGCTACGGTAATCCCGACGCCCAGCTCTACCAGCAAAATGCCGAGATGCTGGCCATGTACCGGGTCGTGTGCGAGCAGGTTGTAATCCAGGTAGTTGCCACCCAGCAGCATGGTGGCGATGCCAACACCGGCGTAGAGCAGAACCCCGAGCGGGATGAACACAAGCAACACCCACTCCTTGATCACATCCGCTGCGGTATCCAGGTCAAAAACAATGGCATATAGCACCAGCCCGGCCGCGAGAATGACGCCAGCCTGGAACCCCCCGCCGGGGCCAAAATCGCCGTGAAACTGCACATACAGTGCGAACAGCAAAATCAGCGGAATCAGCAGTTTGGTAACTACGCGGAGGATAAAATGGTGCTGCACTAGTCGTCCTCCTCTTCACGACGGCGACCAATGCCAAGCAGCAGCAGCACGCCGATCCCTGCGGTAAAGATCACCACCGTCTCGCCGAGGGTGTCAAAGCCCCGATAGCTGGCCAGCACTGAGGTGACAATATTGGGTACGTCGATCTCTTCTCTGGATTTTTCAATGTAGTGGGGTGCCACATGGGTATGAATTGGCGCTTCAGGGTCGGCAAAGGCCGGCATGTCGAGGGTGCCGTAGACCAGCAGTGCGCCGGTAATCAGCACCACAAACAGTGGCAGCAGCGGTGGGTGGTTGAGCTGTTTCTCCTTGCTACAGGTTAACGACAGAGTTCCCAGCATCAGTACCGTTGAGAAACCGGCACCGACTGCGGCTTCGGTAAACGAGACATCCACTGCGTCGAGGATAATGAACCAGAGAGCTGTAAGCAGGCTGTAGAGGCCAGTGAGCATTACCGCGGCAAACAGGTTTTTCATCCGTACTGCAGCAATAGCAGTAACCACCATTAGGCCGAGCAGCAGAATATTGATCAGGGTGGTCACTGTTGCGGGCCATCCACGAGTGGTTTTTCGCCACCGGCGATGGCTGCTTTAGCCAGCGCGTGACAGGCAGTTGGGCTGGTAAACAGCAGGAAAAACAGAATCAGCAGCAGCTTGACCGCCAGCAATGAAAACCCCGCTTGCAGAATCAGACCTGCAAATATCAGGATAGCGGCAAGGGTATCTCCAACCCCGGCAGCATGCATGCGTGTGAACATATCCGGCATCCGTAGCAGGCCGATGGCCGAGATCAGCGCACAGAAACAGCCAGACAGCAGTAGCATCCAGGACAGTACATCAATGAGTTGAGTGATCATTTCTGCACACCCCGGCGGAAACCAAAATCACCCACGGTGAAAAATTTCAGCACCGCGATGGTGCCGATAAAGTTGATCAGTGCGTAACTAAGCGCGATATCGACAAAATCGGTCTGGTTGGTCATGAACCCGAGGACCGCGATCATCAGCACCGTAAAGGTCCCAAAGGTGTTCACCGCCAGTACCCGGTCGTAAACCGTTGGTCCTGCCATTGCTCTGGCCAGAGCCAGGAACATAGCCGGGAACAGCGCCAATGCGGCTACCTGAAACATCATTTTGACATCCCCTCTACAGCGGTGACGCGGCGATCCATCTCGCCGTCAGCGAGTCCTTCTTCGCCAGCTGCGGTCAGTGCATGGACTTTAATGCGCGAATCATCCACCTCCAGACTGATGGTCCCCGGTGTCAGCGTGATGGAATTGGCATAAATGACCCGGCCAATATCGCTTTTCTGGGTAAGCGGCACGGTAAAAAGCCGCGGGCTGATTGGCAGTTTTGGGTTGAGGATAATGCGGATAACCTGCAGGTTCGATTTGACGATCTCCCTCAGCAGCCAAATCCAGAAAAAGGGTGCGCGAAAGGTCAGATGGGTCGGATGGCCTTCATGATCAATCAGGTCCATACGCAACGCCAGCCAGGTGATAGCGCCCACCGAGGCTGCCCCCAGGCCCAGAATTAATGCTGTGGTGTGGCCGGAAAGTAAAAACCAGATCACCGCGAGGGTGATGGCCAGGCTGGTTCCGTGGATCAGCCGGGTTCCCGGTTTGGATTGGTTTATGCTCACTGTTGTTTACTCGTCTGCAAACCTGTCTGGTATTCATGCTCTGTTTCGGTCGCCGTACAAATGGCACCTGGCACCGACAATTTGGCGGCGCGCCGGACAATATTACTGAAATAAAAACCGAAGAAGTTGGCGGCGGGGAGAAAAATTTATTGAGAGTTGTCTTTCTGGCTCTTCTTTTCCGTTAGTCAACTTCCGTGGGGCTGAATCGCTATCCCGTCCACGAAATTGAGACACAGTTTGCCCCGGTTACGCTGAATTCACGTGAACCGAGTGTAAAATTACCGGTTTGCTACTCAGCGCGCATTTTTCCTGTGTCGGTGCAGGCCGGCAGCATCAATGCCCTTGAACCTGGTAAATCGCCACAGTTTGCCTCGGTGAATCTCGGTGAATAATGATGAGTGGTACCAAGGTTGATTGCTGGTCGGGTTAATTGCTGTTCATGACCGACGACGCTGTCATCTAAAACATTCTCACCGAGGACGGACTGAGCGTCCAGATATTTGCGAACCTGGTCAACCGTCCTGCGAGAACTTTTTCTGTAATGGAAACAATGATAGACCAACGACTATCAGTCGCGCCGATGCTCGACTGCACCGATCGTCACGCCCGGTATTTACTGCGATTGATCAGCGCGCGGTCGTTGCTCTATACGGAGATGGTGGTGGCGCAGGCGGCAATTTACGGCGACCGCCAACGGTTGTTCGGCTATTCGCAGCCGGAACAGCCACTGGTACTGCAGCTGGGTGGTGCAGATCCTCACCAGCTGGCTGAGGCCGCCCGTATTGGCGAGAAATTTGGCTATAGCCAGATCAATCTCAACGTCGGCTGTCCCAGCGACCGGGTGCAGGCGGGACGTTTCGGTGCTGCACTAATGGCCGAACCCGGTCTGGTGGCCGACCTGATCGGTGCGATGCGTGATGCGGTTTCGACTGAGGTCACGGTAAAAAGCCGCATTGGCATCGATGATCTCGATAGTTGGGATCATTTCATCAATTTTGTCGATATCGTCGCCAGGGGCGGTTGCAGCACGTTTATTGTGCATGCGCGGAAGGCGTGGTTGACCGGGTTAAGCCCAAGGCAGAATCGCACCATACCGCCGCTTCATTATGAATTTGTCCACCGGCTAAAGCAGGAGCGCCCGCATCTGCAGGTAATCCTCAACGGTGGGGTGACTGAGCTGACAGAGGTAAATACTCATCTGCAGCAGGGCGTTGATGGGGTGATGATCGGCCGCGCCGCGTATCATAACCCGTGGATGCTCGCCGAGGCTGACCGCGTCATCTTCGGTGTCGATCAACCTCTGCCGGACCGCAGGGTTGTTCTGGAAAGTTACCTCCGGTACATGGAGGCAAGCCTGAAACAGGGGGTGCCGCTGAGACCGATGGCGCGGCATCTGATCGGTTTCTACCAGGGCGTGGCCGGAGCTAAAGCGTGGCGCCGCTGTATCGCTGAGCAGATCGGAACCGGCAACCAGCTCTCGACAGCCGGAATGTCTCAACTGGTGCAGCTAATCGATCAGATGGAGCGTAAAGCGGCCTGAGATTTTTGGTCTCCAGCACTGTGGTCGCTATTAAGCAATGTAGTTGCGAGTGCCAGGATTCAAGTTTGGCAGCATGGCGACGCTAACGAGTCCATGAAGACATTTAACGGATTATCTTTGCAGCTCTTGTGTCGGCCAGTGGTTACCAGTCTGTGGGATTCCAGTTCGGGGGATTCCAGTTCGGGGGATTCCGGTCTGGGGCTTTCCCGGCGGGTTGTTTCCGGACTGTTGCTTACCAGCCTGTTGCTTTCCGGTCTGGCTGTTTCCAGGGTTGTTGCACAGGAACGGGATAGCGGCGCACACGCGGTCGCCAGGGTTAATGTCGGCTCTAGTCAGACCGTCAGCTCCCCTCCCAATCACTGTAGCGATAGTGGTGTCGATGGTGCCTGGCGCGATAAATTGACTCGTTACCCAAACGATCCGGTGGTGCAGCGGCTCTATGCCCTGCGCAGTGGTTTATGTTTGATGGTCGAAACCGGGCAGATTGATCTCGCTAATGCTGCGAGGCTGTTTGAACTTGAACAGGGCAGGGCGGTAGTCGAGCGGCTGCAGGATGAAAACCAGGCCAACCCCTACCGTGCGCTCTAGTGTTTGGGAGTTGCTGTCGGGCTTCCGCTTAACTCTCAATGGCAGCATCCCTAATCCAGGTCGACTACTATCATCCCGCCCGGTTCTCCGCTGCGCCAGCGTAAACGCGATGCAAGTTTGCGGGTAACCTGAACCAGCCCTTGCTGGTCGACAATCAGGGCCTCATCCAGCCCCATTGACCGGGCGATTTCAACCCACTGTGCCGGCCCTGCCACGGTCAGCGCCGTTGCTGCTGCATCGGCAAGCCCGCCATCCAGGCCGATTACCGTTGCCGAGGCGATATGATCCACCGGCCAGCCGCTGCGAGGGTCGATAATGTGGGCGTATCGGCGGTCGTTATGTTCGCGAAACCGTTCATAGTTTCCCGAGGTCATCGCGCACTCCTGGTCTTGCAGCTCAATCTCCGCCAGCACACCAAAATGGATAGGGTCACGAATCGCCACACGCCACGCGCGTTCGCCATGGCTGCCGAGCACACAAAGGTCACCACCGGCATTGATTATGCCGTGTTCGATGCCCCCGTCGAGCAGTTGCTGCTGGGCCAGCTCAAGGGCATAGCCCTTGGCGAAGCCACCAAAATCGAGTTGTACGGATCGGTTGCCGCTGCGAACCGTGCCATCTTTAACTATCAGGTCCGACATTGAAGGTGCCGCGCTTACCCATTTATTAATCGCTTCAACGTCGGGTGGTGGACCGCTCGGTCGTTCATCCTGGTGGAACCCCCAGAGTGCCACCAGCCCGCCGATTGCCGGGTTAAACAGACCTTTGGAGGTGTGGCTTAGCCCAGTAGACTGGGTGATGAGCGGGCTAAGCGCCATATCGAGGGGAATCGTCTCGCCACGGGCAATAGCGCTATTGAGTTCAGTCAGTTTTCCCGGTTGCCAGGCGTGCCAGT
>JBPEXY010000032.1:0-14253 GCA_052031065.1 Immundisolibacteraceae bacterium | reverse complement strand
GGACTCGCGAGGAAATCGCATCGAACTACGCGGTTAGCATTAGCGAACTGTTACCCGTGTTACAGAGTGCGCTGGTAGCGCCAGTGGTCGAGGAGGATATCGACACCATATCCGCCGTCATTAACCCTTTGATAGCCACTGAACAGAGCCATTTTGTGGCTGTTGAAATTTTCAACCGTCACCAGGACCTGCTCTTTACCAGTAACAGTTCTCTGCAGTTGAAAGCAGACGACCACCTGCACCCGGGTTTTCAACCGTCTCATTTCCTGCACACCCTCTCAAGCGATCGACCCAGCCAGTATCTAACCGCAATCCCGCTTTCGCTGGCATCCGAACCAGTGGGAACCATGGTATTTGCGTTAAGAACCTCTCACATTTCCGCGACACTGACACAGATATCCCGCTATGGACTATTCGTAGGCACCCTTGCTGCGTTACTGGGTGGAGGGGTTTTCTGGCTGGTTGGCATGCGACTCACCAACGTGCTGAAGACGATCCATCACGCTGCAGAACAGATACGCAGAGGTGATTATCAGAGCCGCATTGCCATAGAGCGCGAAGATGAGCTGGGCAGACTCGCGGTGGCCTTTAACCTGATGGCGGCCCGGATCGAAACCGATCACCGCACCCAGTTCGAACGGGAACAGAACATACTGTTTACCCTCAACAGTATTGTCGAGGGAGTGATCGCGATCGACAACGATGCGCGCATTTCGCAAATCAATCCGGTCGCTGCAGAGCTCATTGGCGGCGATCCTGAACAGTATCGGGGCAGGCTCCTCGAAGAGAGCCTGAGGCTTCTCGACCCGATCAGTGGACAACCGCTGGTAGCGCCGATTCTGACCGCTCTGCGCGAGGGAGAGACGCTCCGTCATCCCAAAGCGATGAAGCTGGTTGACAGTGAAGACGGTCACCACCCGATCGTCGCCACCGCGGCCCCGGTACTGAATGCCGAAAACCAGGTAGTCGGTGCAATTATGGTCTTCCGTGACAATACTGAAGAGCAGAAACAGCAACTGATACTGAGACGTAACCAGGAACAGTTCAATGCTGCAGAACAGGTGGCAGAGATGGGTAGCTGGAGCCGCGATCTACAGAGTGGTGAACTGCACTGGTCAAAAGGTCTCTACCGTATTGTTGGCATTGATGAAAGTGATCTTAACCCGAGCATAGAGAAATTTGCCCACCGACTATCTACGACTGATCGCGCGCAGCTATTCAGTGCGGCAGAAAAAGCACGGGCTGGCGTTGACACTCCTCTGCTCACGCTCACACTGGCAAGCGATAACGGACCACGACAGCTCGATGTCAGATTCGAGACTTTCTATGATGATCAACGCCAGCCGCGCAGAATCGTCGGTATCGTGCTCGATACCACTGATCGAATAGCGACCGAAAAGGCTCGCCACGAAAGTGAACAGATGCTGTTATCGGTAATGAACAACGCACCAGCCCTGGTGGTGGTCAAAAATCGTGATGGTCGTATTCTCCATTCCAATGAGACCCATGCAAAGATTTTCGGCACCACCGCAGAGCAGTTGGTCGGGAAAACGTCATATGACTTTCACCCAGCCGATGAAGCACGGACCATAGAAGCGCGAGATCGGCAGGTTTTCGAATCGGGTAAACGCCTTGAGCTTGTCGAAACCCTGTTCGACGGCAAAGAACCGCGACTGTTCAGTAATTCGCGTACTCCGTTGGTTGATGAAAACGGCGAAGTCTATGCTCTGGTATTTATCGGCTTTGACGTCACCGAGACCGCCGAACAGGAACAACGAGCAAACAACCGGGTACGCATGGAGGCGCTTGGCAAGCTTACTGGTGGCGTCGCCCATGATTACAACAACATGTTGGCGATCATTCTCGGCTACGCAGAACTGCTGCTACAGAGCGCAACCGAGAATTCCGAAACAGCACAGTACGCTGACGAAATCCTCCGCGCCGGTAACCGCGGGGCCTCACTAACCAAAAAACTGCTCGCGTTCGCGCGCCAGCAACCCGGCAATACTGAGCAGGCTGATATCAACGATGTACTCAGAAACAACCAGGAGATGCTGGAAAAAACCCTGACCAGTCAGATTGAACTAGAACTGAAGCTGGCTCCGGAACCGATGCTGGTCGAAGTTGACCTTGCTGAGCTTGAGGATGCCATCATTAATCTGGCAATCAACGCCATGCAGGCAATGCCAGAAGGCGGCAGACTGACCATCACCACCGGACAGCGCAGAGCCAGTGCCAAGTTGATTCAAAAAAGCTTTCTGCAGGCTGGCGAGTACGTCCTGCTCACCGTGAGTGATGACGGTATCGGAATGAAAGAGGAGATTCTCAGCCGGATTTTTGAACCCTTTTTCACCACCAAAGGCGAACAGGGTACCGGCCTTGGTTTGAGCCAGGTCTACGGCTTCGTGCGCCGATCAGGTGGGGATATCCAGGTTACTTCAACGCCTGGCAAGGGTAGTCGATTCGAGCTCTATTTTCCGATCAGCAAGAATCTGCAACGCCCTCAGGAGTCCGAGATTAGACCATCGCTGATTGGAGCGAAAAAACAACCGGAAGAATCGCCCCATCGCCACCACATTCTTGTCGTCGATGATGAACCAGCACTGGTGGCGCTAACCGAAGAGCTACTCTCCAGCCACGGCTACCGTGTGACTGCGGTAGGCGATCCACGCACAGCACTGGAACTGCTCAGCACAGACCAGGCTAAAGGCATCGACCTGCTGATCACCGATGTGGTCATGCCACAAATAGACGGTTTTACTCTGGCAGAACAGGCGCGCAAACAGCGGCCTGAACTGAAAGTTATTTTTGTCAGCGGCTACAACACGGTCACATCGATCACGCCAGTTGCGGGGTTTACCGATACACTGGCAAAACCTTTTCAAACAGCAGATCTGCTTGCACGAACCGCCACCATGCTGAAACAAAGCAACGACAGCTGACGGGACCACTGGTGCTTATCAGACTCGTTTACACCGACCTAGTGACACTCCGTCATGGTAGATAATCAGTAGGATCGCGGCAGTCCCATCACCTTCTCACCAATATAGTTCAGCAGCAATTCGCGACTGACCGGAATGGTTCTTAACAGTCGCACCAGCGCATAGAGATCGAGCAAACCCACGTCACGGGTGAACCCGGCCCCACCATTGGTCTGCAACGCAGTATCAACAGCTTTAATCGCCGCTTCAGCGGCGAAATATTTGGCCATATTGGCCTCCGCGCCCGCCGCGGCCCCCTGATCAAAATTTGCAGCGGCCTTGTAGGTCATCAACGCCGCCATCTCGATTTCTGTATAGCTGTGGGCGAGTGGATGGGCCAGTCCCTGATGGCTGCCAATCGGCACCCCGAAAACCTGTCGTTCACCGGCATACTCGACCGCCTGCTGTAGCGCGTAGCGCCCCAATCCCACCGCCATGGCAGCAACAACAATCCGCTCTGGATTGAGCGTATCAAACAGAATGCCGAAGCCACGATCAACCTCACCGATCACCTGTTCCGGCCCCAGTTCAACACCATCAAAAAAAATTTCACACTGCTTTTCCGGGATCAGCACCGGGATATCCATAGGCTGGATAGTGATGCCGGGCGCTTTTAAATCAACCATAAACAGGGTGAATCCATCGGTTTTACGCGAGACATCCTTAAGCGCTGTAGTACGGGCAACAACCAGCGCATAGTCGGCCGCATCGGCGCCAGTGATGTAGGCTTTCTGACCCTTGAGGGTAAAACCATCCGCATCTCTGGCTGCCAGGGTGCTGATGGCCATGGAATTGCTACCTGCATTGGGTTCGGTGATGGCAAAACAGAACACTTTACTGCCATCACACCCGCCGGGAAGCAAGCGCTGTTTCTGCGCATCGGTGCCATAGTGGTCAAGCAAACTGAGCACCATGGTCGGGCCAACCACCATCATGAACAGCGGCAGGCCGGCACCACTCATACCCTCCATCAACAACGCCATTTCAGTCATGCCGAGACCGGCACCACCATATTCCTCGCTGACCATCACCCCCAGAAAACCATCGTCAGCAATCTGCTGCCACAGTTCATGCGGAAAACTCTGCGCGAGCGATTGCTCGCGCCAGTAATCGGCCCCAAACCGCTGCGCCAGATTGGCGCCATAATCGAGAATCATCTGCTGTTCAAAACTGAGCTGAAAATCCAATCTTTTCTCCTGTCTGCTAAAGCGGTCTGTGCCTCGCGGAGAGTTGCGCCCTTTCCGCGTTAGTCAAATTGCGGCTCTCGCTTTTCGGCAAAGGCCGCCAACCCTTCGTTAACATCGGCCGAGGCCATCGCTTCGGCGGCGACATGAATCTCCAGATCCAGTCCTCTCTGCAGCGACCCTTCAAGGCCATCATTGACCAACCGTTTCATCGTCATCAAGCCTCCCCGGCTACGCCGACCAAGTCCCAGGCAATATTCAAACGCCTGTTCATGGAGTTCGCCGTCGGGTAACACGTAGTTGACCAACCCCCAGTCGAGAGCGGTATTGGCGTCCAGCCATCTGCCACTGAACATCAGATCCAGGGCGCGGCGCTGCCCAACGATACGTGGCAGCCGCTGGCTGCCACCCCAGCCAGGCACCAGACCATATTGAGCATGTTGATCGCCAAACCTGGCCGCTTCCCCCGCAAACACAAGGTCACACGCCAGCATCAGCTCCAGGCCACCGGCCAGACATAACCCCTGTACCGCAGCAACTACCGGCAACCGGGAACTCTCCAGCCTTCTCAACACCTGATGACCATGGGCGATGAACTGGTCAAATTTCTGCTCTTGCCGAAACTGCTGCACCTCCTGCAGATCGGCGCCGGTACAGAAATGTTTGCCAGTGCCGCTAACAAGAACCGAACGAACGCTCTCTTCCGCTTCAAACTGGTCTAACGCTGCCTCGATCAAATCGTGAACGCCACTGGACAGACAGTTAAATTTATCGGCCCGGTTCAACTCGATCAGGCCAACACTATCCCTTTGACTAACGATTACCGCCAACTCTTCAACCTCATGCATCATTCCCTACCTCCTGATCGTTCCAGCAGCAACCGCCCTTTGACCCTGACCAGCAGCCGGTCTCGGGGCAGATGCCATCCAACTCCTTTAATATTAGCTATTGCTTAATTAGAGATAATTGATTAATAATCAATAACTACCGTTGCATCTGAGCTCGATTAATGCATAGCCACAAACTCATCAGGCGCCAGTTTATTGGACCCTACTTTTACCTGGGAATAGCCCTGGGGCTACTCTACTGGCTGTTCGACGCCTGGGTGATGGCTGCGGTCTTTAGCGAAGGAAACTGGGCCAGTCAGGTTATCACTCCTGACACTGACGATCTTTACATGCGCTCTTTCACCTGGGCTCTATTTGCCTTTTCCGGTGGCATGATCAACGCTTTGTTGAACCAGGTCAAAGCACAAGCTGCACAGCACGACGACCTGATCGGCATGTTGGCGACCTCCCTCAACGAAATTTATATTTTTGATCAGGACTCTCTCAGGTTCCTGCACGTCAATCGCGGTGCGCGAGAAAACCTCGGCTACACCGAGGATGAACTGGCTGAGCTCACAGTGTTGGATTTGAAACCAACCATGACGCCACGCGAATTCAAAGACCTGGTTCAACCACTGATCAGTGAGGAAACGAACAAGTTGATCTTTGAAACCGTTCACCGGCGCAAGGACGGGACTGACTACCCGGTAGAGGTACACCTGCAACGAACCATTTTTGCCAACAAACCAGCGCTCTACGCCATTGTTATCGACACCACCGAGCGGAAATTACAGGAAAAGGAAAAACGGCATCTCGAGACCCTGCTCTGGCATGCGCAGAAGGTAGAGAGTCTGGAACGGATGGCCGGCAGCATGACCCACCATTTCAACAATCTGTTGACCATCGGTCTGGGTAACTGTGAGCAGGCATTGAACACTCTACCGAGAGACTCTTCAGCCTACCGGTTCATCTCCGCTGCACACGAATCTGCGTCTCGCGGTGCGGCGATCTGCGACAAACTACTCGACTACACCGGCAAACGATCTTACCAAAAAAACCTGTTGGATCTATCCGCAACGCTGCAGAGTTTACGCCCCTTAATCAGCGCATCCTGTCCGACACAGATCCAGTTTGATTGGGAAACCGAGCCAGACCTTCCATTGATCTATACCGACGTCAGGTCGCTGGAACAGATTGTAATGACCCTGATCGCCAACTCTATTGAAGCGATTGGTGAGCAGCAGGGAGTCATTTCCCTGCACGCCCGTCTGCTCTCCCCTTCGAAAAAACCGGGGGATGGCCTTTCGACTGAAATGCAGAACAGCAGCCAGATTCAACTGCTGGTCAGCGACACTGGTGTGGGCATGGATGAGCAGACCAGAGAAAGAATCTTCGACCCGTTCTTTTCAACCAAATTCACCGGTCGCGGTTTGGGGCTTGCCTCGGTACACGGTATTGTCAACGAGCTGGGCGGCTCCATCGATGTCCAGAGCACTCCGGGGGAGGGAACCAGCATCGCCGTGTTGCTTCCTGCCGCCAAGGATTCCGAAACAGACCTGAATATTGACGAGCGCGAATCAATCGCAAGCAATGACGAAGCATTAAACTGGCCGGAGACTGGTAAAGTACTGGTTGTCGATGACGAGGAGATGATCGGAGAACTGGCTCAGGGTCTACTCGAGTCAACCGGACTGCAGGTGTTGCGGGCCAACAACGGTGCCGAAGGGGTGGAACTGTTCCGCAAACATGCGACGGAACTCTCTCTGGTGATACTCGATCTGATGATGCCGGTGATGAATGGTGCGGAGGCTTTTGCGCTGATCAGAACCATCGACCCTAGCGTACCGGTATTGATATCGAGCGGCTACAACGACGAGGAGACTCACACCCTGTTTAAGGACGAGCAACCGGACAGTTTCCTGCCTAAACCCTATCAGGTTGACAGTTTCATGCGGACCGTGAGCAAGGTGCTGCAACCCAGGCCCAGCTGATCAACTCTGGACCGGACCAAAATTATCCGCTGGGCCAACCCGGATCACCTTCAACTGTAGGGCACCGCAACCCGCCCCACGGTCTCGCGGGCGATGATCATTTTCTGGATCTGCGCAGTTCCATCACCAATCTGCAGACCAAGCACATCCCGCAGCCGCTGCTGATGCGGCAGTTCTTTGGTGTAGCCCATGTGACCGTGGGTCAACAGGCACTGGTGAATTGCATCATACGCAAGTTTGGGACCCCACCACTTCAACATCGCCGCCTCTTTGGTGTGCGGCCGTCGCTGATCTCTGAGCCACAGGGTTTGATAAGCCAGCAGCCGCGCCGCAGCCAGCTGGGTTTCAAACTCCGCTAGCGGTTCAGTCACCCCCTGATATTTTGCAATCGGCAACCCGAACGCCTCGCGCTCAGTGGTGTAGGCCCAGGTTTCCTCCATCGATGCCATGGCAGGAGCCATGCACTGCAACGCGATCAGGGCGCGACTGTAGTCAAACCCCTGCATGATCTTGCCGAATCCTTTACCTTCCTCACCAATCAGCTGGGTTGCGGGCAACTCAACCTGGTCAAAAAAAATCGACCCCCTCCCCACGGCACGGGTTCCCAGGTCGTCATAATCGGTCGCGGTAATACCGGGCAGATTCATCGGTACCAGAAATGCACTGACACCCCGCGCGCGCTGTTCCTGCTCGCCGGTACGGGCAAACAGCAGCAGGTAATCGGACTGGCTGGCAAAAGAGATGGAGGCCTTCTCCCCGGATAGAATGTAGTGATCACCCTGTAGGTCGGCACGCAATTTCAGGTTAGCCGCATCTGACCCGCCACCCGGTTCTGTCAGTCCCAGACCAAGAATCAGCTCCCCGGCACAGACACCGGGAACAATACCCCGCGCCAGCTCTGGAGCGGCCTGGGCCAGCAGGCTACCGTTCAACGACGCCAGCAGCTGCACATAGGAAACATTAAAATCCGCCCGCGCAATCTCTTCGACGATTACGCCGGCGGTGACCGCGTCAAGTCCTAACCCGCCAAACTCGGTGGGCAGTTCGGCACCGATAAAACCGAGCTCCCCCATCTCTTTTAACAGCTTGCGATCGATCCGACCCTCACCTTCTCGCTGCTGATAACAGGGCGCAAGTTGACCCTGCGCGTAGCGTTGCACCGCTTCACGAATGGCCTGCTGATCTTCACTGAAATCAAAATCCACCTTTTTCTCCTGCTTTACAGCCCACTGCCCCTTGCAACGGTATCTGTCGTAGGTCAGAGCTCTTTATCGGGTTATTCGGGATATGGCTATTCGGGCCCCGTCACGTAAGCATCCACCTCCATTTCCACCAATACTCGCGGATCGAAGAATCCATCGGCATGTTGCAGTGAGGTCGCGGGATTGATCTCGCCAAAAAACTCCAGGTGAGCTCGCCCCACATCCCACAATAGTTCCATGTCGGTAATGTAGATTCGAGTGCGCACCACATCTTCGAGGTCAGCACCCAGCGCCTGCAGAGAGGTGCGAATATTCTTTAACACCTGCAACGTCTGGCCATAAGCGTCGCCTTCGGCGACGATGTCGCCGACCACATCGGCACGTGGTGCAGTGCCGGAGACCGCCACCATCGGTCCGACGCGGGTCGCCTGAGAATAGCCAAATTTGCCGGCAAACTGCTCCGGCGCGGGAAAATTTCTACGACTCATAATGACTCTCCTCTGTTTTCACTTACCGGGTTTTTCACCATCATCAGGTTTCTGCACGGGCTGGTCTCCGTTCCCAAACAGGCGCTGCTTCAGGTTTTCCAGACCCTCACCGACCTTGATGCCCACTGCTGTACCCACTCCCGGTCCCAATATGGCGGTACCAACGGCACCTCCCACTACTGACCCCTCGGTGGGTCTCACCTTCGGTTGCTGCAGTGTGCCGCTGATTTTTAGTGGCACCCGCGTCGCCCCGAAAGCGTCATTACCACCGGTGCGGATTAAACCAGCGACCGTTTTTAGATCACCGATAGTCAGGTCACCCTGTGCGGCCAACGCTGCTGACTCGATATTTAAGTTCTTTAACACAATGTCGCCATTTCCAATGGCCAGATCACTGGAGGCAAGGTCAAAAGCGGTCCCATCACCGGTGACGGATCTGCGCGTCAGTAATCCGGCCGCTGCCGCCAGGTCTATTCCGGGCAGATAACCCTCTTCAACGAGCAGCTTGCCTGTGACTTCAATACCGCCCAAAACCCCGACTGCACCCTGTTGCCAGCCAAACCTCACATCGCCCGCAAGCCCTCCGGCAATAAAGTCCTGATCAAAGGCTGCCAACAGCGCAGCACTATCCAGAGAGGAGAACATCGCCTCACCCACAACAGAAACACCCTGCTCCGGCCAGCTGACCGTCACTTCACCTTCGATACTGCCCTCATAAGCCTTGATGCCTAACCCGGTAAGCGCGACACCAGCAGAATCCAATCGGTAATTAGCCTCTAGCGAACCAAGCTGCAACGCAGTGAACGGTGGCCTTACCCCGGCACCGGTCACCCTGCCGTCGAGCTGCCAACCACTGCTCACCTCTCCAAACCTGGCGCTCAGCACACCGGTCGCCATTGCAGTTCCAGAAAACCCGGTGAGACCGTAAGCCTGTTCCAGTCGCCGCAGATCGAACTGATCCACCTCAAGTTCAGCAGTGACGCTAACATCGTGGTCCCATGCGGCTGCCCCGGCCGCTTCCAACTGACTCTCTGCGGACCTGGCCTCAAGGCGGTCGATCACCATACCTGTTGGCGAGAGCTGTCCGCTGGACTTTACCGAATCAAATAACAGTGGAAATCCGGCAACCTCCAGTCCGACGCCATCAAGCTGGTACTCTGCCGTGACTCCCTCACCACCGTTCTGATCATCGGGTAACCGAACCTGCAGATCGACGGTAACCTGTTCCCAGAGCAGATCATTCACGGGACGGAACTGGTGGCCTTCCAGCCGCAACAGCAACCCGCCACCGATGGGCTGCACAGCGATCATCAGCGCCCCTTCAAAGGCTTTAATGGCTGCGCTCTGGAAACCGAAGTCAGGACTCAAATCGACTGTGCCGTCGAAATTTCCAACCTGCGCAGCCCACGGCAGCACCTCTGCCGACTCAACCCTGACCCGCTGCAACCAAAGCGATGCAACACCAGCATCCGTGTTGCCGGTTTGCTGCCCTCGCTGTTGCCACCACTCCTGCCAGGCCGGCAGATCGAGCCGTGGTTCGACCAGCATCAGCTGTTCTATCACCCACTCGCCGCGAACAAGATTGCGCAGCGAGAAATCGGCGCTCACACGGCTAGCCTTAAGACGGTCGCCCACACTCACACCCTGCAGCACCAAACCACTGTCAAAACCCAAAGCGAACTCTACCCCCTCAATCTGCAGGGGCTCACCCAGAATGGGCAGAGTGCGCAGTGCCAGCTGCTGATTGATCCAGCCCACCGGGAGCTGACTGACAGTTAACGCCGCCAGAAACAGGAGTAATACGACGCCGAGGAACGCCGAGACCACCAGGGTCGCAAAGGGAAAAACCCTGCTCTGTTTCAATTCAGAATCCAGCTGCATGAATGGATCAAACTACAAAAAAAACCGCCCTGAAGGGCGGCTTCTATTGAAAGAGCTCTGGTTAATAATGCCGATCACACTAGTCAGTCCAGTTGGGCATTATCTCGGTTGCCCAGAGTTCCAGGTTCTGCATCATGATGTCATGGGGAATCGGTCCCGGGTACTGCCACATGAGGAAATATTCCGGGTTGTGCAACTTGACCATCCGTTCAATCTGACGGTTCACGTCATCAGGGTTACCGACGAACTCGAACCCGGCTTCGCGCAGGTAGTTGTAGTCACCCTTTTTCGGCATGACTTCGGTACTGCCTTTTTTCCTGAACGCCTCGTTAAAGCCGATTGGCGCGAACCACTCGGGCCAGATAAAGCCGTTCCCCCGCGCTGCGTGATAGTGCGCTTCGTCCGCATCCCGCAGTACCAGGGTATCGCGGAAGATGCCGATATTTTCGCCAAATTCAAAGTTATGTCCGGCCTCGGCCGCTTCTTCCTGATAAACCCGGAACAGGTCGGTCAGGGTCTCTTCGCAAGTGGAGAGCGCAAACGGTGCAATCCCTTCACGGGCACAGAATTTGAAGGTGCTCTCACTGAATGAGAAAGGCTGAAAAATCGGCGGATGGGGTTTCTGATAAGGTTTGGGAGCGATCCCGATTTCGGTGATCTTGCCATCTTCACTCTGACCCTGACCAAACCGGCTCACGGCATCATGGTCGAACAGCAGGTCATCCGGTGGAATGGTCCAGTGCTCAGAACGGTGACTGAACGTATCGGTGGTCCAGGCTTTTTTCAGAATCTCGTAATGCTCAAAAAACAGCGCGCTATTTTTCTTGTCGGTCTCTGACTTGTCGGACATGGTGCCGCCAACACCATAGGTCTGCCCAAGCACGTCAGCCCAACGTTTCTGATAACCACGCGCCAGCCCAACAAAGGTACGCCCGGTGAGCATGTGGTCAAGCATTGCCAGATCTTCAGCAAGGCGCAACGGATTCTGGAAAGGCAGCACGTTGGCCATCTGGCCAATACGGATATTTTTGGTATTCAGACCAAAATAGAGCCCGAGCATGATCGGGTTATTGGACTGTTCAAACCCTTCGATATGGAAATGGTGTTCGGTAAAGGCAGCACCCCAGAAGCCCATTTCGTCGGCGGCTTCGATCTGCTTCTTCACCTGCCAGAGCATGTTCTGGTAATTCTGTCGATTGATTCCGGCCATACCCCTCTGGGTCTGGTCATAAGTTCCCACTGAGGGAAGATAGAAAAGGACAAACTTCACGTTAACTCTCTCCTGCTGAATGGTAGTCTGCTGATCTATCGAGCCATCCTGGCCTAAAGCCAGATCCTCGCAGCTCAATGACCGTCATACTCTTTTACAAAGCGACAACCGCGCTCCCGAAAACTGCTGTCAATCCCTCCCTCAGTCGTATTCCCCCCCTACCCTGAGCCGTTCCTCTTCACACAGTGGTCCATGTCCCTCGTGGCACAACTGATGGTCATGCCCGGGAATCACCGTTGCGTCGTAGTTGCGGGCAAACATTTTTATTTTCTGCATCGACCGGCGCCACTCCTCAAGGTCGGCGCCAATCATTGAGCCCACCTCGTCATCGTAACTCTCTTTCAGATAACAGGCATCGGACGTCAGGATGATGGTGCCACTGTGTTCAAGGTGGATCATCAGCGCCATGGTTCCAGCCGTGTGCCCAGGCACACTGATCGCCCTGACATCCTTCATGATCTCGATATCACCGGGCAGGGTACTAAAGCGCATGCCGGGCACATCGTAATCGCCACGCAGAAAAAAGTGCTCGTCCTTCTCCATATTGGCGGCCGCCTTGTACTCATCCTCGTGGCAGAGAATCTGTGTTGAACTGGCGGTGTTAAACAGTTTGGCGTTACCGGCGTGATCGACGTGCAGGTGGCTGAGGAAAACATAATCTATGTCTTCCGGGCCGAGACCGGCATTTTTCAACGCGTTCTCAAACAGCTGCTCTTCGGTGTAATCATCGTAGGGCGCCAGCTCCTTGTATTCCGGCAGCCACTGCTCCTCCCAGTGTTTGTCAATGCTGGCGTCAAACAACATACGCCCGTCGGGGTGTTCGATGATGTAGGTGAACGACGGCGCCTCACACCAGACCCGGTTTTTGCTCGGGTTGGTGCGGGTCAGCATCAGGTCTGGGTGGCCTGTTACCAGCAAATCCTTGTCGCAATGCATGTTGCCGTGAAATAACGGCCTGATCTTGATACCGCGCATACCTTCTTCCCTCCCGTTGGTAATCCTGACCTTAGCAGATATTTTCAGTGCTGTTGATCCAATGGCTGACCCACTGGCTGATCCACTGGCTGATCCACTGGCAAATCGATTGCCATTGACCGCTAGCTGACCCGCGCCGCTGCCTGTTCCCTGAGTAATCTTTTGTTGATCTTGCCAACCCCGGTCTTCGGTAGTTCATCGACAAACAGATAGTGGTCCGGCAACCACCAGCGGGCAAAGTGGGGAGCGAGAAATTCTCTCAACTCATCCGCTTCGAGCTGCCCTTCACCTGCATTCAGCGCAATCACTGCGGCCGGTCGCTCCACCCACTTTTCATCGGGGATCGCCACCACCGCCGCTTCCCGAACCTGCGGGTGAGCCATTAACCGGTTTTCCAGATCCTGAGATGATATCCACTCGCCACCCGATTTGATCAGGTCCTTGGCCCGGTCGAGTAGCCGGAGCACGCCCCTGTCGTTGATGGTGGCAATATCGCCACTGCGCCACCAGCCATCGACAAACCCCTCGCGACTACGCTCATCCTGGTAGTACTCGGTGGCTGACCATGGTGTGCGCACATAGATTTCGCCCATGGTCTCGTCATCCCACGGCACCCTCTGGCCATCATCATCAAGCAGATAAAGCTCTGTTCCCGGCGCCGCCAGTCCCTGGCGAATGCGCACCGAAATCTTCTCATCCTCACTGGCATCGAGCATGTCACGATGAATGTGTGTAAAGGTGGCTATCGGCGCCATTTCAGTGGAGCCCCAGGCGGTATAGATCGGTACCCCATGGTGGTCCATGTAGTACTCCATCACCGCCCGCGGTGTTGCCGAACCACCAAGCATGATGGACCGCAGACTACCGAGGTTGTAATCCCCCTGTTTGAGCAGATCGATCATGTCGACGCCAACACTCACCGCCGCAGCAAAAAAGGTCACCTGCTGCTGCTCAATCAACTCCAGCAGTTCTCTGGCATGGGGCCGCTCTCCGGGCAATACCATCGCCGATCCCATCCACGCTGCCGCAAAGGGAATGCCCCAGGCGTTAGCGTGAAACATCGGCACCATTGGCAGAAAAGTATCGCGCTCCCGCACCGCGAGAGAATCAGCCATGCATAGCGCGGTGGTATGCAGATAAATCTGCCGGTGTGAGTAGGTCACCCCCTTGGGGTTGCCGGTGGTTGCAGAGGTGAAACACATGCCCGCCAGCGAGTTCTCATCCAGCTCCGGAAACTGATACGCTTCATCACCCTCAGCAACCAGCTGTTCATATCCGTAAACGGGTGACAGGGTGGTTTCGGGCAGTTCGTCAGCCAGAACCACATAACCTTTCACAGTCGGCAACTGATCCGCGAGCCGCTCCAGCACCGGTAACAGGTCGGGGTCGACAAAAACAAGGCTATCCTCGGCCTTGTTGATGATGTAGGCGATGTGCTCATCGGTCAGCCGCAG
>JBPEXY010000031.1:0-11659 GCA_052031065.1 Immundisolibacteraceae bacterium | reverse complement strand
TCCAGCTCGCTCCGAACGAACGGCAGGGTTATTCTTCGTTGTCCGGCGAGTGAACGACTGTCAAGCTGCTCTAAAAACGAGATGATCTGCGATGTCGACCGTTCAGCTCTTCGCAGAATGTATTCGATCACTTTTGGTTCCAGGTCGAGACCCAGAGCTGTGGCGCGCAACGCAATGAGCTCTTTTTTGCCGTTGTCATCAAGTTCAACGAGGTTGTATCGGGTTCCCCAGGCCAGCCGACTGCTGAGGTCCGCTAGCCCGAAGCCGCACTCTTCAGGACCGTTTCGGGCCGTAAAAACAAGCAGGCAGTGGTATTCGTGTGCCAGGTTGTAGAGGCTGAACAGAGCCTCCTCCCAGTCGGCTCTTCCTGCGACCATGTCGACATCATCGACACAGATAAGGTCAAGGTAGTGCAGGTTTTCGACCATTGCTGGTGGGTGGTTTTTCAGCTCCCGGAGTGGCAGGTAGCTTATGTGCAGGCCTGCGTCAGCGCAGTGGTGAGCAGTTGCCTGGAGTAAATGGGTTTTGCCGCTACCCCGGGGCCCCTGTAGGTATAGCGATCGGTCAGAAGTGTCTGTCTCGATATTCTCTAACCGTGCGACAAGCTCCCGGTTTGCTGCGGTGCCACCAAGAAAGTTGTCGAACCTGAAGTTGACTTTCAGCTGAATGTTGAGCGGTAGCTGCTGAACCATCCCAGTTCAGTTGATCAGTTGGTAACGGGGTAGCGGGTTGCTGCCGGGTGCCGCAAGCTCATGGGAGCCGACTGGTAGTAGCCGATCTCCACGTTCAAACAGGCGGATCAGTTCGTTCCATTCCCCACTGTGTTGTAAGCGAAAAAGCACATTGCCGGGAGCGACTTGTAGGGGAATCACCTGTGTTACCCCCTGGAGATCGCTCAGGTAATCGCGGATTTCTCGAAAGCTGTTGAAATCGGTGACCCGTGTGACCAGCAGGTCGGAAGTTGAGTGTATTGCCAACGGACTGTGGCTGTAACGTGTAAACAGCGGCTCGCGGATTGCGGCAAAGGCCAGGGCAAAATGGTCATCCACATTGGCTTTGGGATGGACCCACTGCTGCTGGTCTCCATTGATTGACAGAAGCCAGTCACCCGATAATTTGCCGTCGGAATGTTGCTGCAGACGGGCGACAGCAAATATCTGACTGTCGTAGCGGCTGCTGGACTGTTGTAGCAGCTGCGTGTCCTGCAGCCAGAGATGGCTGGTGGTAACCAGGCTCTGTTCCTGCAGGTCCATCAATGGCAGGATTATCTGCAGCCCTAACTGGTCTGCGGTTGTTGCTATTATCCTGGCAATTTCAGCTTCACCATTAATGATCTGCCGTTTCCTGCCCTCATCAAGCAGTAACCAGAGGACCAGTGTTGGCCTGATGTTACTCCAATAAGGGGTGGCTGAGTCTTCCAGCAATTTGGTTACTGCATCACTGTCGAACTGGGCGATTAGCCGCAGGAGCGGCTCCTTGGGAACTTCGATCGTCTCAGCAGGTTGTTGATAACGGAAACTGGAAACGTAACGCTCGGCCTGACCCACCGCCAGGTTGGCCCACGGCTGGCTGATTACTTCGGGATTGGCGGTCAATTTCTGCAGCAGTTGGGAGAAAGCGGCGGGCAGGGTACGGTTAAGTTCGCTGCGTTCCTGATTGGCTATGGGAACGGTGATTTCGAATAAGCGATCATTGGCCAGTGCAGGGGCGGTGTTAAGCAATGCAGTTAGCAGACCAAGCAGAGCGCCCAGCCGCGCGGGGCTGTTACGCCAGTGCGCAGGGATGATGTGATTATTGGGCAGCAGTTTGGATGGTTTGCTAAGCATGAGCATATTCTAACCGCGCTGGGGTTGTTCTGAGGATGATGAAATCCGTTGCCTGCAGCGGGTTGAGTTGGTTGGGTGGCGTGCTTTCGCCAGTATCCGTTCGTGCTGCTGCGCCGCCGCAGCGGATACAATACGGATAACTATTGAACCTAAGCAGGTACGGAGCAGCTAGCGAATATGAACCAGCGCCACCAGGATGGACTGACCTACCGCGACGCAGGAGTCGATATTGACGCCGGGAATCGGTTGGTCGAAAGGATCAAACCACTGGTTGCCGCGGCGCGGCGACCGGAGTTGCTTGGCGGCATTGGCGGCTTCGGCGCAATGATAGAGCTTCCTGCCGGATATCAGAAACCGGTACTGGTTGCCGGTGCTGATGGTGTGGGTACCAAACTCAAGCTAGCCATCGACACCGGGATTCATCATACCGTTGGTATCGACCTGGTCGCCATGTGCGTGAACGATATTCTGGTTCAGGGAGCGGAGCCACTGTTTTTTCTTGATTATCTGGCGACCGACCGGCTTGATGTCGATGTGGCGACCGGGGTGATCAGCGGAATTGCACAGGGCTGTAAGCAGGCAGGGGCCGCACTTGCTGGCGGTGAAACCGCTGAAATGCCCGGCATGTACCATCCTGGAGACTATGATCTGGCCGGTTTCTGTGTCGGTGTGGTGGAGCGATCAGGGATCATTGACGGTAGTGGCATTGAGCCTGGAGACCGGGTGATCGGATTGGCTTCGAGCGGGTTGCATTCCAACGGCTACTCGCTGGTGCGTAAAGTGATTGAGCGCAGCGGTGAGCGCCTAGATGCACCGTTTGCTCATTCAACTCTGGCAGAGGTGTTGCTGACGCCGACAAAAATCTATGTCCGTCAGCTGTTGCCGCTGATCAGGTCAGGTTTGATCAAGGGGCTTAGTCACATTACCGGTGGCGGATTGCTGGAAAATATTCCGCGGATACTGCCGGCCGGTTGTGGTGTCAGTTTGCAACGGGAGGCGTGGCCACAGAGTGATCTGTTCAACTGGTTACAGCGTTCTGGTGAGATCAGTGATGAAGAGATGTATCGCACCTTTAACTGCGGCATCGGCATGATTGTGATCGTTGCCGCTGACCAGGCTGATGAAGTGGTGGCGGAACTGGCGGTTCAGGGGGAGCAGTGCTGGTCTATCGGCGACGTGGTCGAGGCTACCGACCGAGCCGTGACGATTCGGTGAGTCGGGGTCGTTCGCCAGTTAGTCGTTCAGCAGATAGTGCTGCAGCCAGCTGCTACCCCCCAGGTCGACTGGTGGTGGTTATCTCCGGACGTGGCAGTAACTTTGTCGCCATTGCGGATGCGATTGAGGCAGGCCAGTTACCAGCGACCATAGAACTGGTTGTCGCTGATCGCAGCTCTGCGGCAGGATTGGCAGAGGCACGGCGCAGACAGTTGCCTACCGCAATTGTTGACTACACCAGCTACGAGCAGCGGGAGTTATTTGATCAGGCGCTGGCCGAACGAATCGCCTCTGCAAACCCCGATTGGGTTGTGCTAGCTGGATTCATGCGCATTCTGGGCTGCGCCGTGGTTGAGCGGTTCGCTGGCAGGATGCTCAACATTCACCCATCGCTACTGCCTGCTTATCCGGGGTTAAACACTCATCAGCGCGTGATTGATGATGGCGGTGAGAAACATGGTGCGACGGTGCACCTGGTGACTGGTGAGCTGGATGGCGGGCCGATTCTGGGCCAGGTGGAGGTGGCGGTCTCGCCGCAGGATAATGCCCTGCGACTGGCGGATCGAGTGCTCAACCAGGAGCACAGACTCTATCCCTGGGTTCTGAAATTACTACTGGAAGGCCGTATGGTCTGGACACCCGGTGCCGGGCTAGCCCTCGATGGCGTACCGGTGCCGGATGGAGTTCTGCTCGGCGTGGAGAGGGAGGCAGAATGTCAGTAGCCCGTTTGCTGGCTACGGCTCTGTTGCTGTTACTTCAAGGTGGCGGGTTGGCGATCGCAGTGGCGTCGACCAGCGACGAGGTCGCAATAGTTGACTCAGAAGACAGTACTGTATGGGTTGCCCGTTACCGCGTCTTTTATGGTGAGCGAGAAATTGGCTCGGCGGAGCGACACTATCGGTTGACAGCTTCCGGTTACAAGGTCACTTCGCGGATGCAACCGTCGGCCTGGGCGAGAATCTTTGGTCGCGGTGTGGTTGAGCAGTCCAGTTCAGGACGATGGTCCGTTGATGGCAAACCGCAACCAGACCAATACTCCTATCTGCTGCGCAAAGAAGATGAGCAGCCGCAGGAGTTTCAGTTCGATTATGCCCGGGGGGTGCTCACGGTCTCTGGCCGCTCGTTATCTTTACCGCTGTCGACTCAGGATGAGTTGAGTCAGTTGCTGTTGTTGCGTACCAACCTGGAGGGCGCGCAGCGGTTTTGGAGTGTGCCGGTGGTCAGTGGTAGTAAACAGCGTATCTATGAGCACCGGTTTCAGTTAATCGGCGAACATGAACTGGTCTGGGAACTGCAAAGTGGGGAAATCTTGCGGCGTGTTCAAGAGGTGGAGCTGACCACCAGCCGGAACAAATACCGAACCCTGTTCTGGCTGGCAGCTGAGATCGGGCACCTGCCGCTCAAAATAGAGCGGCAGCACCTGCGCAAAGATGAGTTGCTGACCCTGAAGCTGGAATCGTTGGACGTTTCCAGGTAGGGGTGTTACTCGGCGATCGCCCGGGTCCGGTTCTGCTGGTAGCTGGAGCGGACAAACGCGTAGGGATCTATCGCCGATTCGTCGACCAGGTCGCTGAGCGGTGCAAGCCGATCACGGGTGTCGATAGCGTTCACTGCAACCAGGGCATTGCGGGCGCCGTTACCTTCAATCTGCAGTAACGGGTCGGTAAACAGCTCGGCTACGACACCGCCGGTGTCGCGAACGTTGCTCGGTCCGAGAAAGGGCAGAACAATGTAGGCGCCATCGTCAAAACCCCAGCTCGCCAATGTCTGACCAAAATCCTCGTCGTGCTTAACCATATCGAGGTGGGTTGCCACGTCGAACAGGCCAAATACGCCGATGGTGCTGTTGACCATCACCCGGGCAAAATCGCTACCGCCCTGCAGAAATTTTCCCTGCAGCAGGTCGTTGACGACAACCAGCGGGTAGGAGAGGTTGCTGAAGAAATTGCCGATACTCTTTTTCACCGGCTCCGGTGTCACCGTCCCGTACCCCTGTGCGGCTGGTTCGAGCAGGTAGTCATCAAAGATCTCGTTGAAACGATAGACCCCACGATTGACCGATTCGAATGGATCTTCGAAGGCGACTTCTTCCAACTGACCTTCATCACCCCATAGCTCATCGTTGGCAGAGACCATTGGAGAGAGTAGCAAAAGGGTTAAAAAGCCGGCCAATGGTGCCCTGGAACTGTTTTTATTGTTGCGTCCTGTCATGGTGCTCTCTTTGATGTTTGCCCGGGATATTTGTCCGGTCTTCTGCTGATTGAAATTGCGATACCGAAGGTTCCTGGAAGATTCCTGGATTATCGATAATCGCGGTACCTTCCATGAATCATCTCTGGCTCATACTCTAACCCATTTCGTTTTTTTTCCTGCTACATTTTCGGAAGTGTCACGCCGGTCTGGCGCTGGTATTTTCCGCCGCGATCGCGATAGGAAATTTCACACTCTTCATCGGCACCGAGGAACAGAACCTGAGCAACTCCCTCTCCCGCGTAGATTTTAGCCGGCAGGGTAGTGGTGTTGGAAAACTCGAGAGTCACGTAGCCCTCCCATTCCGGTTCAAACGGGGTGACGTTGACGATAATGCCACAGCGGGCATAGGTGGATTTGCCAACGCAGATGGTGAGGACATCTCTGGGGATGCGAAAGTACTCCACCGTGCGTGCCAGCGCAAACGAGTTGGGCGGGATGATGCACTCGTCGCCGGTGAAATTGACAAAACTGCCCTCATCAAAATTTTTCGGATCGACGATGGCCGAGTTGATGTTGGTAAAGATTTTAAATTCGTTGGAACAGCGAATGTCATATCCGTAACTGGAGGTGCCATAGGAGATGATCTTTTCACCGTTATCGCTGTAACGGATCTGCTCTTCGACAAAAGGTTCGATCATGCCGTGTTCGGCAGCCATTTTTCTGATCCAGCGGTCGGATTTGATCGCCATGCCTGATTAATTCCTTAGAACTGAAGGGGGTGGGGTAGACTGCTTTGCCCGGTTATTTGTCAACCACCGAGATTTTGCCAAATTTGTTAGCAAAATTGCGATCTCGCTCGCTTAACAGCAGTGCGGTGGTTCGGGCGACTTTGCGATAGCGTTGTGAAAGCTCGCTCTCTGGGTCTGCCGCAACTGTCGGCAGGCCGGTATCGGCCTGCTGGCGAATGGTGATATCGAGAGGCAGACTGCCAAGCAATGGCACACCATATTCTGCGGCCATCGCTGCGCCTCCGCCCTGGCCAAAAATAGCCTCCTCGTGGCCACAGTTGCTACACAGGTGGGTAGCCATGTTTTCGATCAGGCCGAGTACCGGTATGTTGACCTTGCCGAACATGGTCAGGCCTTTGGCGGCGTCCTGCAGCGCTATGTCCTGCGGTGTGGTGACAATCACGGCACCGGCTACCGGTATCTGCTGTGCCAGCGTAAGGTGGATGTCGCCGGTACCGGGCGGCATGTCGACTAACAGATAATCGAGATCGTGCCATTGGGTATCGCGGCATATCTGCTGCAGCGCCTGGGTAGCCATCGGACCGCGCCAGACCATCGCGGCATCCCGGTCTACCAGGTATCCGATAGAGATCGATTGCAGCCCGAGGCTGACGATCGGTTCGATCATTTTCTCGCTGCCCTCGACCAGCTCTGGACGGCGTTGTTGTGCGCCGAGCATGGTGTGCTGGCTGGGTCCATAGATATCGGCGTCGAGAATGCCGACGTTTGCCCCCTCGTATGCCAGCGCCAGGGCCAGATTGACGGCAGTGGTAGATTTTCCGACACCACCTTTGCCAGAAGCGACGGCAATCACGTTCTTGACCCCTGGTATCGGGTCGACACCTTGCTGTACCGAGTGGGCGACGATTTTCTGTTCTACCTCAACGGTGACTTTGTCTCCTGTAGCGCGGTCGCTGATCGCCTGGGTCACCCGCTTCTCGATAAAATCGCGATAGCGCTCGACGGGGTAGCCAAATTTCAGTTTGATGTCGACCTGATCCGGTGACACAGTGACACTGGTAAGGTTGGAGGGTTGAATCAGGCGCGCTTGAGACTCAGCAAACTGCTCTGCTGGGGAAAGCTCAAAGAGAAGCTCCCTGACTTCTGTTTCTGTCAGATGGGTCAATCGTGGTTACTCGCTGGGTGTTGTTGTAAAGATGTCGCCGACGTCACCGGTTTGGGCACATTGGCCGTTTGGTGTTGTTGCCAGGTGCCATGTCCGGGTGCCGGCCCGGATGACGGATGGCAAAGCAGGTGACCGGTCCAGATATTAGCACGCAGCTGGTAGCAGGTCTGCTATCCTTGGTGCCGGGCTGGGGTCTGGCCAACGATTACAGAGCTACTTACAGGTAGCGGCCAGACAGGTCTTCCCTGCGATGCCGGCGCGGCAGGGTCTGCCGACCGTAATAACTATCTCTGTTAAATCCGATGGCGACCACGCTGTTTTACAGTCTGGTCGAGCCATTTTTTCTTCTGCTTCTGCCATGACATCTGAAACACGAAAAATCCTCGTCACCAGTGCATTACCGTATGCCAACGGGCCAATTCATATCGGTCATCTGGTGGAATACCTGCAAACCGATATCTGGGTCCGGTATATGAACGGACGCGGGCATGATTGTCTTTATTTCTGCGCGGATGATGCCCATGGTGCGCCAATTATGCTCAGAGCCGAGAACGAGGGGATGACGCCGGAACAGCTGGTCGAACAGGTGGGTGTGCAGCATCGGGCAGATTTTGCCGATTTTGGTATTGAGTTTACCAATTACTATTCCACCCACTCGGATGAAAACCGCCAGCTTGCCGAGGATATCTATCAGCGCCTGCGACATGCCGGGCACATTTCTACGCGTATGGTTAGTCAGGCTTATGATGTTGACAAGGGGATGTTCCTGGCGGACCGGTTTATCCGTGGCGAATGCCCCCGCTGTGGTGCAGCTGATCAGTACGGGGATAACTGTGAGGTATGTGGTGCCACGTACAACGCCACCGAGCTGATCAACCCCCGCTCAGCACTTACTGGAAGTGTTCCAGAAGCTCGCGAATCGGAACACTTTTTCTTTCAACTGGCCGATTTCCAGGAATATCTGCAGCAGTGGACCCGGGCGGATCACCTCGATGAGCAGGTGAGTAACAAAATTCAGGAGTGGTTTGCCGGCGGACTTCGGGATTGGGACATTTCCCGGGATGCCCCCTATTTTGGGTTTCAGATCCCGGATAGCGACAATAAGTACTTTTATGTTTGGCTCGATGCCCCGATTGGATATATCGCCAGTTTGTGGAACTGGATGAAGTCGAGCGCTGCGGGAATAGCGCTTGAGGAAGTACGCAAGGAGTGGGCAAGTCGCGAGATCCACCACTTTATTGGTAAGGATATTCTCTATTTCCATGCGTTGTTCTGGCCGGCGATGTTGACAGGAGCCGGCTATAGAACGCCAGACAAGGTCAATGTGCACGGGTTTCTGATGGTTAACGGCGAGAAAATGTCCAAGTCCCGCGGAACCTTCATCAAGGCACGTACCTACCTTGAACATCTCGATCCTGCCTATCTGCGCTATTACCTGGCGGCCAGGCTCAGTAACGGCATGGATGACCTGGACCTGAATCTCGATGACTTTGTGCAGAAGGTGAATTCAGATCTGATTGGAAAGGTGGTCAATATCGCGTCAAGAAGTGCTGGGTTTATCACCAAGAGGAATGGCGGGATGCTTGCTGCCCGGCTTGATGATGAGGCTATGTATAGCCACTTTGTCGAAGCTGGTGACTCCCTTGGAAGTGCTTACGAGCAAAGGGATTATGCGAAGGTCTGTCGGGAAGTGATGGCAATGGCTGACCAGGTCAACCAGTACCTCGCAGAGCAGGCACCCTGGACGCTGGCAAAGCACGAAGGTATGCAGGAACGGGTGGTGGCTATCTACAGCCAGGCGCTTAATCTCTACCGCGTGCTGGTTACTTATCTTGCGCCGGTGTTACCTCAACTGGCGGTGGATAGCTGTGAATTTCTGGGGCTTGAACAGCTGGGCTGGAATGATCGTTCGTTGCCACTGACCGGCCACCGGATCAATGTTTTCAAACCATTGATGCAGCGCGTTGACCCCGATGCTGTCGACCGGATGGTGTCGGTTTCCCGCAGCTGAGATAGAGGCTCCTCTGGCCTGTTTCAGTTCCTTTACAACCACTCTGCAGAAATTTCGACAATCCTTATTGATGGTGTTGTGATTTCGACACGTGGCTGTTGAAATTCTAACCAACACTGTCTTTTCATTGAAAGAATCCCCCTCTGATTACTGGTCAGTTTAGTGACAAACCGAGGCGCGACAAGCGTTCGGGCTAAGCATCTATTTTTTGGCATGACCCTTGCTTTAGTCTCTGTACCGCCGCAACGATTCGCCAGGGTCTTTGACGCTAAATAACTTCAGTTAAAGATGGCGATTGTTTAAGCACTGGAAAATTTGCGTAGAGATTTGAAGGCATGACCAGAAATCAGATCAAGAGTGTTGTTCGCGCCGGCAGCCAGTGCCGTGTCGATTTAAACCGGGTTGAGAGCACGGACTGGAATAAAGTGCTTGTCGAAAGAGCCGAGTATGGGTTGTTGGTTCGCCTGTTTGATATTTTTGTCGCCGTAGTTGCCCTATTGCTCGCGTTGCCAGTGATGGCTGCTGCGGCAGCGGCAATTATGGTTGAGTCGCGTGGCAGAGGTTCGGTTCTCTATTTCCAGACCCGCGTCGGTTGTGATGGCAAAACCTTCCGGGTGATTAAATTCAGAACCATGCGCATGGATGCCGAAAAATCGGGTGCGCAGTGGGCCAGCCAGAATGATCCAAGGGTTACCCGCGTCGGTCGTTTCCTCAGAGACACCCGAATCGATGAATTACCGCAGTTCTTTAATGTGCTGCAGGGTTCGATGAGTGTGGTCGGTCCACGCCCGGAACGTCCGGAGTTTGTCAGTGAGCTGAGCAGGGAAATTCCTCACTATGACGCGCGCCATTTTGTAAAGCCCGGGATCACCGGCTGGGCGCAGGTTCACTATCCCTACGGAGCCTCTAAGGAAGATAGCCGTAACAAGCTTGAGTACGATCTCTTTTATCTTCTAAACAGAAATCTTTTTCTTGATCTGCTGGTCACGTTGAAAACTGTCAGGGTCTGCATGTTTGGAGTAGGTGCGCGGTAATCGTCTGCAAAAGAGCGGGCCAGAATTCGGCCGATTTTTTTGGTCAGTCATAAAAAAGCCGGAGTTGACATGTCAACTCCGGCTTTTTCAATCCAGGTTATTGCGCTGCCGTGACCGGCGAATCCTGGAATCCTGAGGTGATCGGATAACGCCGGTCCCTTCCGAAAGCGCGCTGGCTTATGCGTACCCCAGGAGCTGCCTGGCGTCTTTTGTATTCGTTTATTTTAACCAGCCGTACGATTTTAGTAACGGTAGCCTCATCAAAGCCGGTCTCTTCGATGAGCTGCCTGACAGAGTAGTCCTGTTCGACATAGAGCTCAATAATGGTGTCGAGGGTGTCGTAGGGTGGCAGGCTGTCCTGATCGACCTGGTCGGGGCGGAGCTCTGCTGACGGGGGGCGGTCAAGAACCCGCTGGGGAATCACGTAGCCTATTTGATTGCGGTAACGGCAAAGTCGGTAAACCAACATCTTTGGAACATCCTTGATCACCGCAAAACCACCAGCCATATCACCATAGAGGGTGGCGTAACCAACCGCCATTTCACTTTTGTTGCCGGTGGTAAGAACTATCCGCCCCGATTTGTTGGACATTGCCATCAACAAAATGCCGCGCGTACGGGCCTGGATATTCTCTTCAGTAGTGTCCACCGGTTGCCCGGCAAAAACGGGCTGTAGTGCCTGGTCGAAGGCTTCTACCATCGGTTTGATCGGAATTTCGTGATATCTCACGCCGAGAAGTTCAGCCTCTTCTCTTGCATCCGCCAGGCTGATGCCAGCGGTATAGTCGGATGGCATCATCACCGCTTCGACTCGTTCTGCGCCTAGTGCGTCGGCCGCCACAGCGAGGGTAAGGGCGGAGTCCACGCCGCCGGAGAGACCAATGATTGCGCCGCCGAAATGGTTCTTGTTGACATAGTCCCGTACGCCACAGACCAGTGCCTCGTAAACACTAGCCTCTTCACCAAGCTCGGGTGACAGCGCGCCCCCGACTGGCGTGATGAGTCCATGCTGATCGGTGAATTCAGTCTTGTAGAGCCCGGTCTCAAAGGCCGGAAAACGTTCCACACAGCTGCCGGTTCGATCAATAACACAGGAACCAGCATCGAAGACCAGTTCATCCTGGCCACCGGCCATGTTGACGTAAACAATCGGCACCTTGTTCTCCCGCGCCCGGCTACCTACCGTGATTTCGCGTTCATGCTGTTTGCCCAGGTGAAAAGGTGATGCGTTAATGTTAACCACCAGTTCAGCACCAGCGTTCACCGCCGCCCTTGTCGGCTCCGGTTCCCAGATATCCTCGCAGATCGTCAGCCCAATGCGAATGCCATTGAGCTCGACCACCAGAGGTTCGGTTCCAGAATCGAAGTAGCGCTTTTCGTCAAAAACGCTGTAGTTGGGTAACAGCTGTTTAAAATAGGTGCCGGCAATACGGCCGTTACTGATTAGCGAGGCGGCGTTATAAAGC
>JBPEXY010000309.1:0-36310 GCA_052031065.1 Immundisolibacteraceae bacterium | reverse complement strand
TCCCGGTGCGACATGTTTGCTGAGTTCGCTCAGTAGTTCTGCAGCGGCTTTACCCGCTGCACGCATTGCTTCGATCTCTTCTGCATTTTTAATGGTGACGCTCATCGGTGATCCGGATTATTAATGCGAGTTGGGCTCTGGACCAAAACCATGTGCGCGGCGGCTTCTTGAGTAGCTGTAACATCACAAGGCGATGCAGAATGTCCACGCGTACCGGAACGACTGCTGACATCTGCAGCGTGTTCTGGTTCAGCAATGCTCGCCGGCACAGACCGAGACCAAAGTCGGGTCACCAGTCCCGGGCCAGGGGGCAGAAACTCTATCAGTCCAGCGCTCAGCGGTAAACTTGCCGATGCCCGTTTCAGAGGCTTTCGGCAAGTGTTAACGGCGTCGGAGTTAACCGCTGTTTGCTGCAATGATTGTGATAACCACGTCGAGATGATATAAAACGCGCCTCAAAAATTTGCCTTGTCTCCATTAACCAGGGGTTTTTTATTACGGGTGGTTACGGTCACCGGTTATGGAGCTTTGAAGATGCCGCTGTGGCTGCGCGGCTCACTCCACCAGTCAGGCAGCGGGCTGGATAGAGGACTGGAAAACATTGGTTTGGCGTATCCAGATTGGTGCCGGGCCGGATTTTCCACAGACCCGTTTGGGGTGTTTTTAATACGTTCAGTGCCGCCATCGGCCAAAAATTAACAGGATTGTGGAGTCACATATGCAAGCGGTTTCCATGCGCGATATGCTCGATGCGGGAGTCCATTTTGGACACCAGACCCGTTTTTGGGCACCTAAAATGGCACCTTATATTTTTGGTGTCAGGCAACGTATTCACATTATCAATCTCGAGAAAAGCCTGCCGCTTTTCCAGGAAGCGCTCAATTATCTTGGCTCAGCTGCTGCTGATGGGAAAACCATTCTGTTTGTCGGTACCAAGCGCCAGGCTGGTTCAGCGGTTGCCGAACATGCCCAGGCGTGCGGTATGCCCTATGTTGACCATCGTTGGCTGGGTGGCATGCTCACCAATTTCACCACGGTTCGCAAGTCCGTAGACCGGTTGCTCGAGTTGGAAGAGTTACTCGGTGATGATGCTCCCAATCTGCTGCGCAAGAAAGAGCGGCAGAAATTGCTGCGTGAAAAGGAAAAACTGGAACGTAACGTCGGCGGTATTCGTACCATGAAACGACGTCCGGACGTCCTGTTGGTGATCGATACCGGTTTTGAAAAGATTGCTGTACAGGAAGCCCGCAAACTTGGCATTCCGGTGGTAGGCGTTGTAGATACCAACAATGTTCCGGATGAAATTGATTACGTTATTCCCGGTAACGACGATTCGGCCCGCGCTATTGAGCTCTATCTGAGTGCCGCTTCGTCGGCGATCCAGGATGCCCGTGCAGTGCAGTCGGCTGCGAGTGACGCGGACGAGTTCGTCGAGGTTGTTGAATAGGCGGTTAATCGTCTGTGGTCTTAACCGCGGGGCGTTCAGGCCCGAGCAGGTTAAGCGTGAATCAGGGGTTTCATGAAGAGGGGTGATTAGCCCCTCTTTTTTTGGTTTTTCTGATGGTATTGGCCGGTCAGGTTAGAGCAGGCCGTCAGGCGAACCCTGTTTACTGTTTGACTAGGTGTAGTGAGGAATACAGAGATGGCAATTACAGCACAGCTTGTGAAGGAAATGCGCGAGCGCACCGGACTGGGCATGATGGAGTGTAAAAAAGCGTTGGTTGAAGCTGACGGTGATATTGACGCGGCAATTGAAACAGTCCGTAAATCGGGGCAGGCTAAAGCCGATAAAAAAGCCGGCCGAGTGGCTGCTGAGGGGCGAGTCGTGGCTCATCGCGTCGCCGATGCGGCGACCCTGGTCGAGATTAACTGTGAAACCGATTTCGTCGGCAAGGACGAAGCGTTCATCGCTTTTTGTGATTCCGTAGCGCGGGTTTCCAGCGCAGCGGAAAACTTGGAAGGATTGCTTGCGTTGCAGCTGGAAAACGGTCAGACCGTTGAAGAGGGACGTCAGCAGCTGATTCTGAAAATTGGTGAAAATATCCAGATTCGTCGTATCGCCAGTCTCCGTGGTGATGCGGTTTATGGCAGCTATCTGCACGGCGGCAGTATCGGTGTGGTGGTCAAACTTGCCGGCGGTGATGAAGAGCTGGCCAAAGACATTGCGATGCACATCGCGGCGGCGAATCCTATCTGTGTTGCCGAGCAGGATGTGCCGGCAGAAACGCTGGCCAAGGAACGGGAAATATTTGCCGCGCAGGCCGCAGAAAGTGGCAAGCCTGCGGAGATCCAGGAGAAGATGGTGGATGGCCGGGTGCGCAAATATATCGCTGAGGTGACCCTCAGCGGCCAGCCATTTGTCAAAGACCCGGATGTCACTGTCGGCAAGTTACTGGCTAAAGCGGATGCTTCGGTTGAGGGTTTCATCCGTTTTCAGGTCGGTGAAGGTATCGAAAAAGAAGAAGAGGACTTTGTTGCGGAAGTGATGAAGCAGGCTAAAGGCGGCTGACCTCGAGAGTTCTTCTGTATAGCCGAAAATTCTATTTCCATTAACAGGCGTATTCCATGAGCCAACCAGGTGACCAACCGATCGTAAAGCGGGTGCTGTTGAAACTCAGCGGAGAGGCGCTGGCGGGTGGTACTGGTTTTGGTGTCGAGCATGGCGCCATCAAACAGGTTGTTGACGAAATATCGGAGCTGGTTGAGGCTGGCGTAGAGTTTGGCATTGTCATCGGTGGCGGCAATATTTTTCGCGGTATCTCAGTGGCGGCGGATGGCATGGACCGTGCCACTGCTGATTATATGGGTATGCTGGCGACCGTAATGAACGCGCTGGCCCTGCACAATATGCTGGAACGCCAGGGTGTTCAGGCGCGGGTCATGTCCGCCCTCGGTATTGATGGCATTGTTGAGCCTTTTGTGCGTAATCGGGCGCTACGCCATCTGCACAAGGGGCGGGTGGTGATTTTTGCTGGTGGCACTGGTAACCCATACTTCACCACTGATACAGCTGCCTGTGTCAGGGCCATCGATATCGGTGCGGAGCTTCTGCTCAAGGCAACCAAGGTCGACGGCGTTTATACCGCCGATCCGATAAAGGATCCCCGGGCGCAGCTTTACAAGCAGCTCGATTATCAACGGGTGTTAGAGGAACGGTTGGCGGTAATGGATGCGACGGCGATCGTAATGTGCCAAGATTATCAGCTCCCTTTACGGGTCTTTAACATGACCCGTTCCGGGGTGCTGAAGCGGGTGCTCTATGGCAGTGACGATGGTACCCAGGTAGGTTAACGGATTGAGTTTCAGGAACGGTTCTGATGATTGAGGATGTAAAGCAGGATGCCGACTCGCGGATGCAGAAAACCCTGCAGGCACTGCGTGACGAATTAAAAAGAATCAGAGCCGGCCGTGCTCATCCAACACTGCTGGATGGAATCGAGGTGGTCTATTACGACTCAGCGACCCCTCTCGCTCAGGTGGCCAGTGTCTCCGCCACCGATGCGCGGACGCTCACCGTCACTCCGTGGGATAAAAGTATTGTAGCGGCGGTCGACAAGGCGATCAGGGAGTCCGATCTGGGTGTCAATCCAGTGGTTGCCGGTGAAATTATTCGCGTGCCGGTACCGCCGCTTACCGAAGAGCGACGCCTGTCATTGGGCAAGCTTGTCCGTGGGGAAGGTGAGAAAAGTCGCGTTGCCATACGGAATATCCGTCGTGACGCGCTCTCTACCCTCAAAGACCTGGTTAAAGAGAAAGAGATATCCTCTGATGACGAAAATCGCGCTGCTGGCGTCGTCCAGGAGCTCACTGACAAAGCAGTTGGTGAGATTGACGAGATCGTGCGCTCTAAAGAGGCGGATCTTCTGGAAGTTTGAGTGATGGCCGTCACTACACGGCTTCAGTCCGACGAAACTGCTCTGCCACGTCATATAGCGGTGGTTATGGATGGTAACGGCCGATGGGCCAGGCAGCGCGACCTGCCGCGGGCGGAAGGTCATTTAAGAGGCGCGGAGACCGCGCGTTTGATGGTGGAGCAGTCTGTTCGCCACCAGATTCCCTATCTCACTCTGTTTGCGTTCAGTAGTGAAAACTGGCGGCGTCCGCAGCAGGAGGTGGAACTGCTGATGGAGCTTTTTACCCAGCGGCTGGAGGTAGAATGTCCTGCGTTGATGGAGCAGGGAATCGCTTTGCGAGTTGTCGGTAATCGCTCACGCTTTCCACTTCCTCTGCAGAAGATGATCGAACAGGTGGAAGCGGCAACTGCCGCTGGGAAACGCCTTTCTCTGCAGATTGCGGCTGACTATGGTGGCCGTTGGGACATCGCGCAGGCGGCAAAAAAAATCGCTGATCTGGTTGCCGAGGGTCGGCTCGATCGTGACCAGATCAGCGAAGAGACGATAGCTTCCATGTTGGCGCTGTCGCCGATACCGGACCCCGATCTGCTAATCCGTACCGGCGGAGAAAAGCGGGTGAGTAATTTCCTGCTGTGGCAACTTGCCTACGCGGAACTCTATTTTACTGATACCTGCTGGCCCGATTTTGACGCCGCTGAGCTGGAAAAAGCATTGCTCTGGTACGGTCAGCGCGCCCGTCGTTTCGGTCAGACTGACGAGCAGTTGACAGCCACAGCAATCGATGCCTGAGGGCGTCGGTCCTACGGTGGGTAACTCTATTCTTCCTGTTACTGTGCGGAACATTACGGCATGTTGAAGCAGAGGGTTCTGACTGCTGCCTTGCTGATGCCACTGGTTCTCGGTCTTCTCTTCCTCGCGCCTTCGAGTGGTTTTGCCGTTGCGTTGTTGCCGCTAATTATCGTGGGTGCCAACGAGTGGTATCGACTTGCGGGGTTCAAAAACAGGCTGGCCGGCGCCCTCTATGTCGCGTTTCTGGCGGGTTGCGGCGCGCTGCTCTACGTCTCGCCTTCCCTCTATTTACCCTTGTTGAGCCTGGCAGGCTTATGGTGGCTATCGTTAGCGGTGGTTGTGCTAGCTTACCCGAGACTGCAGCCAGGTTGGCTGCTTGACGGCAAGGCAATGCTGATTACCGGGCCGCTGCTGCTGGCGACACCGTGGTACGCGATGTTGCTGCTGCGTTCCCAGCCCGAGGGGGAGTGGCTGGTATTGCTGCTGTTGCTGCTGGTCTGGGGAGCGGATATTGGTGCCTATTTTGCGGGCCGTCGTTGGGGGCAGGCCAAACTGCTGCCGGCGGTCAGTCCGGGGAAGACGGTGGCCGGAGCGGTTGGCGGAAGCCTGGCATCGATAATCATCGCCGCAGCAGCGGCGTTGATCATGGAACAACCCGCCTCAATGATCGCCTATTTTCTGTTTGTCGGCTTTGCTGTTTCCTGGATTTCAATACTTGGGGATCTTGCCGAGAGTCTGTTCAAGCGTCGTGCTGGGGTCAAAGATAGTGGCACTCTGCTGCCAGGCCATGGCGGAGTACTGGATCGAATCGATAGTGTCACTGTTGCGGCACCGCTTTTCCATTTGCTGGTAGTTGGTTTCTAACCGAGGTATGGCGGTTTGGTCGAAGAGGTAAAGACAGTTGTGGTTCTTGGCGCTACCGGCTCGGTTGGGCAGAGCACGCTGGCGGTGGTGAGCCGTCATCCCGGGCGGTTTCGACTGTTTGCGCTGACTGCCTATCGGCGGGTGGATGAAGCTGAGCGGCTCTGTCGTCAGTTCCGCCCCCGGTTTTTCGTCATGGTGGATGACAATGCTGCGCAGCAGCTGCGTGCGCTGATAGCTGACCTGGAGACCGAGGTGCTTGCCGGCAGCGAAGCGCTCTCCACCATTGTTGCTGAACCGGAAGTAACAACGGTGATGGCCGCTATTGTCGGTGGTGCGGGCCTGCAACCAACCCTCGCTGCGGTATCTGCCGGTAAAACGGTATTGCTGGCCAATAAGGAATCTCTGGTCATGGCGGGGCCGCTGTTTATGGAGACAGTGCGCAACAATGGCGGGCAGCTGTTGCCGATTGATAGTGAGCAGAATGCGATGTTCCAGTCCCTGCCCGGATTTAAGATCGGCCAGTCGTTGACAAATCTTGGGGTAGAGAAACTCTGGCTGACGGCGTCCGGGGGACCATTTCTGACCTCGCCTCTGTCTGAGCTTGAGAGCGTCACCCCTGAGCAGGCCTGTGCCCATCCCAACTGGGAGATGGGACGGAAAATTTCGGTCGATTCCGCAACGATGATGAACAAAGGTCTCGAAGTGATCGAAACTGCCTGGTTTTTTGGTGTTGATGGCGCGCAGATCGAGGTGGTGGTTCATCCACAGAGTGTGATCCATTCTCTGGTTGAATACTGTGACGGTTCAACCTTGGCGCAACTCGGTAGTGCCGATATGCGTATACCGATAGCTCATGCGCTGGCCTGGCCTGAACGAATGTTTTCGGGCGCTGCCCGGCTCGATTTGAGAACGGTCGGCAGTCTCGATTTTCAGCCGGTGGATCTACTGAAGTTTCCCTGTCTACGGCTCGCCTATGAGGCACTTGCAGCAGGTGGTTCCGTGCCCGCGCAAATGAACGCTGCCAATGAAGTGGCGGTCGAAAGTTTCCTGCAGGGTGGGGTGCAGTTTTTGCAGATTGCTCAGGTGGTTGAAGAAGTGCTGCAGAGACTGTCAGGTCGTCCCCTGGAGAATCTTGAGAGCGTGCTTGCTGTTGATGATGAGGCTCGCGACACCGCGTTGATGGTTATTCAGGGGTTGAATAGTTAAAGCCGGCTGGGTGTTTTTGAATTGATACAGCCCGATTTGTGACAGCAGTAACAGGCAGAGGGATGGTGTGATGAGTCTGGTGATATGGTCAATTTTGGGCATGGTGGTGGCGCTCGGGCTGCTGGTGACCATCCATGAGTTGGGCCATTTTGTGGTAGCGCGGCGTGCCGGGGTGTTGGTTGAGCGCTTTTCGGTAGGTTTTGGCCGGCCTCTATTTCGTTGGCGCCGGGCTGGTGACCCCACGGAATATGTGGTCGCCATGATTCCTCTGGGCGGTTACGTGAAAATGTTCGGCGAAACCGACCAAGCGGTCGCGCCTGGTCAACAGCAACAGTCGTTCAGTCACAAAACCCTGGGTTGGCGCGCGGCGATTGTTACCGCCGGGCCGCTGGCCAATTTTCTCCTGGCGATCCTGCTTTTCTGGATTCTCTATATGGTCGGCATCAGCGGATTCAGGCCAATGCTAGGGGAGCTCGACCCGCAGAGTATCGCTGTAGCATCGGGGTTTGCTGAAGGCGATCAAATCAGAGCCATTAATCGTGAGCCGGTAGTGCTCTGGGAAGAGGTGGGTATCCGGCTTCTAGGCAGTGCCGTGGAAAAGCGCAGGGTTGAGGTGGAGGTGGTTACTGCCAGAGGGTATCAGGAGGTCCGTTGGATTGATTTTCAGCACCACGAACAGCTGCTTGAGGAGGGGGACCTGCTGGATCGGTTGGGGTTCGAGGCTGGATTGCCAAAACTGCCGCCGGTGATAGATGAGATTGTTCCCGGCGAGGCGGCGGAGCGAGCCGGCCTTCGCTCAGGGGACCAGCTGCTTTTAGCTGATGGAGAGGTTATCGAGGACTGGCGTTTTTGGGTCGACTATGTGCGCGCACGTCCCGGTGTCGCGATTGACCTGCAGCTACGCCGGCAGGGGCAGCTTGTTGCCCTGGAAATTACTCCAGCTGCTCGTGAAGAGAGAGAGAAAATTGTCGGCCGTATCGGGGCGGCTCCGCAGGTGCCCGAGGGGTGGTATGACGATTACCGGGCAACTCGCCGATACGGACCGGTCGCCGCGCTGGGGGAAGCGGTGACCCAGACGGCCGAGATGAGCCTGCTGACACTGAAAATGCTCGGTAAGATGGTTGTTGGTGAAGCGTCGCTAAAAAACATTAACGGCCCGATATCAATCGCAGAGTATGCGGGTCGGAGTGCCCGAGTTGGATTGTCGTCATTTCTGAAGCTGGTCGCTGTTCTCAGTATCAGTATCGCCATTCTGAATCTATTGCCCATACCGGTTCTTGATGGGGGGCATTTACTGTATTATTTCGTCGAATGGGTGAAGGGCGGGCCGCTTTCAGAGAAATGGCGCGCCCTTGGTCAGCAGGGGGGGGTGGTGATTCTGCTCTGTCTCACGGCCTTGGCGCTATACAACGACGTGCAAAGGCTGCTGAACTGATTGATAGCCCGACACCAGATTCGGTTAAACGTCGACATAACAAATCTATAAAGAGCAAAACGTGATTCCAAGGTTTCGGGTTCTTTCCGTCTCATTCCTGCTGCTGTTGCAGATCACTTCTGCCTCTGCGGCTGAATTTCTGGTTGAGGATATCCGCGTCGAGGGTCTGCGGCGCATTTCTGCTGGTACGGTGTTCAATGCGCTGCCGGTCGTTGTGGGTGATCGTGTTGACCAAGGCGTGGAAGGCGAGATTATCAGGGCGCTGTTTGCTACCGATTTTTTTAACGATGTTGCCGTTGACCGTGATGGTGGCATCATCACCGTGATGGTTGATGAACGACCGTCGATTGCAGAGTTGAATATCGAGGGCAACGAAGATATTCCTACCGAAGACCTGGAGAAGGGTCTTGCAGAGATCGGCCTGGCGGTGGGCCGGGTTTATGTACCCGCCGCACTGGATGCGGTAAGCCAGGAGCTCAGACGACAGTACTACAGCCATGGAAAATACGGCGTCGAACTGACCACCGAGGTGGTACCACTGCCTCGCAACCGGGTTAGCATCGATATTAATATCATTGAGGGCAAGGTCGCCCGAATCCGTGACATTAATATCGTCGGCAACGAGCTGTTCAGCGACCGCGACCTGCTGACCAGCTTTGAGCTCACCACGCCTAACTTGATCAGTTTTATCACCAACGATGATCGCTACTCGAAAGAGAAACTTTCCGGTGATCTGGAAAATTTACAGTCGTTTTACCTTGATCGTGGTTATCTGGACTTCGAGGTGCTCTCCACTCAGGTTGCGATCACGCCTAACAAGGATGAGATGTACATCACCATCAATGTCAAAGAGGGCGAACAGTATCTTGTCGAGAGGGTGCAGCTGTCGGGTGATTTGATTGTCGATCCCGAGCAGTTGATTGAGAAGGTGTTGATTCGACCCGGAGATATCTTCTCGCGCAAGAAAGTGACAGATACCGGTGATGCTATCTCCGAAGCCCTGGGGGCAGAGGGCTACGCCTTTGCCAATGTCAATCCGATCCCGGATGTGGATAGCGACAACGCCACGGTAGTGCTTACCTTTTTTATCGACCCGGGTAAGCGCGCTTATGTGCGCAGAGTCACCTTTGCCGGTAATACCAAGACCCAGGACGAGGTATTACGCCGGGAAATGCGGCAGATGGAAGGGGCCTGGTTCTCCAACGAATCGGTAGAACGGTCCAGAGTGCGTCTGCAGCGACTCGGCTTTTTTGAAGAGGTTAACGTCGAAACTCCAGCGGTCCCGGGCACCTCCGACCAGCTAGACGTTAACTTCAGTGTCACTGAACGCCCATCCGGCACCATTTCGGCAGGGTTTGGTTTTGCCCAGGATAGCGGTATTTTGCTTAACGGAAGTGTTATTCAGGAGAATTTTCTCGGCACTGGTAAACGGTTGGCGGTGACGCTTGCTAACAGTGATTACTCCGATGTTTACAGCGTCAGCCAGACCGATCCCTACTGGACCAAGGATGGTGTCAGCCAGACGCTGTCGATGTTTGCGCGCTCTACCAGCGCCGCGGAAGAGAATCTCAGTGAGTACGACACGGATACTTATGGATTCAAGGTCGGCTTTGGTATCCCGATTAATGAGTTTGATTCGATTGGTGTTTCCTTCGGCTGGGAAGATATTGAGATCGGCACCAATATTTTTACACCGCTGGAAATTCTCAGTTACGTTGCCCGTGAAGGGGACAGTTTTTCCCAGTTCAAGACGACACTTTCCTGGTCCCATGACACTCGCAACCGTGCAATTTTTGCTACCAGTGGCGGGGTCCAGAGTCTGAGCGCAGAGGTCGCATTACCACTGGGTGATCAGGAGTTTTACAAACTCTATTACAACCGCCAGCAGTATTGGCCGGTTGGCAAGAACACCTCCTTTATGTTGCAGGGGACAGCGGGATACGGTGATGGCTATGGAGGTACAGAAGAACTGCCGTTTTACGAGAATTTCTTCGCTGGTGGTTTTTCCTCCGTTCGCGGTTTTAAGTCCAATACTCTCGGACCGCGCACCAGTTTTCCTGACGATGATCCGTTTGGCGGTAATAAACTGCTGGTGGGTAAGGCTGAGCTGTTTTTTCCAATTCCTTTTCTGCGCGAACAGAGCAGGTCTTTGAGAGTTAGTGCGTTCGTTGATGCGGGCAATGTTTTCGGCCCGGATGAAGATTTTGATTTTGGTGATTTGCGTTATTCCACTGGTATTGCGGCCGTCTGGATATCGCCGTTTGGAGCGCTGTCGGTCAGTTTTGCTGCGCCATTTAACGATGATGAAGATGACGAAACCGAGGGATTCCAGTTTAATCTCGGGCAGCAGTTCTAGTATCTGAAATTCACTATAAAGCGGGGAGTTCAATTGAAACTTAAGTTACGAGTTCAGGCTTTTTTGACACTGTTAATGATGTCGACCGCGTTTTCGGCAAGTGCTGAATTGAAAATTGGTTACCTTAACGCGGCGGCTCTGTTACAGAATTCGCCGCAGGCCAGAGCGGTACAGGAGAGGTTGCGTAAGGAGTTTGAGCCGCGCAGTAAAGAGCTTTCAGCTCAGGCTGAAAAATTGCAGGAAGAAGCAGAAGAGTTCCAGAAAAATGGCCTGCTTCTGAGCGAAGACCAGCGCAAGAAAAAGGAGCGGGACCTGCTAAGCCGTCAGCGTAACTTCAAAAATGATAAAGAGGCGTTTGAGGAAGATTACCGACTGCGCCAGAAGGAAGAGCTTGGCGGCCTGCAGGAAAAGGTGATGTCCGCGGTTGATGGTTTCGGCAAGGCGAACGGATTTGATTTGATTCTCACCGATGGTGTGGTCTTTGCCAGCTCCGGTATGGACGTCACCGAACAGGTACTCGATGCCCTGAAAGCGCTGAACTAGGGATTCTATGCTCTCGCTCAAAGAGTTAGCCGAGATCGGGAGCGCAACGCTAGAGGGCGATGCTGAGCTGTTGATCTCGGGTGTCGCGACGCTTGGGGCTGCCGGTCCGGGAGAGATATCTTTCTTTGCCAACCGGCGGTATCGCGCGGAGCTGAGCAGCACTTCGGCGGGCGCGGTGGTTCTGGCGAAGCAGGATCGTGAACGCTACCCGGGTAATCGCCTGGTTAGTGAAAACCCTTATCTGTCTTTTGCCCGTATCTCAGCGGCGTTAAACCCTGAGCGGCCGCCAGCAGTCGGAATTCATTCAGCAGCTTCGGTAGATTCCAGCGCTGTTGTCGGCGAAGGCGTTTCCATCGACGCCGGTGCTGTTGTGGGTGCAGAGGCCGTTATTGGTTCCGGCACTGTGATAGGCGCGGCGGTCACCATTGCCCCAGGCGTAGTGGTCGGTCGCGATTGTAGAATTTTGCCGCGTGTCGTGCTCCTTGAAAATACCCGCATGGGTGACCGCTGCCGGATCGAATCGGGTGCCGTGCTCGGTTCGAAGGGGTTTGGCTATGCCAACGATGATGGCACCTGGATACCGGTACCGCAGCTCGGCGGGGTGATTCTGCATGATGATGTAGATGTCGGCGCCAACACCACGATCGACCGTGGAGCGTTGGAAGATACGGTGCTTGGACGGGGCGTCAAACTTGATAATCAGATTCAGATCGCCCATGGGGTCGTCATCGGTGAAGATACCGCCATAGCTGCCTGTGTCGGGATATCCGGCAGTACGGTGATCGGCAGGCGTTGCACCGTCGCTGGTGGTGTTGGTTTTGTCGGCCACCTGCATATCGCAGACGATGTCCACATTACTGGTATGTCGATGGTGACGCGCTCGATTACCAGGCCTGGCGTCTATTCGGGCTATCCTGCCTATGAAAATGCCCAGTGGCGTAAAAATACAGCCCGTGTGCAGAAACTGGATGAGTTTGCCAGGCGCCTGGTGATGATCGAAAAAGAGATTGACTCAAGTAATCAGCGGGGAGAAGCAATTGAGTGAGCAGCCAGGAGCCATGGAGATTGGTCAGATAATGAATTATCTGCCCCATCGTTATCCGTTCCTGTTGATAGATCGGGTGATCGAATGCGTAGAAGGTGAACGACTGGTAGCGTTAAAAAATGTCTCTATCAATGAGCCATTTTTTAATGGCCATTTTCCCGATTACCCGGTGATGCCAGGCGTATTGATTCTGGAGGCGATGGCACAGGCTGCTGGAATCCTCGGGTTTCGTACTAATTCCACCCAGCCAGATGAGCATAATGTCTATCTGTTTGTCGGCATTGACAAGGCCCGTTTTCGCCAACAGATTCGGCCTGGCGACCAGCTCACCATTGAAGTGAAGCTGAACCGGGTGGTACGCGGTATGTGGCAGTTCAGTGCGGTTGCCACTGTCGATGGTGAGCGGGCGGCAAGCTGTGAAATCATGTGCACCCTGAAGGAGGTGGGATGATCCACCCCACGGCTATTGTCTCGGAAGGAGCACGGCTGGATGAGAATGTTGAGGTTGGTGCCTATTCTCTAATTGGGGATGGGGTCGAAATCGGTGCCGGTTCGGTGATCGGTTCCCATGTGGTACTGAAGGGCCCGACCCGTATTGGCCGAAACAATCAGATCTTTCAGTTCTGTTCAATTGGCGAGGTGCCACAGGATAAAAAGTTTCACGGTGAGGAATCGATCCTCGAAATTGGTGATCACAACACCATCCGTGAGTACTGTTCCATTAATCGGGGAACTGAAGACGGAGGTGGCGCGACCCGCATCGGCAGCCACAACTGGATCATGGCTTATGTACATATCGCTCATGACTGCCAGCTGGGCGATCACAACACCCTTGCTAATGGTGCGTCACTGGCCGGGCATGTCGAGCTGGCGGATCAGGTTATTCTCGGTGGGTTCACACTGGTGCATCAGTTTTGTGCGATTGGAGCCGGCGTTTTCAGTCGTATGGGATCGGCCATTGTTCAGGATGTGCCGCCCTATGTGATGGTGGCTGGTAACGTAGCTGAAGCGCGAGGGATTAATATCGAAGGGCTGAAGCGTCGCGGGCTTGATGGTGATGCCCTGCAGGCGGTACGCCGTGCTTACAAAATTATCTATCGATCCGGCCTGAAACTGGATGAAGCGGTGGAGCAGCTTCAGCCGCTAGCCGCTGAATCTGAACAGGTTGCAACCATGGCAGAGTTTCTCAGATCCACAAGCCGTGGCATCGTCCGCTGACCCACCGTTGAAAATCGCCCTGGTAGCCGGGGAGGCTTCCGGGGATATGCTCGGTGCGGCACTGATTGAGCAGCTAAAAGCCGGCGGCAGACAGCTCGAAATCAGTGGTGTTGCTGGCCCATTGATGGAGGCGGCAGGATGCAAGCCGCTCTATTCGGCGGAGCGGTTGGCGGTGATGGGGCTGGTTGAACCACTCGGTCGCCTGCCAGAACTTTTGCGGATGCGGCGCAAACTTTTTCACTACTACCGGCAAAATCAGCCTGATCTTTTTGTCGGTATCGATGCGCCTGATTTCAATCTGCGCTTGGAGCGGGGGTTAAAGGCAGCTGGCGTGCCCAGCTTCCATTATGTTAGCCCGTCGGTTTGGGCCTGGCGCCGCGGCCGTCTAAAGTTGATTCGTGAAGCGGTGGATGGCGTGCTCACGCTGTTTCCTTTCGAGTCGGCTTTTTATCAGCAGTCGGATATTCCCAGCCGATTCGTCGGTCATCCAATCTACCAGCAGATCGATTGGCAGCCAGACCCGGGCGTGGCGAAACAGCGGCTCGGATTTGGTCCGCAACAGCGGGTTATTGCTCTGCTTCCCGGTAGCCGAAAAAATGAGTACCGGCGGCTGATGCCGCTATTTATTGAGGTTGCACAGCAGCTCAATCACCAGCACAACACCCATTTTGTTGTTCCCTTGATCAACCAGGCGGCGCGTGACTACATCGAACAGCTGCTACACCAGCAGGGAGCGGCGCTGCCGGTGACTCTGCTCGACGGCCAGTCGCGTGAGGCGATGGCTGCCGCCGATCTGGTCCTTCAGGCGTCGGGCACTGCGACTCTGGAAGCGATGATGATTGGCCGGCCAATGGTTGTCGCGCACAAGCTTGCTGAGGTGAGCTACCGGATATTGAAAAAAATGTTCTACGGCAGGTGGATAGCGCTGCCTAATCTACTCGCTAATGAACCTCTGGTGCCGGAGCTGATTCAGCATGAAGCGACCTCCGCGAACATTGTGGCGGAGATAGATCGCTGGTTTGAAGATACGGCAGAACGGAAACGCCGACTGAAGCGGTTTCATGAGCTGCGTGAACAGCTGCGCGGAGAGATCTCACCGGCTGAAGCACTGCTGCAATGGCTAGGGCGTTGAACAAGTTGGCGAGCGTAGCTCAGGGACTTGTTGCCGGCGTCGACGAGGCTGGTCGCGGTCCTCTCGCGGGGCCGGTAATTGCAGCGGCGGTGGTACTGGACCCCCAACAGCCGGTTGATGGGCTTGCAGACTCCAAAAAACTATCAGCGCCCCAGCGCAAACGGTTGGAAGCCGAGATTTTTAAAACCGCATTGTCGGTGTCTGTCGGTCGTGCCGAAGTTGAAGAGATCGACCGTCTCAATATCCTCTGGGCAACCATGCTGGCGATGGAGCGGGCTGTGGCTGGCCTGACACTACCGGTGGCGGAAGTGTTGATTGACGGTAACCGGGTGCCGGAAAATTTGACTCATGGGCGGGCGATCGTTAAAGGTGACCAGACCGAACCGGCCATTAGCGCTGCTTCGATCATTGCCAAACAGGCGCGTGACCGGGAAATGGAGGAGTTAGCCGCCGTCTATCCCGCCTATGGATTTGCGGGCCACAAAGGTTATCCAACCCGTGTCCATATTGCAGCACTGCAGGCGCATGGTGTCACCCCGCATCACCGGCGCAGCTATGCTCCGGTGCAGCGTATTCTGAAGCGATCGGAATGACTGTCTGTTGATGACTGCTGCTGGCCAAAACTTTGTTCATCTAAATCTGCACACCGAATATTCCATGGTCGACAGCGTGGTGCGTATTCCCGCGTTGATGAAAAAGGTTTCCGAATTGGGTATGCCGGCTATCGCGCTGACCGATTTCAACAACCTGTTTGCCCTGGTGAAATTCTATCGCGCAGCGATAAAAGCCGGGATCAAGCCGATTATCGGTGCCGACCTGGTGGTACGGGATGGTTCCGAAGAATCACGAATACTGTTGTTATGCCAGAACCGCCAGGGGTATCTGAACCTGAGCAGTCTGATCAGTCGCGGGTATCTTCACGGTCAGCACCAGGGGATCGCGTCGGTTCAACAGCAGTGGTTTGAGGGGTGTACGGACGGGCTGATCGCTCTCTCTGGTGCGGCCAGGGGAGATGTGGGCAAGGCATTAGCGGCTGGTGACCTGGATAGTGCCGAACAGGCATCGCAACGTTGGCGAGCCCTGTTTGGCAGTAATTACTATCTGGAGCTTCAGCGTACCGGTCGCGAGGCTGACGAAGCGGTTGTCGCCGGCTCAGTAAAACTTGCAGCGGCAACCGGCATGCCGGTGGTGGCGACCAATGATGTGCGTTTTCTTGAGGCGGATCATTTTGAAGGTCATGAAGCTCGGGTCTGTATCCATCATGGACGCATACTCAACGACAGCCGGCGTCCCCGTGATTACAGCGACCAGCAATATCTGCGCAGTACCGATGAAATGCAGACCCTGTTTCGCGACCTGCCAGAAGCGTTGGAAAACAGTGTAGAGATTGCTCGTCGTTGCAGCTTGCCGGTGACTCTGGGTGAGAATTTTCTACCTAGTTTTCCGCTACCCGGTGCAACCCAAAACGGGGTTACCGAAGCGGATCATCTGCGCGAGCGTTCAACGGCTTTGCTCAGAGACTATTTACAGGGTCAGCGGCCAGAGCATATTCCCGAGCAGGAATACCAGCAACGACTCGAGCGTGAGCTGAATGTCATCATCGGCATGGGCTTTCCCGGTTACTTTCTGATCGTCGCCGACTTTATCCAGTGGGCACGGCAAAACGGGGTGCCGGTTGGTCCAGGTCGCGGGTCCGGCGCCGGTTCCCTGGTGGCTTTTGTGCTTGGTATTACCCGGCTTGACCCGTTGGAGTATGAACTGCTGTTTGAGCGGTTTCTGAATCCGGAACGCGTCTCTCTGCCCGATTTCGATATCGATTTTTGCATGGATGGTCGGGACCGGGTGATCGACTATGTGGCCGAGCGCTACGGTCGTGATCGAGTGTCGCAGATCATCACTTACGGCACGATGGCCGCCAAGGCGGTGGTCCGCGATGCGGGGCGGGTTCTCGGCCACCCTTACGGATTTGTCGACACCCTGGCCAAGCTGATCCCGATGGACCTGGGGATCACCCTTGATAAAGCGCTGGAGCAGGAAGCGCAGCTCCGGGAGCGTTACGAGCAGGAAGAGGAGGTCAAAACCCTGCTCGACCTGGGCAGGTTTCTCGAAGGGTTGGTACGCAATGCCGGCAAACATGCCGGCGGCGTGGTCATTGCGCCATCACCGCTGACCGACTTTACGCCGCTTTACAGTGAGCCGGGCGGCGACAGTCAGGTGACCCAGCTGGACAAGGATGACGTGGAGTCGATCGGTCTGGTCAAATTCGACTTTCTCGGCCTGCGAACGCTGACTATTGTCGATCAGGCGGTGGAAATTATTCGCACCACCCACCAGGAGTGGGCTGACCTCGATATTGAGCGCATCCCGCTGGATGACGCGGCGGTCTACAAAATGTTGCAAAGCGGAGAAACCACCGCCATCTTCCAGCTTGAATCGCGCGGTATGCAGGATTTGATTCGACGACTGAAGCCTGACTGCTTTGACGATATTGTCGCCCTTGTGGCGCTGTTTCGGCCCGGCCCGCTGCAGTCCGGTATGGTCGATGACTTTATTAATCGCAAGCATGGTCGAGCCGCCGCAGACTACCTCGAACCGCGGCTTGAACCGACGCTGAAAGCAACCTATGGCGTTATTCTCTATCAGGAACAGGTGATGCAAATCGCCCAGGTTCTTGCTGGTTACACCCTCGGCGGTGCAGACCTGCTGCGCAGGGCGATGGGTAAGAAAAAGCCGGAAGAGATGGCCAAGCAGCGCGCAACTTTTGTTGAAGGTGCTGCAGAAAACGGGGTCAGCGAACGCCGTTCCGGAGAGATTTTCGATCTCATCGAGAAATTTGCCGGTTATGGATTTAATAAATCGCATTCTGCCGCCTACGCGCTGGTTTCTTACCAGACTGCCTGGCTCAAACACCATTTTCCGGCGGCGTTCATGGCGGCGGTATTGTCGGCTGACATGGACAACACCGACAAAATTGTCACCCTCATTGAGGATTGCCGTCGGCTTGACCTTGAGGTACTACCGCCTGATATCAACTTCAGCGAGTATCGTTTCTCGGTGGACGGTGAACGGACCATTCGCTACGGCCTTGGTGCAATCAAAGGGGTGGGCCAGGCGGCGGTGGAAGCGGTGCTGGCTGAGCGGCAGCAAAACGGCGCCTATCAGGATCTGTTTGAGTTCTGTCGGCGGGTTGATTTGCGTAAGGTTAATCGGCGCACCCATGAGGCGTTTATTCGCTCCGGTTCTCTGACCAGTCTGAGTGATAACCGCGCCTCCCTGCTGGCATCGCTGACCCTGGCGCTCGAGAGCGCAGAACAGGGAGCGCGTAACCAGGAGAGCGGCCAGAGTGATCTCTTTGGTGAGATTGTTTCCGACCAGCTGGAACAGGATCTGATCACGGCCAAACCCTGGAACCCGCGTGATCAGTTGCAGGCGGAGCGCGAATCTCTGGGTCTTTACCTGACCGGTCATCCGATAGATACCTATGAGCAGGAGCTCGAACAGTTCGTCCCCTGTCGGCTCGGTGAGCTAGGTAAACGTTCCGGCAGATCGATGGTCCGTGTTGCCGGTTTAGTTACCCAGGTGCGGACTCTTTCGCGCGGGCGGCGAACCACCTTTGTGACCCTGGATGACCGTACTGCGCGGGTCGATGTCACCATTTACGAGCGCTTGCTCGATAAATGTCGTGATCTGCTGGTTAAGGACAAGGTGGTGATTATCGAAGGGAGCGTCGAAGAAGACGACTTCAATGGCGGTTACAAAATTATTGCCGAGGATGCACTGGACATAAATCACGCGCGGGAACATTATGCTCGTTCCCTCTGTATTCATCTGCAGAATCCTCGCGACCAACTGTTGCCTGTGGGGGATCTGGTCAAGGTGATCGAGCCGTTTCGGGGTGGCCACTGCAGGCTCAGGCTCACTTATCGAAATTCTGTCGGCTCGGTGAACCTGCCGGTGGCTGAAGAGTGGCAGGTTCACCCCACCGAAGAGCTGTTAGCGCGTATCAAAAACTGCACCGGCGTAGCATCCTGTGAGATGGAGTATCGCTGAGCGGCGTCGGTTAGCTCGGGTTAGAATAGCCCGTGACCGCTTTACGGTGCCAATACCCGGCGCCAATAAGTGGTGGTCAAAACGATGTCAATTTCCGATTATCAACTCCTGCTTGTTTTAAGGTAACCAGATGGCGATGAACTTCCTCGATTTTGAACAGCCCATAGCAGAGATGGAGGCGCGTATAGATGAGTTGCGACTCCAGGTCAGCGATCAGGATGTCAATATCAGTGAAGAGATTGAACGGCTGAAAGGCAAGTGCGCAGCGATGACCGAATCGGTGTTCTCCAGGCTGACGCCGGTTCAGGTTTCACAACTGGCACGTCACCCCGAACGCCCTTATGCCCTCGACTATATCGGAGAGATTTTCACCGGTTTTCAGGAGCTGCACGGCGACAGAATGTTTGCTGATGATGCCGCGATTGTTGGCGGGCTGGCGCGACTGAACGGAACGCCAGTGATGGTCATTGGACAGCAGAAAGGGCGTACCACCACAGAGAAAGTGGCACGTAACTTTGGCATGCCCAAGCCGGAGGGGTACCGTAAAGCCAAACGGTTGATGCAACAGGCGGATCGTTTCGGTCTGCCGGTGATTACCCTTATAGACACGCCCGGCGCCTACCCTGGAATCGATGCCGAGGAGCGTGGGCAGAGCGCTGCCATAGCTGAGAACCTCTACCTTATGGCTCAGCTTAAAGTACCGGTTATCTGCCTGGTCATCGGCGAAGGGGGTTCCGGCGGTGCGCTCGCCATTGGTGTGGGTGACCATGTTGCCATGCTGCAGTACAGCACCTATTCGGTAATTTCGCCGGAAGGATGTGCGGCGATTCTCTGGGGTAGTAACGATAAAGCCGATCTTGCCGCGCAGGCGATGGGTATAACCGCGCCGCGGTTACTGGAGCTGGGGCTGATTGATGCGATGCTGGAGGAGCCGGCGGGTGGTGCCCACCGCGACCCGCTGCAAATGGCAGCCACCATTAAAGCCCACCTCACCACAACGCTGGGTGACCTGCAGGAGATTGAGACCGAAACCCTGTTGCGCAGGCGCAGCGAACGGCTGGCCGGTTACGGTGTTTATGAGGAATCTGAAGCCTGATCCAGGTGCCCCTGGGCGGATGCCAAAAGGGTTCACCAGGTGAGCCCGCCATTCCGACCATCGCTGGTGGAGCAGCAGTTTTCAGCAGCCCTCGACCGGTTAGATGACAAACACGAGTCAGCCGATTACTGGGTTGCTTTTAGCGGCGGTCTGGATTCCACGGTACTGCTACATCTGCTGGTGAATCGCCGGCCAGCCTGGTTGCAGGGCACAATCAGGGCGATCCATGTTGACCATTCGATTCATCCCGAATCAGTTCATTGGGCAGCCCATTGCGGTGAGGTCGCAGCGGGTTATGGCGTACCGCTAGTCACCAGAAAAGTCGTACCGGGAGTGCTGCGGAGGGCCAATCTTGAGGCGTCTGCGCGCAGAGAGCGTTATCGGTTGATCGCCGAGGAGATGGCGCCGGATGATCTGCTAGTTACCGCACACCACCTTAATGACCAGAGCGAAACCCTGCTGCTGCAGCTGTTCAGGGGTGGGGGCATACGCGGTACGGCCGGAATGGGCGACTATTCCAGACACCACGGTTTTGCTCTGTTCCGTCCATTGCTCGAAATTGATCGTGACGCGTTGGAGCGGTATGCGCGGAGCCATCAGCTCAGCTGGATCGAAGATCCCAGTAACGAGCTTTGCGAGCAGGATCGGAATTACCTGCGCAATCAACTGTTACCGCCGCTACGTCACCGATGGCGTGGGCTTGATCTAACTCTGGCACGGGCAAGTAGATTGCAGGCTGAAGCCAGCGGACTTCTGGATGAGTTGGCGCAGCAGGACCTGATCCAGGTTAGCGATGAAAATGGCAGCGCTCTGTGCTGCAGCGCTTTGCAAAGGTTATCTGCACACCGTCAACGCAATTTGTTGCGGTTCTGGCTCAGGGAAAACAATTATCCAGTGCCGACAGAAAACCAGCTCCTGCAGTTACAGCGGTCAATGATCCATAGTCGCGCTGATCGAACACCCGCGTTCCAGTGGGCTGGCTGGGTGATCTACCGGTATGATGATCTGCTTACCGTCGAACCACAGAGCGACGAAACCGACGGACAGTGGCCCGACCAGTGGGATCTGCGAGCACCGTTAAAGCTGCCGGGGTCGGCAGGCGTACTGCTCGCCCGCTCTTGCCGACAGGGTGAACGGTTGGTGTGGCAGACCGGGGAAGTGTTGAAAATTTCCTATCGCCACGGTGGCGAAGTGATCAAGCTGCACGGCCACCACCAGAAGTTGAAAAAGTTGATGCAGCAGTGGCGCGTGCCTCCCCACCAGCGGCGACGGATACCGCTGTTGACTGTTGCTGATCAAATTGTAGCGGTGCCCGGCCACGCAGTCGCGGATGGTTATCGGGCCGATGGAATGCAGCAGGGTTGGTGCCTGAGCATCGGCGCTATGGATGGTGAGTCTGACGTTGAAGGCGCTGAAAAGATATAACTGAATAAACAAAACTGAATAGGTCAATCAGTGCGGTAGCGTTTCCGGGGTGTTCAGTTGTTGCGACGACTATTATTCGCCGCCAACCGGTGATGAGCGCTTCATGTGGGGTAGGGAAATGGAATTAAAAATCTGCTTTGTCTGTATGGGTAACATCTGTCGGTCGCCCAGTGCCGAAGGGGTGTTTCGTAAACTCGTTGAGCAGCGCGAGCTGTCTCACCGCTTCGTCATCGATTCGGCAGGCACCCATGCCTACCATGTTGGCCAGCCGCCGGACCGGCGCTCCCAACAGGCGGCAATGGCCCGCGGTATCGATTTGAGTCCCCAGCGGGCACGGCAGGTCAGCAGCGCTGATTTCGACACCTTCGACCTGCTGTTGGCCATGGACCGGCATAACTATCAGCTGTTGCGTGAACTTGCCGCCAATGAGCGGCAGCGCCAGCGGGTTCGTTTGATGATGGAATTTGCTCCGCTACTGCCCGAAGATGAGGTGCCAGACCCCTACTACGGAGACGGGCTCGGCTTTGAACGGGTTCTTAATCTGCTTGAGCATGCTGCCGAAGGGCTGCTGGAAACACTTCTTACCCCAGACACCTGAAATCCAGAATCTTAATACCCGGATATTTAAACCGGATATTTAAACCCGGGTCCTAAGCCCGGGTCCCTGAACCTTTTCCCGCTCTTCGTTGCGGGCGTCGCTCCGCCGGGAATCAGTTACCGCCGTAACTGACGATTCAGTCGATACTGACACAGGTCAGTAACCTGGTCACCAGCGCGTGACACTATTCGCCGCCAATAACGGGCCGTTAGTGATTAACGGACAGAAAACTCACCTTGGAGGCGGGGATTGCGGTGAATGCGAATACTGATTTGATTACGTCGCTGGAGTGGCCAGCAAACCTTAACGAGATACCAAAAGTCGTTTTTGATGACCCGGCGCTCTATCAGCTGGAACTGGAGAAGTTTTTCTATGGTCCAGAATGGCAGATCGTTGGCCATCGTGGAGAGATTCCTGAAGTCGGCGATTTCAAGCGTTTCTATATCGGTGAAATGCCGATCCTGGTCATCCACAGTGATGACGGCAAAGTGCGAGTATTCCATAACGCCTGCGCCCATCGCGGAGCACTGGTTGAGACCAAAAACCGTGGCAACCAGCTGGAGTACGAATGCCCCTACCACCGTTGGCTGTTTGACTCCAAAGGTGCACTGGTTGGCTGTCCCAATACCGACGATTTTTCACCCAGTTTCGACAAACAGAAATTTGGTTTAAAGGAGATTCGGGTCGAGGAGTTCTGCGGTCTGATCTTCGCCACCATGAGTGACGAAACCCCTGATCTCGACAGCTGGATGGGTGAGCGGATGAAAGATCCGCTGTCGAGAATTCTCGGTGGTGATGGCAGGATCCGCCTGCTCGGCTACCAAAAGGTCAACTACGCCTGCAACTGGAAAGCCTACGTCGATAACGACGGTTACCACGCGCCGCTACTGCACCCGGCATTCAAGTTGCTCAACTGGCAGGGTGGCAAGGGGTCGCAGACACCCACCGAAAATGGCCATATTGTTTTTGAAGCCGATCTGACCATGCCGACCAAGGTGGATTTGCTCGACGATCCCAGTCTGATCGAATTTCGGGGTACCGAAACCAGTAACGGTTCGTTGGTGATCGCCACCTTCCCGATCACGGTGATGACCAAGCATCTCGATATGCTCAACATCCGCTTCGCGTTTCCGCGTGATTACAACCATACCGAGGTGCACTACGCGTACTTCTATCACGAAGATGATGACGAGGATATGGCCCGCCACCGGCTGCGCCAGGCGTCCAATCTGCTTGGCCCGAGTGGTCTAATCAGTCTTGAGGATGCGGCGATTTTTACCCGTATTCACCACGGCAACATCTCCCCGGGCAACGCCATTTTTCAAAAGGGAGTCGGCAACGAGCGAGAGCTGACCTTTAGCCCTAAACAGAATGATGAAACCGGCAACCTGCCGCGCTGGGAATACTACCGTAAAAAAATGGGCTTTCGGAGGGCAACCTCATGAGTCGTGTCAATGCAGAGATCCGCGCGCAGATCGCGGAATTACAGTCGGACTACATCGCCGCACTTGATGAGCAGAATATGCCGGGCTGGCTAGCGACTTTCGATGCCCAGGCTGAATACTATTGCCGTTCCAAAGAGAATGAGGATGGCGAGTTGCCGGTTGGTTACATGTTCGACGATTGCCGCGAACGGTTGCAGGACCGGGTGAAATATGTCGACCAGATATGGGCAGGAACTTTTGAGGAATACCAGACCCGCCACTTCCTCCAGCCAACCCGCTGTGAGCCACTGGGTGACGACCTATATGCCGCGAAAACGAATTTCACGGTGATGTACACCGACGACACCGGTATTACCCAGGTGCTGGCTTCTGGATGTTATGAGGATGAGATCGTTGTTAACGGCACCGCCAAACTGAGAAAGCGTAAGGCGATACTCGATACCAACGTGGTGCCGCGATACATCGTCTACCCCATCTAGCTTTAGGTCCACAATTATCCTGGCGTGCCCGGGAACACTTCCAGCGTGGTGGAACATCACGCTGCACCTCACCCAGGCAAGGGTGCTCCACTTAAACGGCGCGTTTATCGCGCCGTCTTTTTTTCTCTCTCCTGTTCCTGTTGGTCGTTATTCCGAGTGTAGCCGTCAGGTGGTTTCACAGGGCCGTCAGTTTGTGCGCCCTGCAGCCACATCAGGTAGAATTCCTGCCATAAAAAAAGAGGAATCAGGCCGCTCTTTTAGCGAGCGGTGCAAAAATTCAATGAAAAGTCGGGACGCCCTTGCCTGGCCTGTTCCGACGCCAACAGGTGACTGTTATGGATGCTAAAACCGACTCTGCTGCTCTCGAAACCATTTCAAAACTTAACTGGCCTGAAGCCGGTGTCAGTGATTCTGTGCCCTTTGCGGTGTTCAGTGATCAGGCGACCTACGAGCTTGAACAGGAACGGCTGTTCCGGCCTTCCTGGAATTTCCTCGCTCTTGAAGCGGAAATTCCCAATCCCGGAGATTTCAAGTCCACCCATATTGGCGACACGCCGGTAGTAGTGACCCGCGGTCAGGATGGTGAAATCCATGCCTGGGTCAATCGCTGTGCTCACCGTGGAGCGCTGGTTTGCCGGGAGAACCGCGGTAACAACAGTGATGGCACCTACACCTGTGTTTATCACCAGTGGGCTTTTGACGCCAGGGGTGATCTGGTGGGTGTGCCGTTTCGCCGTGGTCTCGCTGGCAAGGGTGGTTACCCGAAAGATTTCGACATGAAAGAGCATGGCCTGCAGAAAGTGCGGGTGGAAAACTATCACGGGCTCATTTTCGGTACCTTCGATTTTGATCGTGGTGATGTGGAGAGTTACCTCGGTGGTGACAATGATGTCAGCTACCACATGAAGCGAATCCTGCACCGCCCGTTAAAGGTGCTGGGAACCACCCGCCAGTTTGTCAACAGCAACTGGAAGGTTTACGCGGAGAACACCAAGGACCCCTACCACGCCAGTCTGCTGCATCTGTTTCATATGACTTTTGGTCTTTACCGTTCGTCGCAGACCGGTGGTATCAGTCTCGGTGACGAGTGGCACAGCGTGCTCTTTTCTGAAGCCGGTACCGATAACGAGGAGACTATCTCTGAGACCAAAGCCAGTGACCTGCGTACCTACCAGGATGGTTATAGTCTTGACGATATGTCACTGCTGGCTGGCCGCAAGGAGTACGACGATGGCGTTACCCTGGTAATTCTGTCGATTATGCCGAGTCTGGTGGTGCAGCAGATTCAGAACACCCTTGCGGTACGCCAGATATTGCCCCGCGGTGTCGATAAGTTTGAGTTGATCTGGACCTATTTTGGCTATGCCGATGACGACGCTGAGATGGATGCCATCCGCGAAAAGCAGGTTAACCTGATTGGCCCCGCCGGCCTCATTTCGATGGAAGATGGTGAAGCGTGCGAGCTGGTGCAAAACGCTACCATTCGGGACGGTGATCAGCTCTCCTGTATTCAGATGGCAGGCCGAGACTTCAAGGACGAGCCGCATCTGGTGACTGAGGGGCCGATCCGTAGTTTCTGGAACAGGTATCGATTGTTGATGGACTGTTAACGTAGCAGTACATGGCGATTAAAAAAGCGGGCTTCGGCCCGTTTTTTTTTGTCTGGTGAAAATCGAGTCGGCGCACCATTGGGCCAATGTTTGATATGGGTCAGGGAGTTTCCCGCCTATCTGGGCAGAATTTGTGACCAGAATTTATTCAATCATTAAGGACTGGTCCCAACGATGAGCTACGAAACACTTCTGGCAGTACAGAATCTGCAGAATGACTATGTCGCCTGTATTGATGATGATGACCTGGAACGCTGGCCCGAATTTTTTACCGAACAGTGTCTCTATAAAGTCATTCCCAGAGAGAATGCCGATGCTGGCTTACCGGTTGCGGTGATGTTCTGCGACAGTCGCGGTATGTTGCGTGACCGGATTGTGGCTCTGCGTAACGCCAATATCTACGCCCCCCATTTTTACCGCCACCTGGTGAGTAATACCCGAATCGTTGATGAATCCAGTGACGAAATTCGGGCGCAAACCAACTATGCGGTGTTTCAGACCCTGCTTGATGGCGAAACCCGTGTGTATAACGTCGGTAGATATGATGACGTTGTTGTGCGCGATGGAGACCAGCTCAAATTCAAAGAGAAGATCTGCGTTTTTGATACCTACCGTATCCAGACGCTGATGGTTACCCCAATCTGATGCGACTAAACCAGCGCTAAATAAGCTAATTGACCAACAAGTGAGGCAGAAATGGACGCAAGAGTGACCGGTGGTATTGAGCTGAACTGGCCGGAGCCTGGTGTGTGTGACTCCGTGCCCTATGGCGTTTTTAATGAGCGGGCGGTCTACGACCGTGAAATGGAGCGCATTTTCCAGGGGCCGACCTGGAATTTCCTCGGCCTGGATGCCGAAGTGCCCAACCCAGGTGATTTTAAATCAACCTTCATTGGCGATATTCCGGTGGTGATGGTGCGCGATGATGACGGCGAGATCTACGCCTGGGAGAATCGTTGTTCCCATCGTGGGGCACTGGTGATTCGCGAAAATTGCGGCAGCTCGGATGGCAGCCATACCTGTGTCTATCATCAATGGAGTTTCAACAATAGAGGTGACCTGATCGGAGTGCCATTCCGCCGTGGGCTGGGCGGCAATGGCGGCATGCCGGAGGATTTCGATATGGCCGCCAACCCGGTACGAAAAATCCGGGTGGAAAACTACAATGGTGCGGTATTTGGTACTTTCGACCGGGATATGGAGGATGTTGATGCCTATCTCGGTGGTGATAGTGATGTGAATTTTCACGTCAAGCGTATCTTTAACCGTCCGGTGAAGGTGCTCGGCCATGCCCGCCAGTACATCCCCAGCAACTGGAAATTCTACGCCGAAAACACCAAAGACCCTTATCACGCCAGTCTGTTGCACCTGTTTCACATGACTTTTGGTCTCTACCGTTCGTCGCAAACCGGTGGAGTACGCATTTCCAACGGCTGGAACACCGTGCTTTTTTCCCAGTCGGGTACCGACAGTGAAGCGTCGTTGAAGGAGACCAACGATGCCCATCTGCGCACCTATCAGGCGGGGGAGTACAGTCTTGCCGATATGTCGTTGCTGGCTGGCCGCGCCGGCGAGTGGGGTGATAATACGACGCTGGTGATTCTTTCCATCATGCCGACACTGGTGATCCAGCAGATTCAGAATACGCTCGCGGTGCGCCAGATCGTGCCGAAAAACGAGAACGAGTTTGAGCTGGTCTGGACCTATTTCGGCTACGAAGATGACGACCAGGAGCTTGATGCGATCCGTCTGAAGCAGATTAACCTCATTGGACCTGCCGGGCTCATCTCCATGGAAGATGGGGAGTCGAGTGTGATCTGTCAACAGGCGATCACCCGTAGTCGCGATGCCCGTAACGTGATTCAGATGGGTGGTAAGACAGCAGAGGATCAGGATCATCTGGTTACCGAAACCACTATCCGCGGTTTCTGGCAGAAATATCGTGAGCTAATGGCTTACTGATTCTTCAAACCGGGGGAATCGAGGGTTCCCGTTGCTACCGCTATTACTCAGGTACAGCACTCTACCGGACGGCGGCCCAAAGTTTTTGGGCCGCCGTTTTTCGTTCTCTGGTACGCATCTGAAGCCGTGCCGCCAACCAAGTAGCCATTGTCTGTCGGTCAGGCAAGCAATGACGCAGTTTTTTGCCGTGCAGGTTGGTTGGGTAGCGTACAGTTTGCCACCGCAGGGATTATCATGATCATCCAGCTTATCAGCGAGGCAGGTCGGGGCCTGCGCCGGGCATTTCCCTAATCTTTAGAAACCGGGAACAAGAAATGACTGAACACCGCAGCGTGTGGTTTTCCACTCCAATCTTCATCGGTTTGGGGCTGTTGCTGATCTACGGGCTCTGGCAATGGGCTGGCAATGATGAGTTGCCAACCGGGTTTGCCTCCGGCAATGGCCGGATCGAATCCGTAGAGGTGGATGTCGCTGCCCGCTATCCGGGCAGAATTGCTGAGGTTCTTGTCTCTGAGGGAGATTTTGTCTCCCCTGGACAGGTTCTGGCGCGAATGGATACAGCGACCCTTGATGCGCGCCTGCATGCCGCGCAGGCAGAGTTAAAGCAGGCTCAGATTGGTGTAGAAATCGTTGCTGCCCAGGTCAAGCAGCGGGAGGCAGAAATCCGCGCGGCGCAGGCGCTGTTGGCGCAACGGCAGGTCGAGCTGGACGCCGCTGCCAGGCGATTGCGGCGCAGTGAAGAGCTGGCCGCCAAACAATCCCTTTCCGAGCAGAACCTTGATGATGACCGTGCCCGTCACCAGGGTAGCCGCGCCGCGGTTAATGCTGCCCAGGCTCAGGTTGCGGCCGCAGAGGCCGCGCTGGGCTTCGCGCGATCACAGGTGATTGCGGCGCAGTCTCAGGTTGCTTCTGCCGAGGCTGCGCTGGAGCTGATCCAGGCAGACCTGGATGACAGTGTCCTGCGCGCCACCTGTGAATGTCGGGTGCAGTATCGAATCGCCGAGCCAGGTGAGGTGGTTGCAGCGGGGGGTAAAGTGCTCAATCTGGTCAATTTGAATGATGTTTACATGAGCTTTTTTCTGCCAACCGCCATCGCCGGACGTCTGGCGCTGGGTGACCCGGCCAGATTGATCCTGGATGTGGCGCCACAATATGTCGTGCCGGCGGAAGTCTCTTTCGTTGCCAACGTTGCGCAGTTCACACCGCGTAGTGTCGAAACTGAAGAGGAGCGCGCAAAGCTGATGTTTCGTGTAAAGGCCCGTATTCCGGTAGCGCTATTGCAAAAGCATCTGCAACAGGTAAAAACCGGGCTACCGGGGATGGCCTATGTGCGCAGTGACCGGAACCAGGAGTGGCCGGATTGGCTGGCGGTAAAACTGCCCGAGTGAGGCCGGCATTTGCATCCGTAGTCAGACAGGGATTGGTATTTCAACCATGAATGACCGTCGGAATGGCTGAATCCCCCGCCGTTGCCCTTTCGCAGGTTAGCCTTGCCTACGGCAGGGGCCGGAAGCAGTTAGTTGCACTGCAGGGTGTTGATCTGCAGATCATGCCAGGCCAGCTGGTTGGCGTGATAGGCCCCGATGGGGTAGGCAAATCAAGCCTGCTGGCGTTGATTGCCGGTGCCCGGCAGATTCAACAGGGCCGCGTTGAAGTGCTTGGCGGCAATATGGCTGATTTTCGACACCGAAACCGGCTCTGTCCGCGCATCGCCTATATGCCCCAGGGGTTGGGACGCAACCTCTACGCGACCCTGTCTGTAGCGGAGAACCTCGATTTTTTTGGGGCGCTGTTCGGACATGATCGTCGGCAACGCCAGCAGCGCATTGCCCAGTTGACCACCAGCACCGGACTGCGTCCGTTTCTGCAAAGACCGGTGAATCAGCTTTCCGGTGGCATGAAGCAAAAACTGGGACTCTGCTGTGCGCTGATACACGACCCAGATCTGCTGATCCTTGATGAACCGACGACTGGCGTTGACCCCCTCTCCAGGCGTCAGTTCTGGCAGCTGATTAACTCGATCCGCCAACAGCGCCCCTGGCTGACGGTGTTGGTGGCGACCGCCTATATGGAAGAGGCAGCCCATTTTGACAGATTAGTGGCAATGGATGCGGGTGCTGTTCTGGCAATCGGTACAGCACAGGAGCTTCTGCTTAAAACCGGTGAACAGACGCTGCAGAGTGCGTTCGTCGCATTATTGCCAACAGAGCGCAGGGCCGGTCACCGGACCGTTGACTTTGGCGACTATGTCCATGCCGGACAAGCGCCGGCGATCGAAGCAGACAAACTGACCATGCGCTTCGGAGATTTTACCGCTGTCAGTGAGGTCAGTTTTCAGATTGGCCGTGGTGAAATTTTTGGTTTCGTCGGTTCCAACGGCTGCGGCAAAACGACGACGATGAAGATGCTTACCGGCCTGTTGGAACCCAGCGCAGGCAATGCCACCCTGTTCGGCAAGCCAATCGATACACGGGATTTGGCAACGCGATACCGGGTTGGCTACATGTCGCAGAGCTTTTCGCTCTATGGTGAGTTATCGGTCAGCCAGAATCTCTGGTTACACGCCCGTCTGTTTCAGGTGGCACCCGGCGAGATCGCTGAGCGTGTGATGCAGATGATTGCTCGATTTGAATTAACCGGTTTGGAAGATCGATTACCGCCACAGCTGCCTCTCGGGGTTCGTCAGCGGTTGTCACTGGCGGTAGCGCTGATTCATCAGCCAGAAGTGCTGATACTTGATGAGCCTACCTCCGGCGTGGACCCGGTGGCACGCGATCAGTTCTGGAGTTACCTCGGTGAGCTTTCCCGGCGTGATCAGGTGACCATTTTCATCTCCACCCATTTCATGGACGAAGCGATGCGTTGTGACCGCGTTGCCTTGATGCATGGTGGCAAGTTGTTGCAGGTGGCCGAACCCGGTGAGTTGATCAAAAACGCGGCAGAAGTGGATCTGGATGCTGCTTTTATTCACTACATTGAGCAGGCCGAAAAAGCCAGCCAGGGAAATTCTCCGCCACCACAACTACAGGAACAGGTTGCTCTGCCAGAAGGGGATTCTGTGCGGTATCAACCCCTCTCTGTGTCGCAGTCAACTGGTCATTACCAACAGCCGCCGCCCGTCGACCGTGAGCCGAGGCAACAGCAGGGTAGTGCGATGGTTACGAAACTACGCAGAGTAATCAGTTTTGCCTACCGGGAGTCGCTGGAGCTATTGCGCGATCCGGTACGGTTGGCGCTGGCGTTGGTGGGTAATGTGATCCTCCTGCTGGTGATGGGTTACGGTATCAGTCTGGATGTGGAAGACATTACCTTTGCGGTGCTTGACCGCGACCAGACGGGGCTGAGCCGCGATTACGCCAACAACCTGGCTGGTTCGCCCTATTTTATTGAACGGTCTGCCATCAGCGACTATCAGCAGCTCGATCTGCGCATGCGTTCGGGAGAACTGAGTCTGGTAATTGAGATCCCGCCCGGCTTTGGCCGCAATCTGCAGCGTGGCAGGCCGGTAGAAATCGGTGCCTGGATTGATGGCTCGATGCCGACCCGCGGTGAGACGCTGTTGGGTTACGTGCAGGGAATGCACGGTGGCTGGTTGCAGGAGCAGGCGCGTAGGGCCGGCCTGTCGGTGTTAGCTCAACCACAGCTGAGCATCGAGCCGCGATTTCGCTATAACCCAGATGTACGCAGCATTGTCGCCATGGTGCCGGCGGTGATCCCGCTACTGCTGATGATGGTTCCTGCGATGTTGGCCGCGCTGAGTGTCGTGCGCGAAAAAGAATTGGGGTCGATCATCAATTTCTATGTGACGCCAGCCGGCCGGCTGGAGTTTCTGGTCGGAAAACAAATTCCCTATGTGGTGCTGTCGATGGTCAGTTTTCTGCTGCTGGTACTGTTTGCCACCGTGGTGTTTGTGGTGCCGCTGAAAGGTAGTTTCGCCGCGCTGGCGGTGGGCGCTTTGCTTTATGTCTCCGTTGCCACTGCCTTCGGGTTACTGGTTTCTGCTTTTATGCGCAGCCAGATCGCGGCAATTTTTGGGACTGCGGTGCTCACCCTGTTACCGGCGGTCAGTTATTCAGGGCTGATTGACCCGGTTACGTCGTTACAGGGTGTTGGTCGAGTCATCGGCGAGGTCTATCCCACCACCCATTTCCTCACCATTGCACGGGGTACTTTCTCCAAGGCGCTGGGTATGGCTGACCTTACCGGTCCGTTGGCAATGTTGGCTTTGACCATTCCGGTGTTGCTGCTGATGGCGGCGCTGGCGCTACGCAAGCAGGAGCGCTAGGTGGGCGTATTGACTCCGCGATATCTCAATCTGTTCCACCTGGGGATCAAGGAACTGCGCAGTATGACGCGCGACCCGGTGATGATGATACTGATCGGCTACGCGTTTACGATATCCATATACGCGGCGGCCGAGGCGATGCCTGAAACCCTGAACAAGGCGCCAATTATCGTCGTCGATGAGGATCGTTCGCAGCTTTCCGAACAGATCATTGCGGCTTTCTATCCTCCGTACTTCAAACCACCGAAAGTGATCTCCGCCGCTGAGATGGATGCACAACTGGATCGTGGGCTAGCTACGTTCGCTCTCTATCTGCCTCACGGCCTGCAGCGTGATCTGTTGGCTGGCAGACAGCCGTCGGTGCAGCTCAATATCGATGCTACCCGAATGAGCCAGGCCTTCTCTGGCAGCAGTTACATTCATTCAATTGTTGCTGCTGAGGCTGCCGAGTTCAGTCGACACTACCGGTCGACGCAGCAGCCGCCAGTCTCGCTGGTGGTACGCAGCCGCTTCAATCCCCAGCTGCAGAAGGCCTGGTTTGGTTCAATTATGGAACTGATTAATCATGTCACCCTGCTTGGTATCGTACTGACAGGAGCCGCGCTGATCCGCGAACGCGAACACGGAACCGTCGAGCACCTGCTGGTTATGCCCGTGACGCCGTTCGAGATTATGTTCAGTAAGGTCTGGTCGATGGGGCTGGTGGTGCTGGTGGCCGCCGCTATCGCTCTGCTGGTTGTCGTCGAAGGTTGGCTGGCAGTGCCGGTGCAGGGTTCGTTAATCCTGTTCCTGGTCGGCGCCGCACTGCACCTGTTTGCGGTGACATCGCTGGGGATCTATCTCGGTTGTGTCGCCCGTTCCATGCCTCAATTTGGCCTGCTGCTCATGCTGGTGTTACTACCGATGCAGATGCTCTCTGGCGCCACCACACCGCGGGAGAGCATGCCGCAACTGGTGCGCGATATTATGCTGTTCGCGCCCGATACCCATTTCGTGCAGATCGCCCAGGGAGTTCTTTTTCGTGATGCCGGGCTGACGGTCGTCTGGCCACACCTGCTCGCGTTGGTGGTGATCGGTCTGACACTGTTTCTGTTATCGCTACGTTATTTCCGCCGTTCAATTGCCACCATGGGCTAATGACTTGTGGCTGGGCTCGAAGAGGTTAACAAAGGTCTCTGTTAGCGGGTGACGATGCTGCCACTGCCGGCGTTTCAGACCAGACTTTCTGCTCCGCCGGTATCGCGGGGTGTTGCTGTTCGGCAGCCCCCGTTTCCAGCCCCAGTGTTGTGATGATGTTGATAATCTGGTCGTCCACATGGCTGCGCAGGTCACGAATTGCGGTGCCGGTCGATCGGGCATGATCCATTACCTGGTGCACGTTGTCAGAAAGTACCTGGTTAAAACCCTGATACTGGGTGACGTTGACATACTCCTCTTGCGCTGCTTCGGCAGCAGCATTGGCGTTGCTTTCCAGTACGGTACTGCGCTCACGCAGAGCGGCGGCGGTCTGCTGTTGCTGTTCTGAATTGATCTCCAGTTGCTCCATGTCGCGTTCGATTTCATTCACTGCCTGATGCAGTCCGGCAAGCGTTGCGGTGATCTCTTCCAGGGAATTTCGGGTACGGTAGGAGAGTTGCCGTACTTCCTCGGCCACCACTGCAAAACCACGGCCAATTTCCCCAGCGCGGGCAGCCTCTATCGCTGCATTGAGCGCCAGCAGATTGGTCTGTTCGGTGATTTCATTGATTGCCCCGATCATTGTGTCGACCTGCTGTACAGAGTGGTGCAGGCCATTGAGCGAGTGACGCGAGCGGTTGGTGACAAGCTGGGCTTCTTCGGCATTGCCGATAGCTTCTTCAATAGCTTCAATCGAACCACGGATGGTTTCGCCATTACAAGTTGCCCGGTCACGAGTATTGTCGGCGCTGGCGAGCAAGGTATCGGTCATGCCGGACAGCGTGTTCAAGGCAACTTCCGATTCGTGTAGCAGCGCATCGGTTTTACCAACCTCAGTGGCAATCAGGCCCGCTTCCGAGCCGATCTTCTCTAGTGACCTGGATACATCTTCAAGCTCCATGGCGTTTTGCAGTTCCCTGGCTCGGGAACTGGCGACCAGGAAATTGAACTGACGGATCACCTCGCCCAGCTCGTTACTCGATCTGAATCCCAGTAGTAAAGACAGCTCATTGCCATTCGAGAGCTGGTCAAAGCCGTTCGACAACTGTTCAACGGGCCTGAGTATGACGCGGCGTGCTATCAGCGTGACTCCTATCCCGGCGCTGCTGAGCACTAGCACCAATATTGCGGCCAGCAGGCCGATGTTGCGGGCGAGTGTTTCGCCGTGCTGATTAAACGCAGTTTGGGCTTCGCCCATTAGCTCGGCGAACTGTTTCAGGTCCTGATCAAGCTTTAGCAGCGCCGCATCTCTCAGGTTAACGGCCTGGCGAGTATTATCCAGCTCCTTCTGGTAACGGGTGCTCAGGCTTACCAGTTCATTGGCCGCCTCCGATTCACCGGTGGTTTCCACCACGTCGACATCGTCACTGAACAGCCCGTAGCTGACTTCTGTGCTGCCGAAATTGCTGAGCCTGGGTAGCTGTTGTACTTGTTCCGCAGCGACTCGTAGTTGTTGCAGGTGGTCGGCGAGGTTTTTCTCAGAACGATGGTCCGTCATCGCGAAATAGGTTGTCCTGGCATCAACCAGCGCTTGCAGTTTCTGCATGAACTCACCGAGTGCGACCAAGTAAGTGCCGATGACTTCGACGTCTGTTGTGCTATCGGTGAGCGCAGTAACCGCAGTGTCATAGAGAACGTCAGCACTGTTCCAGAGACTGCGTTCACTGTTCAATAATAATTGCTCTATATTGCCCGAAAGCTTACCTGCAGCTCGATAATCCAGGGTCAGGCCCTCGGCAATCAACGCTACTTGTTGCTGGATAGGGCTTTCCTCACTGATTCCCTGCCGGGTTAATGCTTCTTTCAGTTTGGTTGTGAGCAATTCCGCCTCAGTGAGGAGTGCCGCATCGCCACTCTGTACATAACGGTTGATCTTATCGCTGAGCCTTGTCAGGCCGAGACTGCTCAGCTCTGCCCATTCAGTTTGCCTGGTTTGCCGCTCTAGCAGGGTCGTACTGAGCCAGACGGCAGAGGCCGCGACGGTTACGGTCAGTACCAACAGACCCAGGTTAACCGCATTCAAAAAAACGCGAATCTTCATAACTCTGCATAACTCCTTTTATGCTGATTTATGTTGTCTTGCCGTTATCGGCTTTTACCTCGACGTCAATGTCGCGGGGCGCGGGGACACGCGCTGAAAAATATCGACTGTAGCGAACGTTTCTTGATCACTGAATGAGCCGAAGGGCCTTGTTTTTCATGGCGTTAGTGGTAGGGTGCCTGCGTAGCCTGGGGTTACCACTGTTATCGGGGGCGGAACTAGCGGCATCAGGGCATTAGCCAACCCCGCTGGGGAAGACTTCAATTGGGTTCTGACTGGGGTCAGTGAATGTGGGGCCGGTCTGGGTGAGGGTGGTCTGGGTGAGGCCAGTCTGGGTGAGGCCAGTCTGGGTGGGACCGGTGCCTGAAGGTCTAACCGCCGTGTGGTCAGCGGCCTGACCACACGGCTCTGAATAGCTGCTTAGCTGGTCTGCTGATAAACCTGATTGGCCGCGTCCAGAGCTACTCCCCTGTCGATGACATTGCGCGCGCCGAGCACTGTTTCCAATGCCGCGAGACAGAGCAGAACGTTTTCTTGCCGAGCCGCGTAGCCCATCAGTCCAATGCGCCAAACCTTACCGGCACCATCGCCCAGTCCGGCACCGATTTCCAGGCCGAACCGGTTTAACAACTCGCTGCGGATTTCCGCGTCGTTAATACCGTCGGGGATAAGCACGGCGTTGAGCTGTGGCAGCCGTTCCGCTTCCGGCACCTGGAAGTCAAGGCCCATCGTTTCGAGACCGGCTCTGAGTGCCTGGTGGTGGAGCCGATGGCGCTGCCAGGCGTTCTCAAGCCCCTCTTCTTCGAGTAGGGTCAACGATTCATGCAGGGCGTAGAGCGAATTGACCGGGGCTGTGTGGTGGTAACTGCGACCCCCGTCGCCACGCCAGTACCCCAGCACCAGGTTGAGGTCGAGGAACCAGCTCTGAACCGGGCTCTGGCGTGCGGTAACGACATCAAGCGCGCGTTGATTAAAGGTGACCGGAGAAAGCCCCGGAACGCAGGAGAGGCATTTCTGGCTGCCGGAATAGAGCGCATCGATACCCCACTCATCAACCATCAACGGGATGCCGCCGAGGGAGGTGACCGCATCGACGATGGTCAGGCAGTTGTGTCCCTGGGCGATTTTCACCAGCGTTTCTATGTCAGACAGCGCCCCGGTGGAAGTTTCAGCGTGCACCATGGCGACGATTTTGCAGTCCGGGTGCTGGCGCAGCACCTCCTCCAGCTTGTTCGGGTCGATTGCTCTTCCCCAGGAGTCATCCACCATCACTGCCTGACCACCCATACGCTCGACGTTTTGCTGCATACGGCTGCCAAAAACGCCGTTGCGACAAATCACCACCTTGTCGCCCGGCTCCACCAGATTGGCAAAACAGCTTTCCATGCCCGCCGAACCGGGAGCGGAGACCGGGTAGGTGACCCCGTTCTCGGTTAATAGCGCTCCGCGTAGTAGTGATTTGAGCGCCTCCATCATCTCCTGGAACGCTGGATCGAGATGACCAATTGTCGGCCGCGACAGAGCCGACAGCACGCGGGGGTGAATGTCCGACGGACCAGGACCCATCAGGGTGCGAACAGGAGGGTTGAAAGAGCTCATGAAATTTCCATTATGGATTGTTCGGTGGCGGTCGATAAAAAGATCGCGGTAGATCTCAGGCTGGCATTGTAACGGGGTGGGAAACAGCCCGGTCAATGGCCC